>VYAQ01000070.1 GCA_009844885.1 Gemmatimonadota bacterium
GCGCGCCTACCCGCACGAGTTCGTGGACGCGCTGACCGAGGCGGGCTACCTGGCGTGCCTGATCCCCGAGGAGTACGGGGGGATGGGGCTCGGGGTGCGGGAGGCGTGCGTGATCCTCGAGGAGATCAACCGTTCGGGCGCGAACTCGGGGGCCTGCCACGCCCAGATGTACACCATGGGGACCCTGCTGCGGCACGGCTCCGACGAGCAGAAGCGGCGCTGGCTGCCCGGGATCGCGGCGGGCGAACTGCGCCTGCAGGCGTTTGCGGTGACCGAGCCGGACGCCGGGTCCGACACCACGCGCATTCGCACCTTTGCCGAGCGCCGGGGCGATACGTACGTGGTCCGGGGGCAGAAGGTGTTCATCTCGCGCGTGCGGCAATCCGACCTGATGGTCCTGCTGGCCTGCACCACGCCGCTCTCGGACGTCGAGAAGCGCACCGGCGGGCTCTCGGTCTTCATCGTCGACCTGCGCGATGCCGGCGACCGGATGCGCGTCGGCGCGATCGACACCATGATCAACCACGAGAGCTGCGAGGTGTTCTTCGACGGACTGGAAGTCCCGGCCGAGAACCGGATCGGCGAGGAGGGCAGGGGGTTCCGCTACATCATGTCGGGGATGAACGCCGAGCGCATTATGCTGGCATCGGAATCCATTGGGGACGGCCTGTACTTCATCGACCGCTCATCCGACTATGCGAGCGCCCGAAAAGTCTTCGGCCGGGCGATCGGCGAGAACCAGGGCGTCCAGTTCCCGATCGCGGACGCGTACATGGACGTGCGCGCGGCGGCGGCGGTCCGTGACGAGGCCGCCCGCGAATTCGACGCCGGCGAGACCCGCGGCCACGGCCCCAACATGGCGAAGTACCTGGCGTCGCGGGCGGCCTGGAAGGCGGCCAACGTGGCCATGGACACCTTCGGTGGCTGGGGCATGGCGTCGGAGTACGGGATCGAACGGAAGTTCCGCGAGGCGCGGCTCTACATGGTCGCGCCGGTGGCCAACAACCTGGTGCTCAGCCATGTGGCGACGCACGTGCTGGGAATGCCGAGGTCGTTCTGATGGCTGACCGGTTCCCTCCCTGCCGCTCCCTCCTGTTCGTCCCGGGCGACCGCCCGGACCGCTGCGACAAGGCCATGGTTGCGGGGGCCGATGCGGTCTGCGTCGACCTGGAGGACGCGGTCGGACCGGCGGCGAAAGCGGGCGCGCGGGACTCGGTGGCGGCATTCCTCGCTAAATGGCAGGAACCGGCCGCGATCGGCGCCGCCCCAGGCCACGGGCGCCGTCCCCCCGTGATCGTGCGCGTCAACGACCCGGGCTCGGAGGCGGGCGCACGCGACGCGGCGTCGCTGACCGGTGGCCCCCGGCCGGACGCGTTCATGATCCCCAAGGTCGCGGCCGCGGGTGAGATCGTCACCGCCCAACAGCTCCTGGGCGAAGATGTCCCGCTGTTTCCCATCATCGAGACCGCCGCTGGACTGGAGAACGCGGTGCAAATCGGCGCGGCGTCCCCCGCCGTCGCGGCACTCATGTTCGGCGGCTTCGACCTCTCCGCCGAGCTGGGCGCCGAGCCGGAGTGGGAGCCGCTCCTCTACGCGCGGTCCCGCGTCGTCCACGCCGCGGCCCTGAGCGGGCTGGACACGATCGACATGCCGTCGCGCGACTTTCGCGACGTCACGCGGCTGCGCGTGGAGGCCGAAAAGGCCCGCCGACTCGGGTTCGCGGGCAAGGTCGCGATCCATCCCGCGCAGATCCCGGTCATCCACGAAGTGTTCACGCCCTCGGCCGAGGAGGTGGAGGAGGCTCGCAGGATCGTCGAGGCGGATCGCGCCGCGGGCGGGGGAGCCGTGTCGCTCGACGGCAGGATGGTGGACCGGCCGGTGGTGGAAGCGGCGAAGCGGGTGCTCGAACGGGCGGGCCAGCGGCCGTGACGGGCAACTCGCCGCCGCGCAGCACGCGGGTGCGCGCCGAGGTTCTGTCGCAGTGGCCGGCTCAGGCCATGCAGGCTCTACTGGACAGGGACCCGGCCGGCATTGGCGAGGGCGACCCGCTGCCGCTGGGGTGGCACTGGCTCTACTTCAAAAGACCCGTCCGCGCGTCCGGCCTCGGCCCCGACGGACACGAACGGCGGGGCGCGTTCATGCCCGAAATCGACCTTCCGCGGCGGATGTGGGCGGGCGGCACGCTGCGTTCGCTTCGCCCGGCTCGGATCGGAGCGCGCGCGGAACTGCGATCGGGCATCCGTGAGGTGGAGGAGAAGAGGGGGAAGAGCGGCCGCCTCGTCTTTGTCACGGTCGGCCATACGCTGCTGCAGGACGGCCACGCGTACGTGGAGGAGAAGCAGGTGATCGTCTATCGGGAGGCTGGCCTGCGCCGGGCGACATCGCGCGCATCGGCTCCCACGCCCGCGTCGGCTGCCACGCCCGCGCCAGCGGCCCTGCCCGGGACATCACCCGCCGCCACCTGGACCGAGACTTTCCTCCCCACCCCCGTCACGCTCTTCCAGTTTTCGGCGCTGACCTACAACGGACACCGCATCCACTACGACCAGCCGTACGCGACCGGCCAGGAGGGCTATCGCGGGCTGCTCGTGCACGGCCCGCTGACGGCGCTTCTGCTCCTCGATGCGGCTCGCCGGCACTGCGAGGCCGCGGTCACCAGCTTCCGCTATCGCGCACTGGCGCCGCTGTTCGTCGACGAGCCGATCACGCTGGTGGGGCGGCCCGATTCCGAGGGCGAGGTCGTCGAGGCGCTGGACCCTGCGGGGTCGGTTGCGATGCGGGGCCGAGTCGGATGAGGAGCGTGACGGATCAGCCCGGGTCGGCCACGCCAACCTGTATGATTCGTGGGCAGTCCACACCCGCAACACCCACATACTGGAATACCTTTCCATCGAGCTCACGGGGCTGCGGGTCCTGGATCACCACGTCCGTGGTCCCCTGGAGAAGAGCC
The DNA here is from genome assembly GCA_009844885.1 of Gemmatimonadota bacterium. Classification (GTDB taxonomy): domain Bacteria; phylum Gemmatimonadota; class Gemmatimonadetes; order Longimicrobiales; family Gaopeijiaceae; genus Bin94. Next base: position 2,951 of record VYAQ01000070.1, read on the forward strand.
GCGAATGGGGCTCCCTGACTGTCCCCGTCGGGATCGCTGGGGAACACGAAGTCCATGGGTTCCGAGCCGAACACGATGCGACCGGTCTCGTCGGTGATCCAGAACTCGGACATCCCGGATCGGCGGACCACTGCGGCGAGCGCGGTCTCGATTGCCGTCCGGCTCATGCCGGCCTTGAGGGCGGCTGCGAGGTAGTGCGCGGCCGTCATCGCGGCGGCTACCATCGCTTTCTCTTGACGGTTGCGGCCCCAGTTCATAGTGGTCATGCCAGTCGCAGGCTCCAGTGATCCAGCAGAAGGTGAGCGCAAAGTGAGTGTAACAGGAAATCTACCAGTTTGTCCCGTTTTCGGGAGCGTTTTTTTGCTTCTGCTGGCGTGTGCGGCCGTACCGGCCTCGGCGCAGAAGCCGCGGGCGCGCGACCTCGGGGTCCCCTTCGAGGGTACGCCCGGTTCGCTTAACGCGATCACCGACGTCGCCGGGGTCGAGGTGGGTCACGCGACGATCGTTCGCGGGCGCGGGCGTCTGGTGATCGGCGAGGGCCCGGTGCGGACAGGCGTCACGGCGGTGTGGCCGCGCGGGCGAGAGGAGCCCGACCCGGTGTACGCGGCGTGGTTCACGCTCAATGGCGACGGCGAGATGACGGGCACGACCTGGGTGCGCGATTCGGGCATCATGGAGGGCCCGGTGATGATCACGAACACGCTGAGCGTGGGGGTGGTGCATCATGCGGTGATCCGGTGGGGAGTGGCGAAGGGCGTCGAACGGGGGCCGGGGCCGTGGCTCGCGGCGCTTCCGGTCGTGGGCGAGACGTGGGACGGGACGCTCAACGACATCCGGGGTCAGCAC
>VYAQ01000219.1 GCA_009844885.1 Gemmatimonadota bacterium
GAGCACACGACGCCCTTGACGCCCGAAGCCATGGAAGCCCTTGAGGAGGCGCGAACGCACCACCCCGCTGGCGCGGACGCGCCGGTGCTGCCTGCGACCCGGAATCCCTCGGAGTGCGTGGGCTTCCCGCAGATCCGCTTCTGGTGGAAGCGGGCCGAGCGGCTCGCGGGACTGGAGCCGAAGCGCGGCAGGGGGTGGCACTCGCTGAGGCGGAAGTTCGCCAGCGACCTGATGGACCTGCCGCTGAAGGTGCTCTGCGAGCTCGGAGGCTGGAAGGCGGCCAAGACGGTGCTGCGCTGCTATCAACAGCCCGACCAGGCCCAACTCAGGCAGGCGATCCGGAGCCGCCGGAGGGCGCGGGGCTGAAATCGACTCGGCGGGAACCGAACGGCGGGAAACCGCCCGCAGAATCCCGTAAGTTCAACAACCACAACAGTTCCGAATGGGATCACGAATGCTGGTCCAGCGGCCGCACCAGCACTTCGCTGACCGACACGTGCGGCGGTGTCGTCACGGCGTACAGTACCGCCTGCGCAACATCCTCCGCCTCCAGCGGCTTCTTGTCGGCCCATCGCTCATTCCAGGCCTCCCGAGCCGCAGCGTCCGGAAGAGTATCGATCAGCTCGGTTTCGGCATAACCCGGCTGGATGTCGGTGGAGCGAATGCCGTGGCTGGCGCCCAGCTCCAGGTGGAGACCCCAGGAAATGCAGCGCACGGCGAATTTGCTGGCGCAGTACACGGTTCCGCCCAGGAAGGGTCGGCGGCCGGCCACGGACCCGATGTTGACGATGTGACCCGTCCCCTGCTCCAGCATGATCGGCAGCACCGCCCCGATCCCGTGCAGCACGCCGTTGACGTTGACGTCCACCATTCGGGTCCAGTCCGACACGCGGCCTTCCGCCAGTGGAGACAGGGGCATGATCCCCGCGTTGTTCACCAGGATGTCGATTCGCGCGAAGGCCGTGCCGGCCGCGTCCGCGACGGCATGCATGTCGGCCATCCGGGTCACGTCGGCGGCGACGGCGAGGGCCCGGGCCCCGGCTGCGCTCAACTCGCGGACATCCGCCTCGAGACGCTCGATGCGCCGAGCCGCGAGTACGACCGCGGCACCCTCCCGAGCCAATGCGTACGCGACCGCCCGGCCGATCCCGGACGAAGCCCCGGTGACGATCGCCACCTTCCCTTCGAGACGATGTTCCGACGCCGCGGTTCTCACTTGATGGCCTCCCTGGTTCGCTTCTGCACGGCCGGCGCCGGTTCCGGTGACGGCCCGGACGGCGCGACACGTAGTGGAATCACACATATTCAACTAAGGAAACACACCGGATACCCGTCACACCATTCCAGGAAAGGAACACCAAAATGGGTTTCGCAGCCATCGCCATCGTCCTGATCGCAATCGGGGCCATCGTCCGATCCCTCCCGAGCGACGGCGGGAAAGTCCCGACCAAGCTGGCCGGGTACGTCATCATGTTCGTGGGGGTCGGTCTCACATTCCTGAACGCCGTCGTGATGGTCCGCGTCGGCGAAGTGGGGGTCAAGCACTTCCTCGGCCGCGTCGATCCCGTGGCTCTCAACCAGGGCTTGCACGTCGTGAATCCGTTCGCCTCCGTGGAACGGATGTCCATCCGCGAGCAGTCCTTCCCGGCCCAGGGCGGTGTCGAGCAGATCGAGGCCCAGACCTCGGAGCAGCTCAATGTTGCGCTCGAGGTGTCGATCCTGTTCGAGATCAACGGCGGCAACGCCCCCGACCTCTATCAGCGTATCGGGTCGGAGACCCAGATCAAGCGCAGCATCGTACTCAACGCCGTCCGCAATGGTGTCCGCGACGCCGTGGCTACCAAGTCCATCAACGAGATCTTCTCGCCGGACCGCCGTGAGGTGGCGATCAGCATGAAGGAGGAGATCCAGGCCAAGGCGGGCGACCGGATCGAGGTCGTGGATGTCTTCGTGCGCGACATCCAGGCGCCGCCCCGGGTACGCGAGGCGATCGAGCAGAAGCTGGAACGCGAGCAGCAGGTCGCCGCCGAGGAATTCCAGACGCAGATCATCCAGGAACAGGCGCGCCAGCAGGCCGAGGAAGCCAAGGGAATCGCGGAGGCCCAGCAGATCATTACCGAAGGGCTGTCGCAGGAGTACCTGACCTTCTTCTACATCCAGCAGCTGGCACAGATGCCCGAGGGGTCGCTGGTGTACGTGCCCACCGAGGGCGGGATACCGCTGATCCGGAATCTGGGCGGCGGAAGGTAGCGTTGCCGGGCGTGACGCGTGGCGTGAACGGGAAGGCACGAAGGCGGCCGCGGGCGAGACGGCTCGCGGCCGCTGGCGGACTCGTCGTGCTGGCCGCGGTGCTCTTGCAGGGCACGGCGTGCTCGCCGATGTACGTGATCAAGGCCGGCTGGGCGGAGGCCAAGATCCTTCGTGCCCGCCAACCGATTCCCGATGTGATTCTGGACCCGGCCACGGATGAGCGCACCCGCGGCAAGCTCACGCTTGCGCGCGAAGCCCGCGAGTTTGCGATGAACGCGCTGGGTCTGGACGTCGGCGACAGCTATACCACCTACACGCAGCTCGAGAGCGACACTCTCGCGATGGTCCTGTCCGCCGCCTATCGGGACAGACTCGAGTCGCGGACCTGGTGGTTCCCCGTGGTGGGACACGTCCCCTACCGGGGGTTCTTCTCGCTCGACGACGCGCTCGACGAGCAACGGAAACTCGAGCAAGAGGGACTCGACACCTACCTCCGGCCCACAGCCGCGTTCAGCACCCTGGGGTGGTTCTCGGATCCGCTGCTCTCCACCGTCGTGCGGTATGACGAAGTGGAACTCGTAGCGACGATCATCCACGAACTTTCCCACAACCACCTCTTCGTTCCCGGACAGGTGCGCTTCAACGAGAGTTTTGCCAATTGGGTGGGAAGGACCGGCGCGGCCGAGTTCTTCTGTACGCGTCCGGGTGGGGGTGCGGACACCGTCTGGTGCACCCGCGCCCGCGACCGATGGCGCGACGTGCAGCGGTTTTCGGTGTTCATCGACGGCCTCGTTGCGGAGCTCGAGGGGGTGTATGGCGACACGGCCACGACGGCCCCCGAGAAGCTCGGGCGACGCGAGGCGGTCTTCGCCCGGCATATGCGCCGCTTCCGCGAGGAGGTCCGTCCGCACCTGCGGGCACTCACCTTCTCGGGCTTCGACACCACCCCGCTGAACAACGCCACTCTCCTCAGCCGGATGCGCTACTATCACCGCCTCCCGGATTTCGACGCGCATGTGGGCCGCAGCGGTGGCTCGCTCAGGGAGGCCATCGAGGAACTCAGGAGCCGGATACCCACGGTCGCCGATCCGTTCGAACTCCTGCCCTCGGGGAGCCCCCGGGAGACGCCGGGCTGACAGGAGCCGGCCAACAGGGGTCGGACTGCAAGCCCGCACGTGCTGTTAGCTTTTAAGGTTGGGCCGCATACCGGGCAACGTCATCCTTCGACCGCAGCGACAGATGTCCACGGAAGCCGACAGGACATACGATCCAGCCACTCTGGAGAGCAGGTGGCAGGCCAAATGGGATCGTGACGGAACCAACTCCTTTACGCTGGAGCAACTGCGCACAGCGGAACGGCCGTTTTTCAACCTGATGATGTTCCCGTACCCTTCGGCCGAGGGGCTGCACGTCGGGAACATCTACGCCTTCACCGGCGCGGACGTGCACGGTCGCTTCAAGCGCCTGCAGGGTCACGATGTCTTCGAGCCGATCGGCTTCGACGCGTTCGGAATCCACTCCGAGAACTTCGCCCTGAAGGCCGGCGTCCACCCCATGGACCTCATTCCGGCCAACGTGGCCAACTTCACCCGCCAGCTCAGGCGGATGGGGGGGATGTTCGATTGGGATCACACCGTCGACACCACCGCGCCGGAGTACTACAAGTGGACCCAGTGGCTGTTCCTGCAGTTCTTCAAACACGGCCTCGCCGAGCAGAAGGAGGCGCCGGTCAACTGGTGCCCCAGGGACATGACCGTGCTGGCCAACGAGCAGGTCGTCGTCGGCGCGTGCGAACGGTGCGGCACTCCGGTCGAGCAGCGCTTCATCCGCCAGTGGTTCCTGAAGATCACCGAGTATGCGGGGCGCCTGCTGGACAATCTGCCCGACCTGGACTGGTCCGATACCACTCGCAAGGCCCAGCGGGCCTGGATCCGGCGCTCGCAGGGCGCGGAAATCCGGTTCCCGGTCCTGGGCGAGAGCGACAACGGCACAGGCAGCGGTGAGCGTCCCCTGATCCCCGTATTCACCACGCGCCCGGATACGTTGTTCGGTGCCACCTACATGGTCCTGGCTCCCGAACATCCCATGGTGGATTCGGTCACCTCGGACGAGTGCCGGGACCGCGTGAACGCCTACCGGTCGCGCACAAAGGCGATGGATCTGGTGGCTCGCCAGAAGATCGAGAAGCACAAGACGGGGGTATTCACCGGGGGCTACTGCCTCAATCCGGCGACCGGCAAGCCGGTGCCTGTCTGGATCGCCGACTACGTGCTCATGGGATACGGGACCGGCGCCATCATGGCGGTGCCCGGACACGACGAACGCGACTTCGATTTTGCAGCGGCATACGGTCTTCCCATCGTCCGGGTCGTCGCCGACGATGGCGACGACGCCGACACCCCGCTCGAAATCGCGTACGAGTTCCCCCGGGGCACGCTGGTGAATTCGGGCCGCTACGACGGGATGCGTCCGTCCGAAGCGAAAGGGGCCATCACGGCCGACCTGGCGGCCCGCGGGCTCGCAGAGGCGCAGGTCAACTACCGCCTGCACGACTGGTGCATCTCGCGCCAGAGGTACTGGGGTCCGCCCATCCCGATCATCCATTGCGACGAGTGCGGAGCCGTCCCCGTCCCCGAAAAGGATCTGCCCGTCCTGCTGCCGAGAGTCGACGACTTCCGTCCCGACGATTCGGGCGTCAGTCCGCTGGCCAGGGTGCGCGAATGGTACGAAGTGCCCTGTCCGAAATGCGGGAAGGACGCGACCCGCGAGACCGACGTGTCGGACACCTTCCTGGACAGCGCCTGGTATTTCCTCCGATACCCGTCCACGGACTTCGACGACCGTCCCTTCGACCGCGACATCACCCGGCGCTGGCTGCCGGTCGACACGTACATCGGCGGAAACGAGCACGCCGTGCTCCATCTGCTCTACTCCCGCTTCGTCGTCATGGCGCTGCACGACATGGGGTGGCTCGATTTCGAGGAGCCCTACGATCAGTTCCGCGCTCACGGGCTGATCATCCGGGAGGGCGCGAAGATGTCCAAGAGCAAGGGCAACGTCATCGTCCCCGACCCGATCATCGAGCGGTACGGGGCCGACACCTTCCGCGTGTACCTCATGTTCCTGGGGCCCTTCATGGCCGGCGGCGACTATCAGGATCGAGGCATCTCCGGCCCGCACGGCTTCCTGCACCGGCTCTGGGAGTCGGTCGTGCCGCGCGACGGCGAACTTCGCGACGGCGCCCCGGACGCGGACCTGGAGCGAAAGCTGCACCGCGCGATCAAGCAGGCGACACGGCAGATCGCCGAACTGCGCTACAACACGGCGATCGCCGCCCTGATGGAATACCTGAACGCGGCGCGGGCCGGCGGACGCACTCCCTGCCGGGCCGAAGTCGAGCCCCTGGTGCCCCTGATCGCGCCCTTCGCGCCCCACATGGCCGAGGAACTGTGGCAGCGGCTGGGACACCGCGGGAGCATCTTCGAGGGCGCCAACTGGCCGACGTTCGATCCCGCGAAGGCGGTGGAGCAACAGGTCCGTATCGCGGTGCAGGTAAACGGGAAGGTGCGTGGCACGGTGGCCGCGCCGGCGGGCGCCGACCAGGAGGCCCTGGCGGCCCTTGCCCGCGCCGAAGAGAACGTGGCGCGCCACCTGGCGGGGATGGAGGTCCGGCGCGTCATCCACGTCAGGGATCGGCTGCTGAACTTCGTCGTCGCGAGGGAAGCCGCAAGAGTCCAGTGATCAACAAAAAGCGAGGCTGAGCCATGCCCCTGGCCGCGGGCACGTCCACGACCATCGAACAGCTTGCAATCGACACGATCAAGACACTGGCCATGGACGCGGTCCAGGAGGCCAACTCGGGGCATCCCGGCACGCCCATGGCGCTGGCCCCCGTCGGCTACGCCCTCTGGACCCGGCACCTCCGGCACAATCCCCGCGACCCGGGCTGGCTGGACCGCGACCGGTTCGTGCTCTCCGCCGGCCACGCGTCCATGCTCATCTACAGTCTCCTTTACCTGACCGGGTACGATCTGACGCTGGACGACATCAGGCGTTTCCGGCAGTGGGACAGCAGGACGCCCGGCCACCCCGAGTACGGGCACACGCCCGGCGTCGAGACCACGACCGGTCCCCTGGGCCAGGGCGTCGCCAATTCGGTCGGAATGGCGCTGGCCGAGCGCTGGCTCGCGAATCGCTACAACCGGCCCGGCCACGACGTCGTGGGTCACCGCACCTATGCGCTGTGCTCGGACGGCGACCTGATGGAAGGGATTTCCCACGAGGCCGCCGAGATCGCGGGGCACCAGGGACTCGGCAAGCTGACCTGGATCTTCGATGACAACCGCATCACGATCGAGGGCGGGACCGATCTGGCCACCGTGACCGACCAGTCCCAACGTTTCCAGGGGTATGGCTGGCACACCGTGACGGTCGAAGACGGCACCGATCTGGATGCCATCGATGCCGCACTCCTGGCCGCCAGGGCCGAGACCGAGCGTCCGTCACTGATTGTCCTGCGGACCACCATCGCCGAAGGAAGCCCCAATATGGCGGGCACCGCGGCCACCCACGGCGCACCGCTCGGCCTCGACGAAATCGAGGCAACCAAGCGCAACATCGGGTATCCGTCGCTGGAGCCCTTCCATGTGGAGCCTGCCGCCCTCGAGCATTGGCGCCGCGCGGCAGCCGGCAGGGCAGCGCATCAGGAGGCCTGGACGCGTCGATTCGAAGCGTACCGCGCCGACTTCTCCGAGCTTGCCGCCGAGTTCGAGGCCGTGATGGCGGGCGAACTGCCCGACGGATGGGACCAGGCGCTGCCGGACCTTTCGTCGGCGCCTGCAACCGCCACGCGCAACCACTCGGGCAAGGTGCTGCAAGGCGCCGCCAGCGCTTTGCCGACCATGCTCGGCGGCTCCGCGGATCTGGGGGGCTCGAACAAGACCGATATCGTCGGCAGCGGGGACTTGCTCCGCGACAATCCCGGCGGAAGGATCGTGCACTTTGGCGTCCGCGAGCACGCGATGGGAGCGATCATGAACGGGATGGCGCTGCACGGTGGCATTCATCCCTTCGGTGGCACCTTCCTCATCTTCTCGGATTACATGCGGCCCTCGATTCGGCTCGCTGCCCTGATGGGGCTTCCCGTCACCTACGTATTCACCCACGACAGCATCGGCCTGGGCGAAGACGGGCCGACGCACCAGCCCATAGAGCAGCTCGCCGCGCTCCGGGCGATTCCCGGCCTTCTGGATCTGCGTCCGGCGGACGGCCCCGAGACGGCCGAAGCCTGGCGCGCGGCACTCACCTATCGGGAGGGGCCGTCGTTCCTCGCACTGACCCGCCAGACGGTACCCGTGATCGAGAGAGGGCCGGGAAGACCTTCGGCCGACCAGCTTCACCGCGGAGCCTACGTGCTGCGGGATGCTCCGGACGGCTCCGCCCTCGACGCCGTCGTGGTCGCGTCGGGATCCGAAGTGGGGATCGCCCTCGAAGCGCGGGAGCAGTTGGCCAACGAAAACATCGGCATACGGGTCGTAAGCATGCCGAGTTGGCACCTGTTCTCGGCACAACCCGCCAGCTACCAGGAACAGATCCTGCCGCGCCACGTACTGAAGGTATCGCTCGAGGCAGGCAGCACCATGGGATGGGAGCGATGGGTGGGGAGCGAAGGCACTTCAATCGGCATCGACCGCTTCGGTGCTTCGGCCCCGTTTCAGGAGATCTACCGTCAATACGGCATCACGGCGAACGCTGTGGGCGACGCCGTTCGACGTCAGCATCTCAGGAAGGGATGAACCGACGGACATGATCGATGGCCGCGTGCCACGTGGAGGGGTTCGCCGTATCGATGTCCGGCCGGTCGTCGCCGCCGTTGTTCTGGTCGTGGCCGGGACGGCGGCCGGCGCGTCGGCTCAGGACACCACAACGGTCGCGCGCGATACGCTCGTCATGGAGGTGCGTGGGCTGAGGGTAGAGGTGCCGCGTCCGGCGACCACGACCGGAGGCACCAGCGCCGTCGAAGTCTCCCTCGATTCGGCCGGGGTTCTCGCCGCGCCAACCATGGAGGACTTCCTTCGCCGGATGCCGATGATCCAGGTGCGGTCGAACTCGCGCGGCGAGGCGCAGCCCGACATGCGCGGCGCGGAGGACCGTCAGATCGCCATCCTGCTCGACGGCATCCCCCTGACCGTGGGATGGGATCACCGTACCGACATGTCCGTGATCCCCCTGACGGCATTCCGCAACGTCACGCTCCTGCGCGGCCTCTCCTCGATGCTTCACGGACCGAACGTCCTCGGCGGAGCCATCGAATTCGATGTCGGACGGGGCACGTCGCTCGAGGCACCCGTCCCACCCTTTGTCGGAGCCCTCTCCGTGGACCAGGAAGGAGGAAGGAATGCAAGCGCGACGGTCGGCGCGCACCTGGAGCAAGATGCCTCCACGTGGACGGTGCGCGGCGGCGGCGCGTACCGGGACACTCCCGGTGTGACGCTGCCGGGCGGGGCCCGCGAGGATGAGGAGCTCAACCAGGAGTTGCTTGCCGACGCCAACGGGCGCCGCCTCAATTCCGACCGGCAGCTGATCGACGGTTTCCTTTCCACCCGCTACCGCGGAGACGACGGTGCCTGGTTGTCGACCCTGGTCAGCGCAGCCGAACTCGAGCGCGGGGTACCGCCGGAGGCCCATGTCGAAGACCCCCGGCTCTGGCGCTACCCACACCAGTCGCACCTGTTCATGACGCTGTCCGGGGGTACCGGCAGGCGCACTACCGGCTCCGGTGTGATCGACCTGCAGGCCAATCTGGGCATGAACCGCTCGACCACCGAGATCGACGAGTACGCAACCGCGGCGTATCGAACCGTCGTCGATGGCGAGACCGGCGAGACCTCAACCCTGACGGGCCGCATCCTGGGAGACCATCTGTTCAACACCGGGACCGACATACGCAGCGCGCTGACCGTCTCCGATGTCCGCCACACCGAGACCTTCGCGTCCGGCGCGACCTTCGAATACCAGCAACGTCTGTGGAGTCTCGGGGGTGAACTGGAGATCGGAGCGGGGGGCATCGAGGGTCGAAGCGGCGATACACGCTTGACCCTCGGGGCCTCGGTGGACGGGTCGAACACGCCGCGCTCGGGAGACAAGCCGCCGCTGGGCACCCTCTGGGATTGGGGAATGCGGACCGGGATCACCCGCTCGGGATCAGGCGGAAACGCTCTCTATCACGCAGGGCTCAGCCGGCGCACGCGCTTCCCATCGCTACGGGAACTGTACTCGGGAGCGCTGGGCCGGTTTGAGCCCAACCCCGAACTGCGGCCCGAGAGCCTCGTCGCCGGCGAGGCCGGGGTCACGATCAGCGCCGGCGCAACGCGACTGCAGATGGTCGGCTTTCACCACAGGCTAAGGGATGGAATCGTGCGCAGCAGCACGGTGACCACGGAAGGGCCCCGTTTCAAGAGAGTCAACCGCGACGAGGTGCGGTCTACCGGGCTGGAGGTGATCACGGCGGGAACCCGGGGCGCCTTCACCTTCGGCGGTGGCCTGACGCTGCAACGGGTCCGTATCCAGGATCCCGGGGTGCCGGGAGAGGACTACAGGGCGGAGTACGCACCGGCTGTTTCGGGCACGCTCAATCTGGGTGTCATTGTCCCGAGGGAAGTCACCGTCAACGGCTTTCTCAGGTTCCGGGGGGTTCAGTATTGCCAGAACGTCGAAGTCACCGGTCTCGAGCGAATGGACGCCAGCGCCACCCTGGATCTGGAGGCGCGGAAAGTGCTCGTGGCCGGGCGCGGCGGACTGAGGCGCACGGTGGACGGGGCCGTGAGCGTGGCCAACCTCGGCGACTCCGTGGTCCTGGACCAGTGCGGCCTCCCCCAACCCGGCCGCACATTCCGGATCCAGTTCAGCGTTCGTTAGCTACCCGGCTGGATTATCTGGCCAAGTAGAAGACACCCGTTCACGAGCACGCGGGCGTCAACCCGACTCCGGCCGGCCCTGGATCTCCTCCAGAGCCTCCAGCGGCAACCAGCCGACCTTGCCGTCCGCCAGCACGATCTCGGCCCACTCTCCCGCCCGCCGATCGATTCTCACCCTGGTGCCCTCGTGGAGCGTGAAGACCGTCAGTCCCCCTTCTTCCGACGGAGCACTCAGCACGCGCGCCTCCGCCGCCATCACGATCGCCTGCTCCGGAAGCGCCCACCCGGCCTCGCGGACCAGGAGCGTTCCCCCGAGGACCGCGGTTCCCACTGCGCCTGCGTACGCGATCCTGCGCAACGCCCTGGCGCGCCTCCCGCCGGAACGGTCCAGCACCAGCGCCACGGTGGTCGAGCCCAGCACGATGTAGCAGACCGCGACCAGCGCCTCGAGCCATCCACGCGGCACGAGGGCCATCCACCACTCGAACACGGAAAGCACCCAGAAGCGGGGCAGGGGCTCGATCCTGTCCTGCAGCATCCGGTTGACCAGCGCCAGGTTCGCCTGGACGTCCTCGTTCGCGGGGTCCAGCAGGGCCGCGCGCTCATAGTTGAGGACGGCGTGCGCGACATCGCCAAGACGGAAGTGTGCGTTGCCGAGGTTGTAGTAGACTTCGGCCGACTCGAAGCCGCCCTCCACCACGGCGCGGTAATTCTCCGCGGCAGCGGCAAAGTCGCCCTCCTGGTAGAGGCGGTTGCCCTCGTCGAAGAGCGCCTGCTGGGCACTCAGGGCCGCGGGGAGGACGGACAGGACGGGCACGGCGGGCAGGCTTGGGGCGGCGGCCAGGAGCGCGACGGCCGCGAGGAGCGCGCAGGCCCGGCTCCGCAGGGCACGGCGCTTCACCGCGACGGCTCCCACATCCCCGATCATCGCGACAACTCCCGGGCGAGATCTTCCATGATGCCCGCTGCGCGCTCGAGCACGCGCTCCGGTGACTCCCTGTCCGTGCCGGCGGGCGCGAACCGCTGCCGGTCACAGTCGTCGAGACACGCGAAGAGGCGCTCCAGCGTTTCCGGCGATGCGCCGCGCCGCACCGCCATCCGTCCCGCTTCCTCCCGGACCAGTCCCGCCTCGGCGATGTTGAGCTTGTCCGCCAGCAGTCCCTGAAGCGCTCCCGCGACCTCCGCGTAGAACTCCCGCGGGTCACCGCCCGCGAGACCCCGTGCGCGCGCCAGCCGTCTCTTCGCCATTCGGCCCGCCCTCCTCACCCTGGCGTAGGCCACATCGCCCTCGAGCCGGTCGCGGTGCCGCCGGAACACCATCGCTCCCCCCACCGCGGCAAGCGGCACCAGCAGCACCAGCCAGAAGACACCGGTCGCGTACACGGGCAGGCCCACTCTGCGGAACCGTGGCGTGCCGACGTGAATGAAGCGGATCTCGTCGCGGATCGTCTCGACAGCCGTCGGGACGGCACCGGCAACGTCTCCCTCCACCGCGTCGCCCGTGACGCTGATCTCCAGCGGCTCGGAACGAGCGCTGCCGTATTGCCGCGAGGCGGGATCGAAGTACGCGATCTCAATCCCGGGGATGATCAGCTCGCCGGGAACCCGCGGGATCAGCACGTATTCGAAGCTGCGACTGCCCTGAAGGCTTCCGCCGCCCTCCGAAATGCGCTCGCTGGTCTCGGGCGGAAACGTCTCGAACTCGACCGGGAAATCGATCTCGGGCGGCGCAAGGGTCCGCAGGTTGCCGGTACCGGAGTACTCCACCGTCAAGGTCACCGCCTCGTTGGTCTCGACGGCGGCGCGGTCCACCGATGCCGAGACGCCGAGCGTCCCCACGTGTCCGGCAAACGATCGCGGCCGGTCCGCCGACGGCAGCGGCAGGACCTCCAGGGTGACCGGCCTCGAGGCCACCACCACCGGCACCCGCTGATCGAATAGGCTCGAGCGCCCGAAGATGTCGCTGAAGGGATCGAAAACGCTCCGTTCACGCACCCGCACCTGAGCCTCGACGCTCAGAGGGTCCAGCGTCTTCGAGCCCGGCCCCGTAGGGAAGAGGACCACCCGCCGCACGGTGGCCGTAAGGTACTCGCTGCCGTTCCGCACGACCCGCTCCGCCTGCGGTGCGGCGGGCTGTTCCAGCTCCTCGGTCCAGAAGCCCGTCGCCTGCGGAAGGGTCGTGATCGCATAGGACTGCACCGGAACCCGTGTGAAGATCCGGTATTCGACGATGATGGGCTCGTTCTCGAAGACGCGGTTGCTGGAAACCCGGGTCTCGAGGAAGAGATCGTCAGGACCGATGGCGGCGCCGGGATCTGCCGGGTCGACGCCGGCAGCGGGCGGTGGCGGGGCGTCGGACACCACCAGCGTGACGGGCTCCGTCTGCACCACCTCGTCCCCGACCGTGACGCTCACCGGCCCGATCTCGAAGGTCCCCTCCGTCAGCGCCTGGAAGCGGTACTGATACGTGATCGCCATGGACGTCCGGCCGTTCACGATCTGGATCGACGTGGAAGTCCCCGCGCTCAGGAAGCTGGCGAAATCCTCCATGTCCGGAAGCACGGGATCGGCGTCGAGCTGCTGCGTGCCCGAAACCTCCACATTCAGGACGAACTGGCGCCCGACCCCAACCTGGGGAGCGCTCAGGAAGGCGCGCGCACCGACGTCCTGTGCAAGAGCGGCAACGGGCAGGCCAAGGGCGGTCATCCATAGGCCGAGAAAGCCCGACCACCTCGCGCCCGTCGCGAATCGCGATCCGCCAGTCACCCTACCGCCCCTCCTCGCCTGCGGAAACGACCGTGATCGTGAACGGCTGCCTTCGCGACACGCCGTACGCTTGCGTCGCCGTGAATCGCCGCCCTCATCCTACCAGTCCCTCCTGGGGCGCCGACCTCGCGCCTGAGCCGCCTTCCGGTTCACCTCTCCGGGATCCTCGGTGATCGCCTGAAGCAGTCGCTCGGCCTGCTCGGGTGTCATCTGGGGGGGCGGCATCTCCGCTTGGCCCTCCCCTTCCCGCTGGTCCTCCGGCGGCGATTCGCCTTCGGGCGAGCCGTCCTGCGGCTGGGGCTGCTGCTGTCCGTCTTCACCCTGCGAGGGGTCGTTCTGCTGTTCGCCCTCCTGGTCGCTCTGGGGCTGGCGCTGGTTCTCCCCCTGCTGCTGTTGCTGGTCCTGGTTCTGGTCGTCGCCCTCCTGGCCCTCGCCGCCCTGTTGCTGCTGCTGTTGCTCGAGCTGCTGCAGCGCCAACTCCAGGTTGTGCTTGGCGTCCTGGTCGCCGGGATCCAGACGCAGCGCCTGCTTGTAGGCCTCGACCGCCGGCCCCGGCTGCTGCTGCCGGATCAGCGCGTTCCCGAGATTGTACATGGCGTCCGCCTGCCACTCCGGATCGGCGCCCTCGGCCGCCTCGAGAAAGGCCTCCATCGCGCGCTGGAACTCCTGGCTCCGGTAGAGCGCGCTGCCCTCGTTGAAGCGCGCGACCGGCAGTCCCGGCACCTTTTCGAGCGCCTCCAGGTAGCGGGCGTGCGCCTCCTGAAAGCGTCCCTCGTCGTAGAGCCGGTTGCCCGCCTCGACCTCACGGCGACCCTCCTGGGCGCGGGCCGGCCCAGGGATCGTCACGACTGCCGCCAGGACGGCCACCCACGGAACGAGCCGGGCAGCGGCTCCCCAAGCGGCTGCTCCCCGCCACCCGACGGCCCCACCCTCACCGCGCAAGCGACGGATACTCACGATGCTTCCTCCAGTCCTGCGGTCCGACGCCTTCGCCTTCCCGGCACGATGACCTCCACGACGAGCAGAAGCAACGCCGCCCCGAGAAAGATCTGGAACTGCTCCTCGAATTGCGTGACCTCACGTGATTCCACTTCCCGGCCGCCGTCTCCGATCCTCTCCAGGAGCCGGCCCAGGCCGCCCGCACCCTGCCCCACGCGGTGGTAGTCGCCACCCGTCTGCATGGCGATGTCCTGGAGTGCGGTCTCGTTCAGGCGCGTGGTGATCACATTGCCCTGATCGTCGCGGCGGAATCTGCCCCGCGCCTCGACCCCGTCCACATCGGGCAGCGGCACGCCTTCCGGCGACCCCACCCCCACGGTGTGGACCGTGGTCCGGGCCTCGGTCGCCGCCGCGATGGCTTCCGCAAGCCCGCCCTCGTGATCCTCCCCGTCGGTGACGATGACGATGATCCGGTTCTCGGGCGGTGTCTCCTCCAGGGCCTCGATGGACACCGTGATGGCCCTGGCGAGATCGGTTCCCTGCGTGGACATCAGGGTCGGGTCCATCGCGCTGAGGAACATCATGGCCGCGCCGTAGTCGGCCGTGAGCGGACTCTGCACGAAGGCGTCGCCCGCGAACGCCACCAGTCCGATGCGGTCGCCGTCCAGCCGCTGGATGATCCTGCCGATCTCGATCTTGGCGCGCTCCAGGCGGTTGGGCGCAACGTCCCCGGCGTACATCGAGCGCGAAACGTCGAGGGCCACCATGACGTCCTGTCCCTGCCGGCGCAGCGTCTCGACGCGTGTGCCGAACTGGGGACGGGCCACCGCGAACACGAGCGCCGCGACCGACGCGAGCACAAGCGCCCCCTTCCAGCGGACGGCGGTGACGCTCACCGTGGCCCGCAAGCGCCCCACGAGGTCGTGGTCGCCGAATCGGTCCATCAGGACCCGGCTGCGCCGGCCGGCGTACCAGTACAGCCCAACCAGCAGCGGCACGAGGACCAGCGCCCACAGGGCGAGAGCGGCACCGAAGCGGAACATCAGGGAAGCGTCCTCAGCCAGGTGCGCCCCAGGACGATCTCGGCCAGCAGGAAGATCATTCCCAGGATCAGCGGCCAGGTGAAGCGTTCGCCAAAGCTCGTAAAGTTCTCGACAAGCATCTCGGTCGTTTCCAGTTCGTCGATCTCCTCGTAGATGGCCTCCAGGCTCTCGCGGTCCGTCGCCCGGTAGTACCGCCCTCCGGTCGTCTCCGCGGTCGCCCTCAATGCCGGCTCGTCCACATCGACCCGGGTCGTTACGTAGCGCGTGCCTCCAAACCCGTCGGGTACCGGTACCCGGGCCATCCCCCTGGCGCCCGCCCCTATGGTATAGACGCGCACACCCAGCGCCTGCGCTGCCTGCGCCGCCGTGACCGGATCGATTTCGCCCCGGTTGTTGCGCCCGTCGGTCAGCAGGACCACCACCTTCGACGCAGCCTCGCTGGCCTGCAGCCGCTTGACCGCCGTGGCCAGCCCCATGCCCACGGCGGTGCCATCCTCGATCATCCCGACCTCGAGTTCCGCCAGCAGCGACACCACAACGGAATGATCCAGCGTGAGCGGCGCCTGGGTGAAGGCCTTCCCGGCGAAGATCACCAGCCCGATGCGGTCGTTGACCCGGCCCGCCGCGAAGTCCGCCGCCACGGCCTTGGCCGCTTCCAGCCGATTCGGCGCCAGGTCCTCGGCGAGCATGGAACTGGAGACATCGAGGGCCAGCACGATGTCGATCCCTTCCGACACGACATTCTCGCCGGTGACCCCGGTCTGGGGGCGCGCGAATGCCACAATGAGACAAACCAGCGCCAGGCCGCGCAACATCGCCGGCAGGTGCTGCAGCCACCGCCCATCGCCTCCGTGCGCACGCAGGAGCCCATCCACGTCGGAATACGTGAGCGATCCCTGGCGCGTCCTTCCGCGCGACGCGTACCACCAGCCCAGCAACGGGACGATGCCCAGCAGGAGCAGCATCCAGGGATCCTCGAAGCGGAAGATCATGAGTCGTCTCCACCCGCCCCGCTGGTCATCTGCACCAGCGAGCGCGCCACGCCCAGCAGCTCCCTTGACTCGTCCGCGCCCGGGCGCAGCTTCGCGAACTTCACCAGGTCGCAGCGGGCCAGGAACGCATGGAACGCCTCCGTCACGCGCCCGCCGAGCGCCGCGCCGCGAAGCCCCGCCACGACCTCGCCCGTCGTCATTTCAAGCGCCGGGACCTCGAGCTGCCCCTCCACGTAGGTGCGGATGATCTCCGACACCCGCACGTGCCAGCGCTTGACCTGCCCGCGTTCCAGCCACGACGACCCCTCCAACTCGTCGAGCGCCTCCAGCGCCACCAGGTGGAACGGGCGCGGCGGCACCTTCGGCTTCTCGACCTCGGCCACGGGACGGGTCCGCGCGCGGCGGCGCATGTACACGGCCCCCGCCCCCACCGCTGCAACCAGGAGCAGCCAGGGCGCCAGCATCCACCAGTTCCGCGCAATCGACAGCGGCCCCTTGATCTCGCGGATGTCGCCGGACTCGTCCAGGCCGACGCTCTCCACCCCGATGCGGAACGGATCGGTGGACAGTACCTGAACCGTGCCACCCGGATCGGCCACCGCGACTTCGATCGGCGGAATCTCCAGTTCGCCCAGCTCGAAGCTGGTGACGGTGAGCGTCGCCGCGGCACGCGTCCCGCCGCCCCCCGCCACGGCCTCCGGCCCGGCAACGACGTAGTCCAAGACCTCGAAGGGCGAGATGTCCAACGAATCGGGCCATACCACGGCCCAACCGTCCGGATAGTCCACCGAGAGGCGGACCGCAACCCGGTCGCCCACGTGGATCGCGGTCGTGTCCACCTCCATGGCGATCCGCGGGCTCTGCGTGGCGCCCGCCTGGCCCGCCGCGGGCTGCCCGCC
>VYAQ01000128.1 GCA_009844885.1 Gemmatimonadota bacterium
GGGCGTCCTGCGCGTGCGCCATCATCGAGTAGCGGCGCGAGAAGTAGTGGCGCTGTGCGCTCCGGATCCGGCGCCGCGCCGCCTCCACCGTCCACGGCCGCCATTCGAGCGAAACGGTCGTCACGGCATTGAGGCAGTAGAGGTCCCGGAGGAGGTTGGCGTGCGCCTGCCCGGGCGGTGACAGCAGCGAGTAGAGGATCACGGGTTCGCCGTCGAGCCTCAGGTGCGACCGCTCGGCTTCAAGCTCCGACACCGCGAGCCGCCAGTTCATGCCGCTGCCCGTAGCGCCGTCCCAGATCGTGCCGGGCCGGTTGACGAGTTCGGAGAGAAGGCGGGACGCCTCCAGGGCTCCCATCATCTCGACCGGCGTATGCTCGGCCACGAGCGAGCGGCCCGCGTCGATCATGGCGCGGAACCGGTCCGCCGCCGCCTCGATCTCCGAGGTCAGATAGGTTGGCGCGCTTCTCCGGCGCTTCTTCCACCCCGTGAGCCGGGAGAGGAATCCCGCTCTGGAGCGCCGGGAGGCCGCGCGCAGGCCGGAGGCGAAGGACCAGACAACGTAGGCGTCAAGCCTCTGGACGCGCTCGGCCAGGAACGCCCGGCGCTTCCGGGCCGAAAGGGACGCGATCCCGGAGCCGCTCCCTACGGTCGTCTCGGGGCTGCGCGGTGGACGCCGGAGCGTGTGGAAGGACAGGCGCGCATCGGGACCGAGCCCGGACAGCAGCCGCTGCCACAGACCCAGCACCCGGTCGATCTGCTCCGGCGTGCGGCCGTCCGTGATCGCCGGTGCTATCCGGCCCGCCGCGATCAGTTCCCCCGAACGGGTGAGGCAGGTGCGGCCATCGTCGAGCCAGCCCCAGTAGGGCAGCTCCTCGGCCAGCGAGCCCGCCGCTTCGTAGGCGCGCGACTCCTCGCCGACCCTCACTCGCCGCGCCCCCGGATCTTCAGGTGCCACGGCTCGTCCGCCCACTTGCCAGGGTCGTACCGGGCCGGGTAAGGTGCCGCCGCGCGGAGCACCGCGAGCATGGCCGGGTCTCTCCGGCCAGCCAGCCAGCCCGCGCCGTAGCAGCCGGCGAAGACCGCGCCGCCCGCCACGAGCGAGGTCGTCGCGTTCCACACCGCGACGGCGAGCGTCGCGCCCAGCAGGAACAGCCGCCGCTCCACGCCCAGCACCGTCAGCGGGCGGTTTAGCGCCGCGTAGCCAGCCCAGCGCCTTAGGCCCCGCATCAGAACAGCCAGGCCAGGAAGTTCACCGCGCCCACCGCCATCCCGATCCCGAAGATGATCCCGGCCAGCGTGCGCTTGCTCCCGCCCTCACCGAACGCGAACATCAGCCCGCCCACCACGATCGCGATTAGCGCCAAGCCGCGGGCGATCGGTCCCGTGAACTGCGTCTGAAGCTCGTTCACCGCGTCCACCCACGGACTCGTGCCCTGGGCAAGGAGGGCACCGGGCGTCAGCATGAGCAGTACGGCCC
Source organism: Gemmatimonadota bacterium (assembly GCA_009844885.1). Classification (GTDB taxonomy): domain Bacteria; phylum Gemmatimonadota; class Gemmatimonadetes; order Longimicrobiales; family Gaopeijiaceae; genus Bin94. Next base: position 1,478 of record VYAQ01000128.1, read on the forward strand.
ATGCGGTTCCCCGAATCGTCGTCAGCAACGTTGTCATCGTCTTGTTTTCCCTTTCTTGTCTTGGTTAGCGGGCGACGGCCTTTGCGTCGCCCTTGCCCTCCGCCACCCGATCGCGGAGCCACTTCTCCACGTCGGCCTCGATCCAGCGCGCCGCGCGCGGACTCAACCGGATCGACGGGGGAAAGCGCCCTTGGGCCGACCACGCGTAGATCGTGCTCCGCGCCAGGCCCGTCCGGGCCTGCACCTCCGAGACCCGCAAGAAGCGGGTCGTCGTGCTCGCTTTCTTCTCTGTCGGTTTCCTGGTCATCCCTCTGCCTTCCCTCGTTATCCTCGCCCGCGTCGCGGACACCGGCCCGCGGGACCGGGCCGGGGGAGCCCGTGCTCCACCCGAGTCCAGCTCGGAGGCGTCGATGTATGCCAGCAACCGGTCCGCCGTCCGCAGCGACGGCGAACGGCCGGCGCGGATCTGGCGCATCAGGTTCGGGTCGCCCAGCGCCTTCAGGCCGAAGGCCGTCGGACTCAGGCCCGTGTGGCTCAGGAATGCGTTCACCCGTGAGTTGAACTCCTGCTCGAACGTCATCGCGTCCCCCAACGGTGAAGGACTTTCTTCCTCACCGTCAACCCATAGGAAATCTCCTAAGTGTCTATGGTGTCTATAGTTATCCGATGTTGTCCGGGAGAAGTTCGAGGCCGCCGCCAGCGCGGCGGCGGAGCACCCCCGCGCGGATCGGAATCCGGGGTCCCAGCGGTGGAATGGGGATGCGCGGTCCGAGCGTCCCGTTCTACGACAGGGGACGTGGCCGGACGTGCCGGGGAGGCTGCGGACCCGGGAGGCGGGGACCTCGCGGGTGGTCAGCGCAGGGCATTGGGGATGGACACGGTGGCTGGCGGCATCCGCGTCGGCCGCGGGAGTCGCTCGTGCGTGACCGATTACCTCATGTTGGCTCGACCAACCGCGACGGCTCCGCGGGACCAGGAAGCGATGAGCAAGCCGCCCGAGCCGGAGCACGCAGTGCGCCGGGGCACGCCGATACGGGTGGACCTCCCGCACTCCGGGAACGCCGGATCGATTTCGCCAAGCCGCTGGGTAACACGCGGGCGCTCGCGCCTGAGCGTGAAACGGAGTTGGTGCGCCATCGCGCTTCAGCCCGTAGAGCGTGGCTTAAAATAGCCGATCACAATCGACAAACTGGGTGACAGATGAGCGAATTTGGTGACAATTTGGGGATAGATCGAGCCTAGGATCGCCCCCATGCGCTCAGGTGACCGCGGACAGGGCCGAGTGAACGAAGCGAATCCTGAAAGGCGACAGCGAGGGGCCGAGGTGTCCTTCAGGTGTTCTGGGAGGTTCCCGGGGAGCCCGTGGACGGAATCGCCCGGGATTCGACCGACGCTGCTTGGTCTAGGAGCGTTTAGCTGGCATCGCCCGGTCTGGGCATACGGTAGCCGACTCCGCGTTCGTTGAGAATGTAGACGGGGCGACCGGCATCCTCGCGCAGCTTGCGACGGAGACGCTTCATGACGGCTTGCACCAACTTGCGGTTGGCGCTCCCCGGATTCCGCCTCCAGGCCCGGCGAAGCAGCGCGCGGTATGTCAACACCCGGCCCGCATTGACGGAAAGCACGCGCAGGACCTCGTGCTCGGTTGGTGTCAGCTGCACAACCTCCCCGGCCAGGGTCACGCGCCGCCGGTCATAGTCGATGGTCAGCTCGCCCGACACGAACGGCTCGGGCCGGGTGTGCGTTCGCAGCGCGGCGCGGATTCTCGCGATCAGCTCGGTCGGTGAGAACGGTTTGACGACATAGTCGACGGCTCCGCTCGCAAGCGCGCTGGCGATCGTCTCCTCCCGGCCGTAGCCGGAGAGGAAGATGACCGGGCGGTCGTTGAGTTCCGGCACTCGCTCCATGAGCTTGATGCCGTCGTCGCCGGGGAGCATCAGATCGAGGAGGACCAGGCGGGGCCGCTCTGCGCGGATAAGGTCGGAAAGCCCTCCCGGATCCCCGCTCACAACCGAATTGAAGCCGCCGACGGTGAGTACGTCCCGCACGAAGCGTAGCGTCTGCGGATCGTCGTCGACGACCAGGATCTTCGGCTTGTCTCCTCCGGTGCGGCCGACCGTCTCGGCCAGTTGTCGCGCGGGGCCGGTGCGCGGGTGCTCTCGGAGCGCGGGGATCGTGAAAGTGAAGCGCGCTCCCTGGCCGATCCCACCACTCTCCGCCCGGATGCGTCCGCCGTGCGCCTCCACGAGGCCTCGGCAGATCGCGAGACCGAGACCGGTCCCGTCCTCGTTGAAGCCGCCGCCGTCATCCCCGGGGAGGCCCGAGCGCTTTCGGAAGAGGTGCGGGAGCCTCTCGGGCGGTATCCCCCGGCCCTCGTCGGAGACGGAGATCGCGATGTATTCCTCCTCGTGGACCGCCTGGATCCGAATGGTGGATGATTCGGGAGCGTGCCGGGCGGCATTCGACAGCAGGTTGCTCAGCACCTGCACGATACGCTCCCGGTCGGCGATCGCCAGCGGCAGGTCCTCCGGGACGTTCATCTGGACGCGCTGGCATCCACCAGCGCTCAAGAAGTTGACCCGGGCCTGGTCCACCATCTGCAACACCTCCATAGGCTCCGGGGCGACGGTAAGCGTGCCTGCTCTGATGCTGCCCGCGTCGAGGAGGTTCGAGATGAGGCCGTGCATGTGATCGGCCTGTCTCTCGACAATGCGGAAGAACTGAAGCAGCAGGCCCTTGGGCGGGGCCGGCACGGCGTCGCGCACGGTCGCGGCCGAACCCTTGATGGAGGTCAACGGTCCGCGGAGTTCGTGGCTGACCATTTCGAGAAACTCGGCGCGCTGCTTCTCCAATTCATCGAGTGGGACGAGGTCCTGCATGGTGACGACGACCGAAACGACATCGCCGCGCTCGGACCGGATCGGCGTGACGTTGATGAGTGTCCGGACGCTGCGTCCGTCGGGAACGGACAGCACGATTTCTTCGGCACGCAGCTCCTTGGCGTTGGCGAACTGGTCCGCAAGCGGAAGATCCTTGGGCGAGGAGTCCCGCCCATCCGCATGTTGCGAGGTAACGACTTCGAGGAGCTGCTCGGCCGTATTGCCCGGTGTGCGAAGCGGCTCGACGATGCGTCGCGCTTCATGGTTCAGCGAAACCGCGCGTCCGGACTTCGCATCGAACACCACGACCCCAACCGGCGCGGTGTCGATCAGCCCTTCGAGGTCAGCCCGCGCCCGCGCCACATCGCGGTGCGTTCGCGCGTTCTCGATCACTGCGGCCGCCTGCGAGGCGAAGAGAACGAGTATCTCCTCGTCGTCGCTCGTGAACGGCCTGCCGTCGTCCTTGCCGCCGAGGAAGAAGCTCCCCAGATGTTCCCCGCGGTGATGCATGGGAGTCACCTGCAAGGTCGGCAACCCCAACGGCCACGGCGAGAAGCCCAGCCTGCGCAGGTAGCCCGTGAAGTCCGCCACCCGCAGCGGTCCGTCCAGGTCCCGCAAGTGCCTCAAAAGGCGCTCCCCGTCGGGCCACGCGAGCATCTCCCCGAGTTCCTCGTCCGAAAGACCGGACGTGAACAGGTCTCGAATCTCCCCCCGCCCGCCGATCATCGTGATCACACCGGCCCGGGCGCCTGTGAGCATGCGGGCACTGTCGACGATCTCCTGCAACACTGCATCGATGTCGAGGCTCTGGTTGATCCGAAGGATGGCCGCGCACAGCATCGAGGTGCGCTCCCGCGCTTTCTCCGCCTCCGTCGGGCGCCCCGTCGCGTCGGTATTCTCAGTCACTCAGGCCTCTTCCTGCCTGCTGATCAGGCACTTCCGGGCTGCGAGTGCCCGGTGTCCCCAAAATATCCCCAACTAGCTGGAAATCGTCACCGAATGATCAAGCGTGGGGGGTTATCTTAGTGGTTTGCCTTAAGATGGGGCGATGGAGCCTATGGAGCCACTGTTGGCCATCGCGAATGACCGTTGGACGGATGAGGCAGCGAACCCGCACCAGGAGGAGAACAGGAATCATGATCCGCAACAAGAAGAGCCTTTCGTTCTTCGTAGCCCTGATGGCGTCCGCGGCGGTGGCCCTGACCGCGACGGCAGCCAGCGCTCAAGAGCCTGGAGACGACGAGAGGATGGCCGAACTACAGCAGCGGCTGGACGAGGCGCGCGAGCGGCTCAAGCTCAGCGATGAACAGATCGAACAGCTTCTCCCGGTCCTCACAGAGAACTTCGATTCGACGCGCGTGGTCCTTGAGAAGCACGGCATCAACCTCCAGAGTTTGGCTGAGGGCGGCTCGAACCGCCGGTTCAATCTGCGCCAGCTTCGCGCGCTCAGCGGCGATCTGGACGAAGTCCGGGAGGCGATGTTCAAGAAGATCGAGGAACTGGGGTTCCTGAGCGACGAGCAGTTCGCCGAATTCAAGAAGATCCAGGAGGAACAGAGGGCGGCGCTGCGCGAAAGGCTGCGTGCCCGCCGCGGTCTTTTCTAGCCGGACTGGAGAGGAAACCCGCCCATGGTGGGACCGCCCCCCGGGAGCATTCTTGGACGAACTGGAGGATCAGGGCAAATGAACCGTCGCCGCTTGGTCATTGGGGCCATCCTGCTCGTCATCGCGGTCCTGATTGCGGGTGTCGTCTTTCTTGTGGTGCTGCCGAACGGCAACGCCGACTGGTCCTCGCCGGTCGTCGTGAGCGCGCCTGAGCTGGAGGCCACCAGCGAGGGCCAGCGGGTGTTCCGGATCGATCCGAACCGGTCCACGGCCCGGTATCAGGCCTTCGAGGAATTCCTTGACGCCTCTGTCGGATCACCGGTCGGAGAGACCTCGGCGATCGCGGGAGACATCCTAATCGAGCCCGGCAACCCGGAAGCCAGCCGGTTCGGCACGATCGTCGTCAACGTGGAGTCGCTGGCGTCGGACAGCCGCATGAGGGACTCGCGGCTGCGCAAGGCGTATCTTGAATCGGCCGCGCACCCCGAGGTCGAGATGCGCTTCGGACGGCTCCTCGATCCGCCCGGGGCGTTCGAGGAGGGCGTGGAGTACAACCTGCGGCTGGAGGGCGAGCTGACGGTCAAGGGCGTCACGGCGCCCACGGTCTGGGACGTCAGCTTCGCATTCGAGGGGGCGCAGCTTCGCGGCTCCGCCACGACCGAGGTCCTCATGTCCACCTACGGCGTCGGCCCGATCAGCATCGCCGGGCTGCTCAAGACCCGGGACGACGTGGTGCTGTCGATCGACCTCGTCGCGTACGATGCGGCGGCCGGTGCCGGCCCTGAAGGGTCGACCGGCCGCCTCGCGGCTTCCGGCGGACAGGTCGATGTCGGCCCGAGCTTCGCCGAGGAGATTCTTCCAATCCTCACTTCATCGTGCGCGACCTGCCACCAGCCCGGAGACGTGGGCTCCGGCCACTGGTCGCTGGCGACGGCGGCGAACGCGGCGGACTTCGCCGAGGACCTGGCACTCGTGACGCGGCTGGGCTACATGCCGCCTTGGAAGCCGGGCGGCGCCACGCCGCAACTCCGCCACGATCGAAGGCTGAGCGCCGAGCAGAGGGCCAGCCTGCGGGAATGGGCGGCCGCGGGCGGACCGCTCGACGTGGCGCCGAGCACTCCGGTGCTCCCCGGCGAGGCGGAGGTTGCCCGGGTGCGGGCCGACCTCGTCCTGGAAATGGCCGAGCCGTACCAGGGAACCGGCGAGTTGTCCGACGACTATCGCTGCTTCGTGCTCGACCCCCGGTTCGAGGAAGACACGTTCCTCACCGGATTCTCGCTGGAGCCCGGCGAGCGGCGCGTCGTGCACCACTCGCTCGTGTATCTTGCCGGCGCCGACGCGAGAGACGAGGCGGCGGCCGCCGCCGACCGCGATGCGCGTCCCGGCTGGGAGTGTTTTGGAGGACCGGGGATTCCGGAGGTCGGCGGGGTCATTGCGAGCTGGGTGCCGGGCCAGACCGCCACGCTGCAGCCGGAGGGCACCGGGTTCCTGGTGCCGGCAGGGAGCTTCTTCGTATTCCAGTTGCACTACAACTACGAGGAGCAGGTGCTGCCTGACCAGACCCGTCTCGTCCTCCAGACCGAGACGGCGGACGGGGATCTACTCGCTCTCCAAACCGTGTCGCTGATCGCCCCGGTCGAGATCCCGTGCAGCGATTCCAGTGCCGGACCACAATGCAGCCGCTTCCAGGCGCTCCGCGAACGGAGCGAGGCGGAAGGACTGCGGGCCGCGATCATGCCGGGCCTCCTGCTGCGCCTGTGCGGCCACACGGCCGAGGAACTTCAGGAGCAGGACGGCCCCACGGTAACGAGCTGGTGCGACATCCCAATGCAATATGCGGGCACGATCCTTGAGGTCGGCGGACACATGCACACCATGGGCAGCCACTTCTCTCTGACGCTCAATCCGGACACGGACGGCGAGCAGCCGCTGTTCGAAATACCGCAGTGGGATTTCAACTGGCAGGGCCGCTACCAGTACGAGAACCCGATCCACGTGGCCGCGGGCGATATGATCCGGATCAGTTGCACCTGGTTCAAGGGGACCGGCGAGACACAGAGGTATACGACCTGGGGCGAGGGCACGCAGGACGAAATGTGCCTTAGCTCGCTCACGGTTCTGCCGGACGATCCGGACGCCGTGCCTTCGAGCAGGCTTGAACTCCTGCGCGGGTTCAGGGGACTGCTGGATCGAGTTGGCGGGAGTTGAGGAACATTCTGGGCCGAATCCCCGCAGCCAAGAGCTTTCGCACGGTGAACCTTGGCAGAACCATGGCGGCGGCGGTCGTTAGTCTCGCGTTGCTGGCGCCCGACCCCCTCGCCGCACAGGGTGTGTCCAGCATCACCGGAACTGTGCGCGATGCCGCCGGACAGCCACTCGCCGGAGCTACCGTACTTCTCTTGGCAACCGGCGAGAGGGCCATCACCGACTCCGCAGGGGAGTTCGTGCTCGATACGGGATCCCGCGGCCCCGTGTTACTGATCGTTCGGCGATCGGGATATCGGCAAGTCAGGCGGGTGCTGCGGCTGCCTCTCGACCGGTCGATCACCCTGATCATGCGGGTGCCGCCGACCGCCCGGGAATCGATCCGGGTCGAGGCGGGCACATTCCGACTGGGTGCCCTGCCTGACGCCATCCTCAGCAATGTCGAGATGGCGCGCACCCCCGGCGCGGCGGGAGATCCCTTCCGCGCGATCCAGTCCCTCGCCGGGCTCCAGAACGTGGGAGACGGCGCAGGCCTTTTCGTGCGCGGCGGTGCCGTCTCCGAAACAAGGGTCCTGGTGGACGGTTCGACGGTCATGTCGCCCTTCCGCCAGGAGAGTGAGCGCACCGTCTCGTTTGGACGCTTCGACCCGGTCCATGTGCGCGGTATCCACTTCTCGACGGGAGGCTTCAGCGCCCGGTACGGTGACGCCCTTTCGGCCGTCGCGGATATCCAGATGGCCGGCAAACCGATTCGAAACGGACTCCGCCTGACGGCCTCCGTCTCGGGCCTGTCCGGAGACTTCAGCCGCGAGTTGTCGGAGACCGCGGGCTTCCGCGTGAGCGCGGGCCACACGAACGCGGGCCTGTTCCTGCGCATGAACGGCCGGGGCGAGGAGTTCGACGAGGTCCCCCGGTCCACCGATTTCAGCGGAGCCGGAGAGTGGATCTATCGCCCAGGCGGGAGCGTGAAGGCATCCGCGTTCGTTCAGACCGACCGCCTCGGCGTTTTCATCGACTCTCCCGTATTTTCCGGTGTCTATCAGTCCGACGCCGGGTCGAATCTGCTTACTGTTTCGGGACGCGACACCTTCGGCGGTGTCCGGTTGTCCTGGGGGGTGGCGACCAGCGGGGCACAAAAGGACGAGGACTTCGACCGCGAACTGCAACTCGATGGGTCCGACCGCCTCACCCAGGCGCGTGCCCAAATGGAATTGCTTGTAAGCCCCGGGATCGTGCTGGTGGCGGGAGCCGAAATCGAGGACCGGAGAATGGGCCTGTCCGGGTCCCTTCCGGTGGAAGTCGACCTGCCGAGGGGTCCGAGAACGATCCGGGTCCCCTTTGACAGCAGCGAGTCCGGAACCCGGCTGGGCGGATTCGGCGAGGTCGAGTTACAGCCCTCCAACGCGCTTCGGGTCCTGCTCGGCCTCCGCACGGACCGCTCTTCACTTACCGGGCGCGCCACCGCCGACCCAAGGATGTCGGCCTCGTTCCGGCCCACCGACCGCCTCACCCTGTCGGCGGCATGGGGCGTCTTCCACCAGGTCCCCGATCCCCGGCTCTACGGGGGAAGGCTCGGAGATCCGACCTTGCCGCCCATGTCGGCGCGCCACTTCATCGCCGGTGTGACCTGGGACGACGGCGACAGGCTGATCCGGACCGAGGCGTACCGCAAGCGGTACACGTCACTCGCCGCGCGGACCCGCGGCGGCCGCACGCAGAGTGGAGGCAGCGGCGACGCCCGAGGCTTCGACGTGCTCTTCAGGGAGGAGCTGGAATCTCTCGGCCTCACCGCTCAAGTGGCCTACAGCTTCATCCGTTCGGACCGCACGGATCCCGATACCGGGGAACTGGCCCCATCTCCGTATGACGCGACCCACACACTCAACGCAGTCCTCAGCCGCAGCTTCGGATGGTTGCGGATGGGCGCTGCCTACCGTGCCGCAGACGGTGTTCCGTTCACTCCCGTCGAAGGCGCGGTGTTCGACGCCGAACTGGACCTGTGGCGGCCCGTTTGGGGAGCGCCGATGTCGGAAAGGCTCCCGGCCTATTCGCGGCTGGACTTGTCCGCCAGCGTGGTCCGCAGCCTGTGGCGCCGCAACGTGACCGTCTTCTTTCTTTCCATGATGAACACCCTCGACCACCGGAACATCCCGGGTCACCGCTACAGCCAGGACTATTCGGAACGCATTCCCCTGGAAAGCACCCTGCCCCGGAGCATCTTCTTCGGCGTCACCACGACGCTGCCGTTCTGATACCGCTGACCCCTCTCGGTCCCGACACCAACCGCTCAAAGCACGGTGAAGCTACGTCTTACATTGCACGGATGGGATGAGAAAGGAGCCTTATGAATCCGTTTGACACGCTCGGGGAGGTGGCGGCTTGGCCCGTCCTGGAAGCAATCCTAATCCTTCCGGCGTGTGCGAGGTGCGGTGGGGGCGGTCCCCGGTGTGTTTTCCCTTGGCAATTGGGGCCTTGCACTTCACCCTGATGGAACCACTTGATAGCTACACCCTGACCCCAACGCCACACATCACCGTTCGTGGCCAAGAGCCCAGACGGTGGCCCGCGAGATCCGCACGATGACTTACGAGCGAAAGAAGCTTGACCTTGAGGGCAGACTCGCGGGTGAACAGATCATCAATGAGCAGGCCGGGCGGCAGGTGCGGACATTTCTCGACGAGCTGAGGAACGGAACTCGGAACTACCGAACCGTTGCCAGCTTGGGCGATCAGGTGGCGCAGGAGTACCGTGGCCGAGCCGTCCTGGAGCTGCTGCAGAACGCCCACGATGTCCTTGGCAGCGGCGGCGGAGACCGGTGCCAGGTCTCGTTTATGCTGAACTCTTCGTCCGAGCGGCCCGAACTGCTGATCGGCAACAGCGGTCGCCCCTTTCGCCGCGAAGATCTCAGCGGAATCTGCCAACTCGCCCAGAGCCCCAAGGACCCTAACGAGAGCGTCGGCAACAAAGGACTCGGTTTTCGTAGCGTGCTCGAACTGACCACCCGGCCGGAGGTATGGTCGACGGCAGCGGCGGACGGCGATCCGGCGTTCACGTTTGGCTTCGACCCTGAAGTGCTTGAGCCGATTGCCCGAATGGCCCAAGCGCTCATGGACGGTGGCACCGCGACTGATCCGGCATTCGGCCAGGAACCGGTCGTGGACTGGTCGCGGAAACAGATCGAGGAATACAGGAACCGCTTGTCCCGAGACGGCGTCAAACGCGTGGAAGCAGTCAAAGAGTGGCTCTCAGCAGAGGTCAGAGAGTACCTGTCGCCATACGTGCTGCCGCGCTTTCTCGGTGATCCACCCCCTCAAGTGGCGAGGCTGCTCGAAAACGGACATGTCACGGTTGTTCGCCTTCCGCTGGACGGGGGGCGAGCAGGCAGCGTGGAAGAAGCGGTCAATTCGGTCCGAGAACAACTTGTCGCGTTGGACGAAGCCGCGATGGTTTTCCTGCCTCATCTGTCGTTGCTACGACGCGAGATCGACGAAGAAGTGGTCGAACTCAAACGACAAGTCGTTGCTGCGCGCACACTGTCCGGCACGCGAGAGGAACCTGACGACGGGGCGATTCCTAGCGTCCGTCACACGCGACTACGGGTCGGCAGGACCGGGCCGGATGCGACCGCGGAGCGCTCGTTCCACGTCTGGAGCAGGGCCCTTGGCGGCGCAGATCAGCCCGCAGCGACCGAGCGGATTGCCGCCGCCGTCCGCCACCTTCCGAACCGATGGCCCGAGGTGCGGAAGGTCGAGGTGGCCCTCGCGGTCGAGGAGACGGGGGAGGCAAGGCAGGGCGCGCTCGTCATTTTCCTGCCGACCACGATGAAGACCGGCATCGGCGCGCTCGTCAACGCTCCTTCCTACGGATCGCTCGACCGGAAGACCATCAACTTCGGCGACGCGTACAACGAACTGATGCTTGAGTTCGTGACGGATCTGGCACTCGACGCCGTTCTCGAACTCGTGGGGGGTCCCCCGGAGCCGTGGCGGGGCCGGGCGGTGATCGATCTGCTTGCACAGGCCGGTTCGCCCCGGTCCGACGGTCCCGAGCTTACGCGGCGCTTTCGGGAACGCGCTCGCGACCGAGATGAGTATCCTCCGCTCGAACAGCAGGCGTTGATACTGTGCGACGGCGGTTGGCAGCAGCCTAGTGTCGCGCGTACGATGCCCAACATTCCGGTCGGCGATCCCTTCGGCGAAGCGGAGTGGCGCGCACAGGCCGGATTCGCCGTTGCGTCTTCCGCGCTCGACGCACGGCGTGAGCCCGTCGAGGCCTTGCTCCGGTCTCTCGGTAGCTCGCCGCGTCCCCGGCATGAGGAGTGGGCGGGCACGGTGGCGCGAATGGCCGAGGAGATCGACCGGCGCCAAGCGGGCGCCCAGGCCGATCCATCCCGTGCTGCGGAGGCACCGTCGGACTGGAACCGGTTCTTGAGCAGCGTGCTTTCCGTGCTCCCCTCGGAACTGCGATCCGAGCCGAAGGATCCCGACGCCGACCCACTTGCCGAGGCACGATTCCTGCCCACCGAGGATGGACGGCTGCGTTCGGCGTCCGACACCGTTCGGATGTTCTTCCGGCCTCGCCACGGTGCCGACGACGCCGCCGATTTCGTAGGGTCCGTTCCGATCTCTCTCAAGGAGCGGATCGCATTCCTCCACCACGACGTGCAGACGCACGCGGGCCCACAGCGCCGACGCACCGAAATCCAGAAGTTCCTCGATGGCCGGTTCGTTCAGAGCTTCCGTAGGGAGGACCTTCTCCGAGAGGTGATCATTCCGTCGCTGCCCGAGCTTCCGGCCCAGCATGGCAGTCCGGAAGCGCTGGAGTGCGCCGATGCGCTGGCCTGGACGCTGGAGGTGATCGGCCAGGAGGTACCGGAAGGCCTATTGAATCGCCTCGCCGAGCTTCCCGTCGCCTGCACGGGTGGCTGGTTTGCGATGAAGGAGGCTGTATTCGGGGCGGGATGGTCTGGACGCTCCGGCGACCACCTGAAGACTCTGGCCGATGGCCTGTCCGACGAGGAGGACGAGGACTTGCTTCGAAGTGCACTCCTACCCCCTGGCGACGATCGTTGGACTCCGCGAGAAGACAAGGGCGGTGTCGATGGCGGCCGCCCGGACATCGCGAGTCGCGCCGACCTGTTCGCCCGCGTCGGGGTGGTGGACGGGCTGCGGCTGAAGGCGTGCGATGCGATGAGCTTCTGGATGAGCCGTTCTGATCCGAAGCTCCCGGACTCGGCCCCGAGCGGCATTCCGCAGGCCGCCTGGGACGATTGGAAGGAGACCGTGCTACCGCACGTCAAGCCTCAATTCAAGTACTGGCTTGAGCACGAACTTCAGGGCGTCTCGGTACTTCCGATACTCCACCGCGAGCACTTGGGCAATTCCGTGCGGACGGCCCTGTCAAACCTGGTCCTCGCTTCGCTCGCTCACTGGAAGAACGGCTGGGAGGGAGTCTCGATAAAGAGAGGGAAGCATCCGCCACAACAGATCCTGTCTCCGCTCAAACACTGGCTCACGAACCTGCCATGGCTCGTTGACGGCTCCGACACGCAAGCGTTGCGGCAAGACCCCAAGCCCCTGCGGCAACGATGGCTCGTGCCCGAGTCACTCTTGCGATGGACGAAGGGTCAGTTTCGCCATCTGTCGCCCCTATCTGTGGAGTTGTCCCAGCGGCTAGGCGAGGACGAGGGCCTGCGTGACGCTCTGGTGGGACTCGGACTCAACGTCTACCCGACCGACGACGCGCAGACGGGGCCGGCTCTTCTTGAAGCGCTGGCCGATGTCGCCGAGAGGCTGGCGGAAGGTGCCGGCGGTCGCGGCCCCACGCCGGCGGTCGGGTTCGACATACTCCTTGGCCAGATCCGCCGTGGATGGATCCATCTGAGCCCGGAGGGGGACCTTCCGACGCGGTTCGTCGTTCGCAAGAGGCCTCGCACGTTGACGGTTTGCGCCAGTGAGGAACTCTCGGGTGTCTATCTTCCCGACCACGGCTGGAAGACCCGGCTTCTGCGACAACACGGCCAGCCGATCGTCGCAATGCGGCCGCAGGAAGCGTCGAATAGCCAGCTCCGCGACCGCCTCATCAAGCTCGGAGCGAGACGGGCGGCCGGGCTTGAGGAACACTGCCGGATCGACCATGGCCCGAGCGCCCAGGCCGTTGGCGGGGCGCAAGCGCTCGCCGGGGCCGGCCTTGGCTGGCTCCCGGTCGTCTTGCTCACCCTTCAGGCACACGGAGGCGGCAACCCGGCGGGACCGGATACCAAGGCGTGGCGCGAGGCCGCCAACCGACTTCGCCGTTCCCGCGTCCTCAAGTGCGACTCAATAGAAGTGGAGCTTGTAGACGCGGGACAGAGCGTCGCGCATAGCGAGCCGCGGGCGCACTGGCTCGCGCGGGATCGCATCCTCGTCGTGCACCGGGAAGTTGCGCAGTTCGGACGGTACGAGGAGATCGCCGCGGCGTGCCAGGCCATTCTCGACCGCCAAGATCTACTGAAGGATCTTCGCCTCGTGCTAAGTGCCCTGCATGGCCGTACACCACCGACCCAGCACCGGATCGAAGCCGCCTTGGACCGGGCTGAGATCGACGCCGTGGCCGTGGCCAACATCCGGCGTATCTGGGACGGTGAGACCTCCTTGCTTGTCCGCCGGATCCGCCCGGTGCTACAGCTCTTGGGTGTCTCGCCAGAGGGCCTCGATCGCGACGGTAAGGACATGCCCGGCTTGACCGAATGGCTGTCGGAGAACACAGGCATCACCGGACGGCCCGTCGAGGAACTGGTGGCCGCCGCAAGGGAGTGCCACGATGACTTCGAGATGGGGTATTGGACGTGGCGAGTCCTCGGTGATTCCGCTGAGCTCCCGAAGTGGAACGAGGCTCTCTCGGCACTCGGCGACGGGTACGAAAAGGTCCGCAATGATCAGGCCGAAGCCGAGGCGAAGCGCTACCTGGACGAGGCCGCGCCCTTGCTCCGCGCCTTCGCCCGGCATGTCGCCAAGGACGCACCGGTGTCCATCGAGCGTCAGGGCGAGCTGTTCTCCAGGGTGAGCGCGGTTCACGAGGGGCTCGCGAGGGATCCGGAGTGGCGACGCCGCCTCGCCCAATGGTCAGAAGACTGGTGGGTAGTGCCGTTCGACGTAGTTCTTGGCGATCTCCGCGCAAGATACGAAAGCATCGCAGAGGTCAAGGCGCATCTCGGTGTGTTGGAAGGCGTGACAGCCGTTGCCGAGTTGCGTTCGACTCTGAAGCGGCTGAAAGTCGGGCTGGACCCGGACCCGCGCGAGGTGGCGCATGGCAATCAATCCCGGCTCAATCGGGCGATCCGCAGGGTAGGAGAGTGCTATGAGACGTGGGTCAGGAAGAGGGGAGCCACGGCAACGTCAAGCACGAAGGACTTCGAGGCTCGCCTGGACGTCTCAATCATGTCCCTGCGTGAGTGGCCGGATAAAGACCTGTTCAGATGCGCGAAGCGGGCGGTTGATGACAGCGACTTCTACTCTGCGGTCAAGGGATGCGCGACGATAGAGGAGATGCTCGACGCGCTTGGCCTCACTCGTGAAGACTTGGAAGCGACGAGGCGGGGGCGTGAGCAGCAGGATGACGACGCTGAGCGAAAGAAGAGAACCGTGGAGGTCGCAGGAGAGCCCTTCGAAATCGGCGGCCGCGTGTCGTACAGCGAGCTCTTCGCCCGACTAAGGAAGCTCCCCGACCCCGTGCAAGCCGCGGGGATTGGCCCACCACCGCCGGGACCGGACAACGATGGCAAGAAGCGGCCCAGGGTGTCCAGCGACAGCGAGATCTTCCGGCGCGGACCCAAGACCTCACACCGACATGGCCCGCCCGACCTCCCCGGACTTGTGGGAATCGTCGGAGAAATGCACGCCTTCCGCTTCCTCCAGGCGAACTTCGACATCGACATTGGCGATTGGGTCTCTGAGTCCAGAACCAGGGTCGTGCCCCTTCTGGACAGCGAGCAGGACGTTACCAGCGACAGCCTGGGCTACGATTTCCGGTTCACGTACAGCCAAATCACCTGGTGTGTCGAGGTCAAGGCGACAACCGGCGACGGCACGGGATTCGACCTGCCGCCGAGCGAGCTCAACGCGGCAACCCGCATCGCCCCAAGGAGGAACGAGCGGTGGCGCATCCTGCGCGTTGTGAGGGCGCTGACCAAGCGTCCCGAGTGCTACTGGCTTCCGAATCCTTTGGAGCCGGGCCCAGGTGAACGGCTCCGGCTCCTCCGGCAGGGCGGCGTGACCGTGGAGTACCAGCGACCGGAACACACGAGAACTTCGGGACAGCGCGAGGCCGATGACAACCAGAAGATGGAAGAGCCAACTGGAAACGGCTGACGCCCACACCGAGGGGTCCTTCGGGGCTCTGGCCCCGCGAGACTCTGGCTATTCGACTGTCGGTAGGCCCGATCACGGCCTCACGGCAAGAGGGGCAGATCGTGCAGTCCCAGTTAGACTTAGACGATTTCTCGCGTGCGCCGTGGAAAGGCGCGCGTTCCTAGTGGGTGCGAATCCCACCCGGCAAC
>VYAQ01000253.1 GCA_009844885.1 Gemmatimonadota bacterium
TCTTCCGGGGCGATCATCTCGCGACGGTCCGCCAAGACGACATGGACTTGGACCATGTTGACGTGTGGCGGCTCGAACGGCAGCCCGCCGGGCGATAGCTCCGCCCGAATCCGCACCAACGGTTCCGGGGCGGCGCGGGAATTGCCGGGGGTTTGAGGGGGGCGCAGCGTTCCCCCTCGGCAGCCCGCCACGTTCAACGTGGCGTCGGCTGGCTTCCGGCCATTAAAGGACGGGAGCCAGCCCAGCGGACGCCCCCGCGAAATGGCCTCTGGAGCCGCTACGTGCGGCACGCGCTCCGCGATCCAACGCGGCAGGGCATGTGGCAGCCACCACACATGTCGCTATCTTCGGGAGAAGGCCGATTGGGTGAGGTCCGACGAGCACCGGATTCGTTCGCGATCAAGGGCTTGGTCGACCCCAAGTCGAACGCGACCACAGGAACATCACCGAGAGACCACAGATTTACAGCAATCTCATCCAACTGAGCGGCAACTCGACCGAGAGAAGCACTTGGTGGCGCGTACCAGTAGGCTCCGCAAGCGTAGAATCTTCAATCGACGAGGCCGCCTTACAGGAGATCTTGTTCCGGCACGCGGACATCCTCCCGCTCGCTGAGATCGACCCTGCATACCACAACTCGGTTCCGGTCTGCGTGGAGCTCGGAACGCGAGCCGGATCCGCCGATGCGTTGTACCTGACGCCGACCGGCCGCATCGTTCTTGCAGAGTTCAAGCTGTGGAGAAATCCTGACGCACGGAGGGAGGTGGTTGGCCAGATTCTCGACTACGCCCAGGTACTCGCGTCGTGGAGCTACGACGACCTGGACCGGGAGGTCAGGAACCGTACCAAGCGGTCGTCATTTGACATCGTTTCCGAAGCACACGGCGAGGTAGAAGAGCACATCTTCGTCGATGGCGTCGCCCGCCGGCTCAAACGGGGCGAGTTCCTTCTCCTGATCATCGGCGACGGAATCCGCGAGGGCGTCCAAGACATCGTCGCCTACGTGCAGGAACACAGCGGACTGCGCTTCAATCTCGCGCTCATCGAGGCTGCCGTTTTTCGTCGTGACGATAGCGAAGACCTGATCATCCAGCCTCGCGTCCTCGCGCGGACCGAACTCGTGCCCCGCACGATCCTCATTCGCAAGACCGTCCTGGAGGAGACCGACGACGATCCAGTTGTCGAACATGAGGCATCGCCGATCGAGGATGAGAACGAGCGATTCTGGAGGGCGGTGTTGGACGACTTCGCCTTCGACGATCCCACACCCGAAGTGCCTCAACTCTCCAGCTACGCGACGGCCTGGGTCAAGGTCGAAGGATCGGGATTCGGGGGCTGGGGCCTCTCGTTCGGCGCTTTTCTGAACCGCAGCCAATCCGGCATCGGAACCTACCTCACATGGCGTGCAGGCTTCCCCGAGGAAGGAAGGGTCTTTGACGAAATCATCAGCGCCTTGGACGGCAATGAACCCTTGGCGGCCGTGCTCGACGGCTGCAAGCGCTGGACGAATTCGACAGGACAGCCGCGCTTGGGCTTCAGTCGCCATACGGAGTTCGTGGACGGGACAGCCATCCGCGACTTCGAAGAGGCCGTCGAGTGGATGCGCGAACATTTCAATCGTCTGGTGACCGCGTTGCACCCCGAGTGTCGACGCAGGCTGCGTCAGGGGTGAGCCCCGTTGAATAGCTCTCGCCGCCGTCGGCCACACTGCGAGTTCGGGTCCACCGAAGTTCACCAACGTCGCACGGAATCCCGTTTAGGAATGGGGATGTAAAAAGGGGATGACAGCTAGATCAAGTTACATAAACGATTGCAAAATATTCAACTTACGAAAATCGCGCGGAATAGCGCTGCTACTGACCCTTCGTCGCGCCTTGCCGGCCCGGCGCCTCGCCGCTCTCGGTGCTCGGGCGGCCTTATCCACGGACTGCATATGGGTCATGGCGGGCACATGACATGACGGCGGAGACCGAGACCGGTGTAGTAACGGTGCTGATGACCGCGCCCGGCGTGGAGGTCGCCGAGGCGGTCGTGCGCCGGCTGCTGGACGACAGGCTCATTGCGTGCGGGAACGTGTTGCCCGGAGCGGTCAGCCTGTATCGCTGGGAGGGGGAGATCCACCGAGACGAGGAGGCGCTCGTCGTCCTCAAGACCCTGCGCGGCCTGGTGCCCGGCATGTTGGAGCGGGCAGGTGAACTGCACCCGTACGACGTGCCCGAGCTCCTTGTGCAGCCGGTGGTGGCCGGAAGCGCGGACTATCTGGAGTGGGTGGAGAATGAGTGCTGCTGAAGTCGAGATGCTCGATCGAATCAAGTCCTTCTTTTTTCGGGAGATGGCTCCTCCGAGTGAAGAGGACGCCGGCGGACCGAGCGCCGAGGACCTCCGAATCGCGGCTTGCGCGCTGTTGCTGGAGGTGGCCCACGCCGACGACCACTTCAGCGCGGGCGAGCGTCGGCATTTGCGCGATCTCGTGCGGCGCCACTTCGGACTCAGGGCGGAAGCGGCGGCGGAGTTGATCGTCGTGGCGGAAGACGAGCGCCAGCGCCGCACCGACCTGTGGGGGTTCGCGAGGCTCGTCAAGACCCACTACTCCACGGGCCAGAAGCTCGTGCTCGCGGAGGCCATGTGGGGCCTGGTGCTGGCCGACGGCAGGCTCGCCGCCCGGGAGGACTACATCATGAGGAAGATTTCCCGCCTTGTCGGACTCAAGACGGGGTACCTGGCCGAGGCCAGAAAGCGACACGAGGCCGAGGCGAAGGCCGCTCCGGATGCCGGGGTGGCGCGGACGCGGGAGGAGGCCACGTGATCCTGAAAATCATCTTCGGGATTGCCGCGTTCGCACTCGGCATCTACCTGGGGCTTCCCGGCCGGAGCGGCCCGGTTGCCGCGCGCGGCAGACGGTGGTTGACTCACGACCGCGGACGCACGGCCACCCACGACGAAGCCGAGTTGCAGCAACTCGAGCGGGATCTTGGTCTGCCCACGACGCTCAGCAGGCGTGCCAAGCGGTACTTTACGCCCCTCGACCTGATGAAACGCCGCCGGCGGGCCTCGGAGAGGCGCCGGACGCGGCGCCGCTTCCACACTGCGGCGCCCACTTCGGGGCGCGGGGACAAGGGTCCGGGCAGCCGGCGGTAGCCGCCTGAACGCCACGGAGCCGTGTTGAAGGACTGCTACGTCCACACGGTGTTGAGCAGCACCAGAACCCCCCCGATCAACGCGCCGAGCAGGTATCCGAGGTAGATGATCGTCCGCAGTTCGCGACCCGTCACCCGCCGTACCATCTGCTCCATCTGCTCGACCGGGAACTCGCGCACCTTGTCTTCAACGCGGCGCGTCACGTCCAGACGCCGCACGACCGAGGGTGTCTGGGACTGGAGCCATTGCCAAAGCGGGTCGCTCACGGCGCTCTGTATGCGGAGCGGCGCGTCGGCCGGCAACAGGCGTGCGGGGCGGCCGATCGGGCGTTCCATCACCGCAGTGGCCAAACGGTGGGAGCTTGCGCGGTAGAGGGCCGTGGCGATGTCGCTGCGAGCGGCCCGCACCACCCATTGCGCGAGCCTGTCCGGGGGCACGCCCTCCAGCAGTTCTCCCCAGGTCCGCCGGGACGCGCGGGCCAGCCCGGCTTCGAGCTTCTCGATCACGAAGGCCCTCGTTGACGGGTCGCGTGCGAGATCGACGACCCAGTCGACCACGGCATCGATCGACTTGATCACCGCCGGATCGTCGGGGTCGCCGAGGACCTCGTTGATCGGCCGATTCAGAAAGTCCGCAATCGCATCGCTGATTCCCGTGGCCATCGCTTCCCGCACCGGACGCTCCCGGAACATCTCGGCGATCCGGTTGGCACCCTCCACGCGCAGCGCATCCAGCACCTTCGTCACCGTGTCCTCGTTCATGACCAGGCGGGCGACGACGCGCTGGTGGAACTTCAGATCCTGCAGGAAGCGGCGCAGCACGTCCTGTGTGGCCCGCTCGAAGCGCTTCCGTGCGGCGGGCTTTTCGAGCACCGCGCCCAACCGGCGGATCGCCAGCGGGACGTACCCGGCTATCGCCCGCTCCACCGTGTCGACCAGGCCGGGGGGCAGGATGTCCTGGATCGTCAGGTCAGGCGTCAGCAGTCGCTCGGCGCCTCGCTTTACGTAGACCGACACCGTCTCCCGGAAGCCGTCGCTCGCGACGGAACTCTCCATCCAGCGCTCCACCGCCGCGGCCACCGAGGCTTCGCGTGCCGGTGTGAGGATGTCGCCCACCGGCTCGTTGGCCAGGAATGTCGCCAGCTCGGCCGCCCTGTCCTGTACGGCGGACTCGAAGCGGGGTGACTTGAGGTGCTCCTCGAGCAGGGCCAGGCCATGACTGAGCACCTCCTCGACGATGCCGTCGACCTCGGCTCTCAGCTCGGGGCCAAGCAGGTTGCTGACCGAGCCGCGCTCGACTTCGAGGACCTCGTGGAGGAAGGTGGCCAACCTCTCGTCGAATGCCTCCCGAAACTCGGGCTGCCGGAACACGCGGGTCAGGTCATCCTCGGTGAGGAGCCGGTTGCCCACCGCGCGGCCGATGGCGGTTGCAAGTCTGGGCTGGTTCTTGGGAATGGCACCCTGAAGAAGCCGCAACCGGCGACCGCCCAGCGTCGGCGGTCTGTACGGATGGAAGAGCATCCAGATTGCGATCGTGTTGGTCAGGCCTCCCGCCAGGGATCCGACCACGATGGTCACGATGGCGCGAAGTACTTCGTTCACCGTTGCTGGTGCCGCAGGAAGCCCTTTACAGCGACCCGGTTGTCGTCGGTGTTCACCATGCCCTCGACCTCGTAGACCCCCAATACGGGAAGGATGGGGCTGGTTCCGTCCAGGGTCAGGTGGTGGGCACTAACCGACTGGAACTCGCCGCGAAGTGATCCGTCCGAGGAGCGGAAACGCCACAGGACCGGGATGTCGCGGCGGGCGCGCTCGAAGCTGCGGGTCTCGCTCCAGCTCACGGACACCGATGGCCAGAATCGCTCCTCCGTACCCATGCGGGCCCAGGCCCGGTATTCGCCGGACCCGTCCGCGTTGGAGAGAAGGAGCTTCAGTTGATCGTCGCCAACCAGCAGCCCCCATTCACCGGACCCGCTGGGTGCACCGGCGCGGGCGCCCGATACGTCCATCACCCAGCCCGAACGCTCCTCCCCGCCAAGGCGCGCGACGCCGTCCAGTAACCGATACCGGCCGCCACGCGAGTCGATCCACTCGATGACGGCATCGCCGATTCTCACGGATACGTCGCGGACTCCCGCCTGATAGTAGATCTCGCGCAGTACGTCGTCCTGCCCGACGATCATGCGCGTGTCACCCCGGGGCACGATGCGCCAGGGCGCACGCCGGCTGGGTACGGTGGCCCAGGCTTCGTCCGCCAGCAGAATCCACTGGGCACCCCTGCCGACCCATCCCCTGAGTGTCCGGCGCGTACTGTCGGCAAGCGTGAGATTCTCGAAGTCCCAGGATACGAACACGGTGGTGTCCCGCTCGGTGTCCACGAACACCACGGTTCTCTGGTAGGTCGTGGGCGCCGTGGTGTCGGGGGCCGTCTCCGCCGCTACGGCTCCCGCAGACGGATCCGCCGCATCCGTCGCCGCGACATCGGGTGAGTCGCCGTCACAGCCCAGGGCAAGCGTGCATGCCGTGACCAGGGAGATGATCGGCCCCGCGGCGGATCTCGCGACCAGGACCTGTTCGGGACGTACCGCCAGCGAACGGTCCAGCTCACGGAAGAAGCGATCGATTCTGCGCTGGTTGATCGGCAGTCTGCCTTCCTCCGCCACGTTGCGGATGGACATGTCGACGCGGGTCTGTCCGTTGGCGTCCAGCTTGACGGAGATCAGCACGGTGGCTGCCAGGGGGATCGGCCAGCTCGTCACGTCGGCGGCGACAAGCCCGATCTGATCGTCCCAGCGGGCGAGCTTCCACCCCTTCGATCCGCCGCTGGCCAATGCGACAATGGCATCCCAGACGGTGCCGAATGGAATTGCGTAGGTGCGTCCCACGAGAGCCGGATCGTCGGAATCGGCGCTGGTCCGGGCGTCCTGCCCCGCAAGTCCCTTCCAGAATCTCACGGTTGTCCGATAATCACGGTTTGCTCCGACATTGCAGACAGGTGCCAACGTTCATGTAGGAAAAGCTGTTAAAGGGCGGCGCACGAGGTCAACACCGAGCGCTCATGTGGGCGGTGAATGTCCGCGATCGTTCGAGGGTG
Organism: Gemmatimonadota bacterium; assembly: GCA_009844885.1. Lineage (GTDB taxonomy): Bacteria > Gemmatimonadota > Gemmatimonadetes > Longimicrobiales > Gaopeijiaceae > Bin94. The sequence continues at coordinate 6,232 of VYAQ01000253.1, forward strand.
CTTTCCCCCAGGGAGCGCAAGCCGCAATCTTGATGGTGGTGTGAGGCGCAAGGCTGGCCGGGAACCGCCCGGCGTGGAACGGAGGCGGGATGGACGAGAATCGTCTGATTCATGACTGGAACGTCGAGGAGTTCGACACCCTGGCATGGGGGCGCCATGTCGAACTGGACGACGAGACACTGAGAGACGGGCTCCAGTCGCCGTCCGTCATCGATCCCCCGATCGGCGCAAAGATCCAGCTCATCCACATGATGCACGAACTGGGTATCCACGCGGCGGACATCGGACTTCCCGGGGCTGGCCCCCGTGCGGCGGGCGACGTGACCAGGCTTTGCGAGGAGATCCGCGACTCCCACCTTTCGATCGAGCCCAACTGCGCGGCCCGAACCATGCTCGCGGATGTGGAGCCGGTGGTGAGGATATCACACCGGACGGGCGTTCCCCTGGAAGTCTCGGCCTTTATCGGCAGTTCGCCCATCCGCCGCTACGCCGAGGGATGGACGCTGGATCACATGTTGCGGACCGCGGAGGAATCGGTCTCGTTCTGTGTGCGTGAGGGGTTGTCCGTCATGTTCGTGACCGAGGACACGACCCGGGCGGATGCGGCCACGCTGCGGACTCTGTACGGGAACGCGATCGATTGGGGCGTGCGGCGGATCTGCCTTTCCGACACGGTCGGACATGCCACGCCGTCGGGTGTCAGGGCGCTGATTCGATTCGTGAAGCGCGAGATCATCGACGCATCCGGTGAGAGCGTCAAGCTGGACTGGCACGGACATCGCGACAGAGGACTGGGGTTGGCCAACGCTCTGGCGGCGATCGAGGCCGGAGCGGACCGGATCCACGCGACCGCCATGGGGATCGGCGAGCGCGTGGGCAACGTCGAGATGGACCTGCTGCTGGTCAACCTCGCGCTGGCGGGCGTCCACGATGCGGACCTTGCGAGGCTCGCGGACTACTGCGAGCTGGTCTCCCGCGAGTGTGGTGTCCCCCTGCCTGCCAACTACCCGGTGCTGGGAGAGGACGCTTTCCGCACGGCCACCGGGGTGCACGCGGCCGCGATCGTCAAGGCCAAGAACAAGGGCGCCAACTGGCTGGCGGACCGAGTTTATTCCGGTGTGCCCGCGTCGATGGTCGGAAGGTCTCAGGAAATCGAGGTGGGCCCCATGTCCGGAATCTCGAACGTCAGGTACTGGCTCGCCCGCAGGGGCTTCGATCCGGGCGACGGTGAACTGTGCGCGCGGGTCCTCGAGCGTGCCAAGAGCGTGAACCACACGCTCACGGAGGCGGAAGTGCTGGAGATCGTAGGTGGGCGGTCCGCAGGGGCGTCCGACGTGGGATCGGGCGTCTGACCCCGGAGGCGTCGTGAGCGAGGAGGCGGGAGTCCGGCCACGGGTCCTGGTGATCGAGGACGACGCCGATATCGCGGGGTTGGTCGCCTACCAGCTGACGCGCGCGGGCTATCGAGTGGAGACCGCCGCGAATGGGGCGGAGGGGCTGGACGCGCTTCACCGGGATGTCCCCGATCTCGTAGTGCTGGATAGAATGCTGCCGGGACTGTCGGGCGACGAGGTGCTGCGGTCGGTTCGGCAAGAGGCGGCCACCCGTGCCGTGCCGGTCCTCGTGGTGAGTGCCAAGAGGGAACAATTCGAACGGATCGAAGGGTTCGAACTGGGAGCGGACGACTATCTGACCAAGCCGTTCAGTCCCCGTGAACTGGTGCTGCGTGTCGATGCCATACTGAGACGTGCCAACGCGGATGCCTCGGCGTCGGGACAGGGCGGACGCGTGCTCAAGGCGGGACCCCTCAGCGTGGACCTGGGGGCCATGCAGGTCACGCTGGATGGCGTGGAAGTACCGGTCACCCCCACCGAGCTGCGGCTGCTGAAGACCCTCATGGAGCGTCGCGGACGGACACAGGATCGCCACCAGCTCCTCGGGGAAGCATGGAGTGCCGACCCCGATGCGATCAGGCGCATTCGCACACGTACGGTGGACATGCACATTCGCCGCCTGCGCACCAAACTGGGGGTCGCTGGTGAGTGGATTGAGACCGTGCGCGGCTTCGGATACAGGTTTAGGGGGTCGCGGTGAGGGTTCCGCTTCGCCCGGCCGTCCTGGGCGCCGGGACCGTGGCCGTGGTGTTGATTTCCGCCGTTGCCTGGAGCGTCGCGCGCGTGGTCGGCACGGGCATGATGTATCGCGAGCACCAGCAGCATCTCGAACCGGCGGTCCGACTCGGCGCCGAGCAGTTGCGGGCGTCCCGTGACATCCGCCTGGACAGCATCGCCAGTGCCCTTGCGCTTGCCACCGGCTATCGGGTCAGCGTGTTCGACGCGCAACTGTCCCTGTTGGCCGATTCGGACCTCGGTCCCGGACAGGCGGACACGATTGTGGATCGGGCCCGGCGTGCGGAGGTGGCGGCCGCGCTGCTCCGGGTCGACGGCTTCGCGCGGCGGGTCAGCTCGCTGGACGGCCTGCCCTATCTTTTCAGCGCAACCCGGGTGTACTGGGGCGGCGGGACTATCGTGATCCGCTTCGGCGCGCCGGCCAATCCGATCCGCGAGGCCGCGTCCGCGACAGCAGTCTGGGTGGCGCTTGCGGTCGCGGCCGCGGGACTGGTCGTGCTCCTGTTCCTGCACCGGTTCGTGCGCGTGGGAGCGGCATCGGTCGACAACACCCGGATTCTCCTCCAGCGATTGGGTGCCGGACAGTTCTCCGGGCCGCGCGTCAAGCTCTCGAAGATCACGGAACTGGCCCGGCTCGCTTCGGCGGCCAACCGGGTTCGCGGTGAGATGGAGGAGCAGGTCAGCCGTGTGACGCGTGAACGGGACGAACTGGCGCACCTCATGGACGAGGTGGCCGAGGGGCTCATTGCCCTGACCGACGACGCGCGGATCTTGAGGATCAATCCGGCCGCGACGCAACTGCTCGGACTGGTCGAGGTGCTGCCGTTTTCGCCGATCGGTTCCGTGGTCAGGGACCCGGAACTGCGGGACCTGCTGGAGAGTTCGGTGGTCCGCCCGGAGGCACGACTGGAGCTCACCGTGGGAGACCGGGAGCTGGAGGTTCGCACCAAGCGGGGTACGGAGGGGGGGTCGGTGGTTCTTCTGGTGGACATGACCGAGATCCGCCGCCTCGAGGCGGTACGCTCCGATTTCGTGGCCAACGCCTCGCACGAGCTGAAGACCCCCCTGACCGTCATTCGGGCCGCTGCCGAAACCGTGCTGGACGAGGGACTTCCCGAGGACCTTCGCCACCAGTTCCTGCACTCCATCGAAAGCAATACGGTCAGACTGCAGCGCCTCGTGGACGACCTCCTCGATCTGTCACGGTACGAATCCGGCGCGTGGCGTCCCGAGCGACAGCCGTTCAGCGCCGAGCGCGTTGCCTGGTCGGTTTGGGAGGAACTTGAAGCGAAGCGCGCGGGGGGCGATGTCGGCTTCCGGGTGGAAGGAAGCGGCGAGGGATCCGGGGACGAGGCCGCCGTCTATCAGGTCTTCCGCAACCTGTTCGAGAACGCGCTGCGATACGTCCCCGAGCAAGGGGGTCAGGTCATAGTGGACATCCGCGCGGATGGCGAAAGCCTGCGGATCTCGGTGAGGGACAACGGAACCGGCATCCCCGCGGCGTCGCTCCCCCGGATCTTCGAGCGATTCTACCGTGTGGATGCGGCCCGTTCGAGGGAGGAGGGAGGCACGGGGCTCGGGCTGGCGATCGTGCGGCACCTGGTTTCGAGCATGGGTGGGACCGTCGTGGCCGAGAGCACGTGGGGCTCGGGTACGACAATCACCTTCACCGTCCCCCTGCACGGGGCGGTACCGGCCCGGATGGCGTCGGCATGACGGTGCCCGGTGTCCGCCGATGGCATGCGATCGCCGGGTCGATGGCAGTGCTTCTCCTGTGCGGGTGTGGGGCGGACGGAGGCCGCGTCGTCGTAATCGACGGTTCGAGCAGTCTCTACCCGCTCACCGAAGCGGTCTCCGAGGCTTTCGCCCGCGAACACCCGGCAGCGCGGGTCGTCATCCGTGTTTCGGGCTCGGGCGGGGGACTGCGGCGTCTCTGCGAGGACGAAGCGGACATCGCAGCGGCTTCCAGGCTTATGACCGCCGCGGAGATGGCGAGGTGCCGTGCGGCGGGTCGCCGGTTCCTGTCCCTTCCCGTAGCCCGCGACGGCGTGGTCATGGTGGTCAACTCGGCGAACGACGCCGTGGCGTGCCTGACCCTTGCCGAACTCGGCCGAATATGGGGACCGGAGGCTGCCGTGACGACGTGGCGCGACCTCAGGCCCGCGCTTCCCGCGGAAAGGGTCCGCCTCTTCGGGCCCGGCCCCGATTCGGGAACATTCCGCTTCTTCACCCGTGTGGTGGTGGGCCGGCCCGGAGCCAGCCGCACCGACTACTACCGGACCGAGGACGACCACCTTGTCGCCCGAGGCGTTGCCGGTGACCGCTGGTCCCTCGGGTACTTCGGGTCCGCGAACCACACGGCTCACTCCGGCCGATTGCGGATGCTCGCCGTGGACACGGGCTTCGGCTGCGTCCTGCCGACCCCCGCCGCGATCCGGGACGGCCGCTACAGCCCGCTGTCGAGAGACCTGCACCTCTACGTCAAGAGCGCGCTGCTGGCCGACCAGGACGTGTTCGACTTCATCGAGCACTTTGTGTCGGCGAGCGAATTGCTGGCATCGGAGACGGGCTACACGCCCCTTCCCGCGGCCGAGTACTCGCGGAACCGGGCGCTCCTGAGCGAGGCGCGCAGCGAGGCACTCGGACTGTCGGAACGGGATCGCATCGGTCCCCGCGCCGTCGCGGTGGGCGCCGGCCGGGCGCGGCGTCGGGCTCCGTCATGATGCCGAGGAGCGTGTCCGGTGCCGGAACGGCGTCCCGCGCGATGGGCGAGCGCCTCGTGGCGCACGGACTCCTGGCCTGTACGGTGGTCGCGGTCGTTGCCCTGGCCGCGGTGTTGGCGGTGCTCGTGCGCGAGGCCGGGCTGTTCTTCGCCGATGTCTCGCCATGGCGGTTCCTCACGGAGATCACGTGGGCGCCCGCAGCGGCGGAGCCCCGGTTCGGCGTGCTGCCACTCCTTGTGGGAACCGCCCAGGTCGCCGCCGGCGCGGCGGTCTTCGCGCTGCCGGTCGGACTGATGACCGCGGTGTACCTGCATCAGTACGCGGGCGGGCGCACGGCCCGCCTGCTGAACGGTGTCACGGCGCTGATGGCGGGCGTTCCGACCGTGGTGTACGGCCTGTTCGCGCTTCACTTCGTCACTCCCACCCTTCGGGTCCTGTGGCCCGGGATCGAGGCGTTCAACGCGTTGTCCGCGTGCATGGTGGTGGGGCTGATGATTCTGCCGACGGTCACGGTGCTGTCTCGTGAAGCGCTGGAGAGTGTGCCGGCCCCACTCCTCGACGCGGGATTGGCCCTGGGCGCCCCGAAGGGACGAGTTGTGACCCGGGTCCTCCTGCCTGCCGCCTCGGGGGGCGTCCTCGCCGCCGTGCTGATCGCGATGGCCCGGGCCGTTGGCGAGACGATGATCGTCACCCTCGCCGCGGGTAACGAGTCCCGATTGACGTGGAGCCCGTTCGAAGGACTCCAGACGCTGACAGCCTTCCTGACCCAGCTGGGCATGGGAGACGCGGCGACCGGGACACGCGAGTTTCAGGCGTTCTTCGCTGTCGGGGCGGTCCTGTTCGTCGGCACATACGGGATACACATGGCCGGCAGGATGCTGGTGTCCCGAAGTGTGGGGAGGACCGGCCCATGAACCGTACCGCATCGCGGCGCGACTCGGTCGGTGCCGCATGCCGCGCCGCCGCTATCGCAGTGGTGGTCGGATTCGTCGTATTGGCTGCGTACCTCGGCGTCACGGCTTCGCAAGTCGTCGACATCGACTTTCTTCGCCGAACTCCCTCCGGCGTGGCGGTCACTGCGGGCATCGGACCGGCGCTGGCCGGCACGCTCTGGCTCCTTCTTCTAACCGCCGTCCTCGCATTGCCGATCGGGATCGGAACCGCGATCTACCTGGAAGAGTACGCTCCCCGGACCCGCCTGACCGCGCTCATTGAGTCCGTGGCGGCCAACCTGGCCGGGATCCCCTCGGTGATCTACGGGATCGTGGGGTTGGCGCTGTTCGTGCGTGCGCTCGGGATGGGACCGACCATACTCGCCGGCGGCTGCACGCTCGCCGTCCTGGCGCTTCCTGTGGTGATCGTGTCCTCCCGGACCGCCATTCGCCGGGTGCCGGAGGGCCTGCGGATGGCCGCCTACGGGCTCGGCGCCACACGCTGGCAGGTCGTTCGCAACCAGATCCTGCCTGCGGCCGGCCCCGGTATCCTGGCGGGCTGCTGTGCGGCATTCACGCGGACAGCCGGGGCCGCTGCCCCGCTCCTCGTCCTCGGGACCGCAACATTCATGAGCTTCGCCCCGCAGACGCCGGCGCATCCGTTGACGTCGCTGCCCACACAGATCTTCGTGTGGGCAACCCGCTCGCAAGAGGAATTCGCCGCGCTGGCGGCCGGGGCGGCCCTCGTGCTGCTTCTGCTTCTGCTCGCGATGAATCTCGTCGCCGCGCTGGTCGTGCGGGGCCTGAAAGGGGCCTTCCGATGAGCCGTCCGGCTGCCCCTGCCGATGCGCCGGTGCTGACCGCCGAGCGGCTCAGCGTGCGGTTCGGCAGGCACATCGCGCTGAAAGACGTGTCTCTTTCCATCCCGCGCGGGCGGATCGTTTCGATCATCGGCCCGTCGGGATGTGGCAAGACCACGCTGCTGCGGTGTTTCAGCCGCATGAACGAGCTCGTGTCCGGCGCCAGGACCAGAGGCAAGGTTCATTTCGCCGGGATGGACCTGTACGGTCCCGACATCGACCCGGTGGAAGTGCGCCGGCGCATCGGGATGGTCTTCCAGAAGACCACCCCGTTTCCCAAATCCGTCTTCGACAACATCGCGTTCGGCCCGCGTGCCAGCGGGTTCACCGGCGATCTCCAGGGCCTGGTGGAGGAAGCGCTCACCGATGCCGGGCTCTGGTCGGAGGTGGCCGACGAACTGGACACTCCCGCGCTGGAGCTGTCGGCGGGACAGAAGCAGCGGCTCTGCATTGCCCGGACGCTGGCGCTGAAGCCGGACGTCCTCCTGCTGGACGAGCCGACGTCGGCTCTCGATCCCGAGGCGACGGCGCGGATCGAGTCAATCATCCGCGCGCTGAGCCCCCGATACACGATCGTGATTGCCACGTACAACCGCTGGCAGGCCGCTCGCCTGTCGGATATGACCGCTTTTCTGGACCGGGGCGAACTGCTGGAGTATGGTCTCACCGAGACCCTGTTCACGAACCCGCGCGAGGCACGCACGGAGTCCTACCTGACCGGGCGGACCCAATGAACGAACCGCATCGCCCCCGAGGCTCCTTCGACACCGAGCTCAACCGCTTGCAGCAGATGCTGCTGGACATGGCGGGCCGGGCTGAGGAACTCGTGCGGATGGCCATGGACGGACTGACCGAGCGCGACCCGCTGGTCCCCCTGAGGGTCCGTCGCGCCGACGATCGCCTGAACGCCCTCGAAGTCGAACTCGACGAGCGCGTTCTCGAACTGCTCGCGCTGCAGCAGCCGATTGCCAGCGATCTGCGCCTGGTCTTCGTGGCGTTGAAGGCGTCGAACGACATCGAACGGATCGGCGATCACGCCGTGAATATCGCCAACGCCAGCGAGCGCATGACACGGTATCCTCCGATGCCGGATATCCTGGAAATCGCCGAGATCAGCGGCCAGGTCCGGCAAATGATGCGCAAGGCCCTCGACGCGATGGTCAACCGCGACGCGGAGACCGCCAGGGAGGTCATTGCGGAGGATGCCCGCGTCGACGACCTGCGGTGGTCCGCCTTCCGGATCATCGTGTCGTACATGCTGGAGCAGCCCCGCTACATTGGCCCCGGGCTCGAGCTGATCCTGGTGGTTCAGAACCTGGAGAGGATCGGCGACCTGACGACGAACATTGCCGAGGACGTGGTTTTCCTGGTGGAGGGGACATCGATCAAGCATGCGGCCAGCAAGGCGGCGGGTTCCGCATGAGCGATGCCGTGAAGGAGTTGCTGAGCCAGGTGGCCGCCGAGCCGGCACCCGAGCCGGCCGTCGAGTTTCCCTTCCAGCGAGGCAGGGTCGCGCTCATCACCGGAGGATCGAGCGGGATCGGAAGGGCGACGGCGATCGGATTCGCACGCGGAGGCGTCCACATCGCGTTCAACTACCTGGACACCGGTGCCGCCAGCCGGCGGGCTGCGGTCGAAACGGAGGAAACGCTGAAGGAAAGCGGTGTCAGGGTCTTTGCGCGCTCCGGAGACGTGCGCGATTCCGCCTGGGTCCGTGACTTCGTGTCATCGGCCCATGAACGGCTCGGGGGACTGCATTTTCTCGTCAACAACGCCGGCGTGGGCCGCGACCGCGCGCTGTGGCGCATGAGCGACGAGGAATGGGCGTCGGTCATCGACACCAACCTCACCGGCGCCTTCTACGTCACCCGCGAAGTGGCGCCGTACCTCCGTGAACAGGAGTTCGGGAAGATCGTCAACGTCTCTTCCGTGCACGGACTCTCCAGCGAATTCGGTCTTGCGAACTACTGCTCGTCGAAGGCGGGGATGATCGGGCTCACGCGCAGCACGGCCGTGGAACTGGGGCCTTCGAACGTCAACGTGAACGCCTTGGCGCCGGGCTACATCCGCACGACCCGGCTTACCGAACGGGTTCCCGCCGAGATCCTCGACCGGGCGCGGGAGGCGAGCGTGCTCGGCCGGCTGGGGGACCCGCAGGATGTGGTGTCGGTGATCCTGTTTCTCTGTTCGGAGATGGCGCGCCATATTACCGGGGCCGTGATTCCCGTTGACGGGGGGTATCTGATATGAGGGACTGGAAGACCGAGCTAACGCCGGAGCAGTACCGCGTCACACGGAAGGGAGGGACGGAACGCGCGTTTACCGGCGAATACTGGGACCACAAGGAGGACGGCACCTACCGGTGCGTGTGCTGCGGCGTGCCTCTCTTTGAATCTTCCGACAAGTTCGACTCCGGCACGGGCTGGCCGAGCTTCACCCGGCCCGCGGACGCGGAGAACGTGGGCGAGAAGGAAGACCGCAAGTTCTTCATGCGCCGCACCGAGGTCGTGTGCAGCCGTTGCGACGCGCATCTGGGACACGTTTTCCCGGACGGACCGGGGCCCAGGGGACAACGCTACTGCATCAACTCGGCGTCGCTGGCCTTCGACCCGGCGGCCGAGGGCGTGAACTCGCGCCAGCCGGCCGTCGCGCGCGGGCCGGCACCCGCCCGCCAAAAGCGGAAGCGCCAGTGAGCATGAGTATATGAGTATATGAGTAGGACGATTACGGTGATTCCCGGTGACGGGATCGGGCCCGAGGTGACCGGCGCGGTTCTGCGGGTCCTCGAGGCCGCAGGCGCGGATCTCGAATACGATCGGCAGACCGCGGGCATCGGGGCGGTGGCGTCGCATGGCAACCCTCTTCCCCAGGAAACCGTCGATTCGATCGAGGCCAACGGGGTGGCGCTGAAGGGCCCTCTGACCACGCCGTCAGGGTCGGGGTTCCGCTCCATCAACGTCGCGATTCGCAAACATTTCGACCTCTTCGCCAACGTGCGCCCGGTTCGCACGATGTTGCCGGGCGGCCGCTACGAGGACATCGACCTCGTCCTGATTCGGGAGAACACGGAGGGACTGTACGTCGGCGTCGAGCACTTCATCGGGATGGACCGGGATCCCAAGGCGGCGGCGGAATCGGTAATGATCACCACGCGCTACGGCTCCGAGAGGATCGTCCGCTTCGCGTTCGACTACGCGGTTGCCACCGGTCGCCGCAAGGTGACGCTGGCGCACAAGGCCAACATCCTGAAGCACACGCAGGGGCTGTTCCTGGAAGTCGGCCAGCGCATGGCCGAACGCTACGCGGACAGGGTCGCGTTCGAGGACCGGATCATCGACGCGACGGCCATGTACCTCGTGCTGGATCCCTACCGGTTCGATGTCCTGGTCATGGAGAACATGTTCGGCGACATCCTGAGCGACCTTATGGCGGGCCTCGTGGGCGGGCTTGGCTTTGCGCCGGCTGGGAATATCGGCGAGAGCCACGCTGTCTTCGAGGCCGTGCACGGCTCCGCGCCCGACATCGCGGGGCAGGGCGTGGCCAACCCGACGGGACTGCTCCTCTCCGCGTGCATGCTGCTGGACCACGTGCGTCAGGGCGAGGTGGCGGCGCGCGTGCGGGCGGCCTTGTCGTCGGTGATCGGCGACGGCTCGGCCCATACGCGCGACATGGGGGGGACGCACGGCACGGAGGCGTTCACCGATGCGGTGATCGGGGCGCTGGCGTGAGGGTGCTGCCGGTCAAGCGGGGCCGGTCGGGTGGGGGC
>VYAQ01000384.1 GCA_009844885.1 Gemmatimonadota bacterium
GCTGGGGGCGGAGGCGGTGACGCTGGAGGTGCGCGTCTCGAACGAGGCGGCGCGGGCGCTCTACCGGGGGTGCGGGTTCGAGGAGGTGGGAGAGCGGCGTCGCTACTACCCCGACGGGGAGGACGCGGTCATCATGACGCTCGCGCTGGGCGCGGGCGGGTAGCGACGCTCGTGGGTAGAATCCCGCGCATGCCCGCAACCGACGCCGACCGGACCCGCATCGAGGCGCAGATCGCGCTCATCCCGCGCCTGCGCGGGACGGGTCCCAACCCGTTCGAGTACGACCAGTGGGACGCGCGCACGGTCGAGGTGTTGACCGCGGCGTTCGGGGCGGAGTCGGACGAGGTGGCGCGCTACCAGCGCGACGTGGGGGAGGCCGGCCGGGTGGCGGGCGTGCGCGGCAACGCGGCCAACATGACGCTCAACATCCACGGCAAGTGGGGCATCTTGGAGCGTCTGGAGCGGGCGGAGTCGCTGCTACGGGAGCTGGCTGGGTAGGGGATCAACGCAGCGACGCCGGTACATCAACACCGCCCCAGCAGGCCATTTCGCCCGACTCGCGAATCGCACAGGTGTGCCAGATACCGGGACTCACCGAGAGGTATTCTCCCGGAGGGGCATCGGTCTGACCCCAGTCGTTGTTGCCCCAGCAAGCAATCTCGCCCGACTCCCGGATCGCGCAGGCATGTCCAACTCCAAGATGCAGGGCTCGGAACTTGCCGAGGGGAGGTTCCGTGAGGTCGCTCTCCTGCCTGAGTCCTCCGAACCAAAGCGTGGTTCCGCTCCCCCAGCAGTCGATCTCCCCCGATTCTCGTATCGCGCACGTGTAGTGGCCGGCCGTGTCCAGCAGCCGATAGCGGCCCTGAGGAGCGTCAGTCTCGCCATAGCGGTTGCCCCCCCAGCAGGCGACCTCACCCGACTCCCTGATCGCGCACGTGTGGAAGCCGCCAACGCTTACCGAGCGGTAATTCCCAAGCGGCGCGTCCATCTGACCGTGGTCGTTGTCGCCGCTCTCGTACGGGTAGTCAGAGGGGGCGTGCCTCCTGACGCAGTCCTTGTCCCCCCAGCAGTCAATCTCCCCCGACTCGCGCAGGGCGCAGGCATGGTTGCTCTCCGCGCTCAACTCGCGATACCTCCCCGAGGGCGTAGCCGTCTTGCTCCCGTCGTTGTCGCCCCAGCAGTCGACCTCTCCTGTCTCACGCAACGCGCACGTGTGGTAGCCGCCGGCGCTCACCGCGAGGTACTTCCCCGGCGGGGCATCCGACTGCCCCCAGGAGTTGTCCCCCCAGCAGGCGACTTCCCCTGACTCCCGTAGCGCGCACGTGTGGTCGCCACCGGCGCTAACGGAACGGTAGACGCCCGAAGGCGCGAGCCTCTGGCCGTGGAAGTTGTCTCCCCAGCACACAGCCTTCCCCGAGTCCCGCAGCCCGCAGGTGTGGTCGCCACCGACGCTCACCGCGCGGAAGGTACCGGAGGGGGCATCCGCCTGACCGGAGTCGTTGTGCCCCCAGCACACGACCTCACCCGACTCCCGCAGCGCACAAGACGTACTCCACATGCCGACGCTCAGCTCGCGGAAGGTGCCGGAGGGCACCTCCGTCTGACCGAAGTAGTTCTCTCCCCAGCAATCGATCTCGCCTGAGCTCCGCAGCGCGCAGGTGTGTACGCTCCCGGCGCCTACCGAGCGGTACGCGCCATAGGGCGCGTTCGTCACGTCCCCCCAACACGAGAGCTCGCCCGACTCGCTGACGGCGCAGATATGGTGAACACCAGCGCCCACTGAACGGTACGCGCCCACTGAAGGGACGGTCCCGACGGGACCCAGCCCCCAGCACGCGATCTCACCCGACTCGCTCACGGCACAGGTGTATCCGCTGCTAGCGCTCAACGAGCGGTACACACCTGCAGGCGCATCCGTGGCGCCCGACCACGGGTGGCCCCAGCAGGCGATCTCGCCGGATTCGCTCAAGGCGCACTGGCCGCTGAGGGAGCGGAATCTGCCCTCCGGCGCGTTCAAACGACCGCTGTCGTTGGATCCCCAGCAAACGATCTCGCCCGACTCCCGGATTGCACACGTCCCGCTCTGGCGAGCGCTCACCGAGCGCCAGATTCCCTCGGGCGCATCCGTCTCGCCGTGCTCGTCCCGCCCCCAACAGGTGAGCTCGCCAGACTCGCGTATCGCGCAGGTGTGCGATACACCGATGCTTAGCGAGCGGTATTTCCCCGTCGGCGCATTGGTCAGGGGGTGGAGGTTGCGTCCCCAGCAGACGATGTCCCCGTCTCCGCGGACCGCGCACGCCAGGCCCTCGCTCGCGGCCACCGAGACGTACTCGCCCGGCGGCCCGTCGAGCCGGCCGTCGGGGTCAGTCCCCCAGCAGGCAAGCTCGCCCGACTCGCGAACGCCGCATGAATAGGGCCAGCCGGCACTCAGCGAGCGGAACTTCCCAGACGGCGGCAGTGAGCGCCACTCGGCGTCGCCCCAGCAGGTGATCTCTCCCGACTCCGCAATCGCGCAGAGGCCACTGCCGCTCACGACGCGGTACTTTCCCGGCGGCACGTCCTCACCGCCATCCTCGTAGTTGCCCCAGCACAGGAGTTCGCTCGACTCCCCGATGGCGCAGTCGCCGCTCAGCGAACGGTACGTTCCGGAGGGTGCGTCCACCTGGCCCCTGTCGTTGTTGCCCCAGCAGGCAAGCTCGCCCGACTCACGTATTGCGCAGGTATGACTGTATTCGGCACTCACCAAGCGGTATTTTCCGGAGGGTGCGTCCGACTGCCCCCAGTCGTTGTTTCCCCAACAGGCGACCGCGCCCGACTCGCGTATCCCGCAGGTGTGGCTGTATCCAGCACTCACTTCCTGGTATTGCCCTGGGGGGGCGTCCGCCTGGCCCGAGGCGTTGACCCCCTGGCATACGATCTCGCCCGACTCCCGTATCGCGCAGACGTGGTTGTCTCCCGCACTCAGTGATCGGAACTTGCCCGCGAACGGCTTCTGCCAGCTATCGGTGTCACCCCAACAGGCAATCTCTCCCGACTCGCGCAGGGCGCAGGCGTAGTTCAGCCCCACGCTCACGAGACGGAACCGCCCCGACGGAGCATCGCGCTGATGCCAGTCATAGCTATTCCAACAAAGCACGCCCCCCGACTCGGGAACCGCACACGCACCGCCATCGCCATACTCGCTCTCGCCCTTGCTGACACTCACGGCGCGGTACTTCCCCGGCGGCACAGCCACCTCAAGCCCATCGCGGTCCCCGCACCTGATGCCGCCCGACTCCGCCAGCGCGCAGGCATAGTCCCGCCCCACGCTTACCGTGCGGTACTTCCCCGGCGGGACGCTCCGCTCGACCCCGTCGCCGTACCAGCACACGAGCTCACCCGACTCGCGTGCCGCGCACACATCCCCGCTGCTCATGCTCACGGAGCGGTAGGTTCCCGTGGGCCAATCCGTCTCAATCCAGTCCCCCAGGTCATAGTCGTAATGCCGGCACACCACTTCGCCCGACAGTCGCACACCGCACAGGACCGCGTCTTCGCCATCCACCGACCGGAGCTGGCCAGCTGGAATCCAAGGCTCTCCTTCCAGGAGCCGCCCCCCTCCCCAGCAGGTCAGGGCGCCGGACTCCGACACGGCGCACATGCTGCCGCCTCCGATCGCGAATAGGTGGACCCCGGAATCCTCCCGGGGAGGCAAATCAGCAGGCGCTGCTTCGCTCCCGGCACCCAGGAATAAGACG
>VYAQ01000320.1:0-2495 GCA_009844885.1 Gemmatimonadota bacterium
GCCGGCCACGACTTGTGCGTTCCGGCGAGTCCCAGCGCCTCGCGCAGGCTGAGCGCGGTTGAGGTTGAAGGCGCTCGCCAGATGCGAGCGTCCGGTCCAGAATGAACAGCGTCCCGCTCCAGGGCGAGGAAGCAGGGCTGCGGCATGGACCGCAGCCGTCGGGCGACTTCGCGCAGGCGGGTCTCGTCGGGCGCGAGCAGCAGCACGGCGGCGAACGCCGGCCCGTCGCGCAGGCGGGCGAGCCGCCTGGAGAGGGACCGGCGTTCGTTGATCCGGCCCAGGCGCAGGAGCGCGATCGTGCGCCCGTCCGCCAGCCGCAGGCAGAGATCGACCGGCAGCGCGCGGTAGCAGCGAACCTGGATCGGGAAGCCGAGGTCGGCGACCGTACAGCTGAGCCGATAGAGCGCCGCGAGGGCGTCGAGCCGACCCAGGCAGAGCCGCCGCACCTGCTCCGAGACAGGCCGCTCGTGCAGCAGGCTCTCAGCGTCGATGCTTTCCGACTCGGCCAGACGGCGCAGCCCGGCGGCCGTGAGCGTGTAACGGCGGGTCGGCGCGATCAGCTCCGAGGCGTGCGCGACCGGCTCGACCAGGCGCTCGCCCTCCAGTGACTTGAACGCACGGTAGACGGCGCTGCGCGACCAGCCCGAGAGCGCGGGCAGTTCGAGCCGGTCGAGCAGCGGCAACTGACTCAACCAGCTCAGAATGCTGACCACCGGATCGCCCGTTCTCATTCGTCAGCGTCTTTGGCACGCCTGGACTGGCGGTCCTCCCGCTTCGGCCTGGGCGGGTGGTCCGGTTTCGGCGGCTTGGGTTCCTTGCCGTTGCGGAGCGCGTCCGCGCCGTCCTGGTACTGGTCCAGCTGACGCTTCAGCTCCATCTCCTGCGCCTCGAGTCGGTGCGCGGGCGTGAGGTACTCGGAGGCGGCCTGTCGGATCTCGGCGGCCCGTTCGGGCGAGCCCAGGTCGGGCTTGCGCACGCGCATCGAGAACACGGGCGTGCGCTCGGTCCCGACCGTGGCGCGCACGTAGCAGTGATGCACGGGCTGCGAGACGATGTCCTCCTCCGAGACCCGCTCCCGGTTCAGTTCCCAGATGAGCTCGCGCGCATCGTCGCCGGCGACCTGGAAGACGGCCAGGCAGCCGACGTTGGCCAAGAGCGTGTGACGCATCGAGGGCGAGATCTGATCCAGCTTGGCCAAGCTCTGGGTGGCGAGCACGAACGAGGCGCCGTACTTGCCCAGCTCGGAGAGCATCGATTCGAACTCGACCCCAGGGATAGTCTGCATCTCGTCAACCACGACCAAGGCACCGCGCCGCTCATGCTGCGGCAACCGCTCCTGTTCGCGGATCACCGAGTCGACCAGGTTGAGCAGCGAGGCCCCGACCAGCGCGGCCACATCGCGGCCGACCGAGCCCTGGGCGGTGGAGACCAGCAGGACGCCGCCCTCCAGGATCGTCCGGCGCAGGTCGACAGTCGAACGGGACTGGCCCAGGATCGCGCGGGCGTGGGTGGAGGAGGCGTAGTAGTTGAGCCGAGTTTGCACCGGAGCGAGGGCGTCGGACCGGTACTCGCGCCGCCACTTGCCGAAGTCGTTGGCCCACCACTGGAGCAGGTAGGGGTCGCGCAGCTTGGTCAGCACCTCGAGCCGGAACGACTCGTCGGTCAGCAGCTTGAGTCCGTCGAGGATCGTGTACTGCTCCTCGGCCCGGGTCGTCGGATGGCTGTTGGCCTCATGCAGCGTCTTGACCGTCTGCTCCAGGATCGACTGCATCCGTGGGCCCCACTGCTCCCACAGGCCGCGGGCGACTCTCACCACGGCGTCGGCGGTCCGGTCGCGGTCGGTGAACACGTTCGCGTCGAGCAGGTTGATTCCGACCGCGCCACGCTCGTCGGCCAGGTCGATCAAGCGCACCTCGGAGACCAGCTGCTCGGGGACCTGTTCGAGGATCGCTGCGACCAGGTCGGCGTGCGGGTCGATCACAACCACGGCGTCGCGGTCGCGGCCCTCGGCCTTCTCCTGGAGCTTGTGCTCGACCAGGTGGCGCATCAGGGTGGACTTGCCCATCCGGGTGCGGGCCACGTAGAGGTGGTGGCGGCGCATCAGGTCGGGCGGGAAGCGGATCGGCCGCGCCAGTCCGCTGACCGCCTCGCCGACGTGCGCGCCCTCCCGCAGCTGCTCGTGCGGCGGCGGCAGCGCCTTGGCTCCCGAGCGTCCAACCTCGTAGGACTCGTCGCCCGCGCCGGGCGGATGCCAGAGAGCCGCGAGCTCGCGCACGCCGAGCACCGAGGGCGAGCGGAACCAGCCCGGGACTGAGGGCGCCAAGGGCGGAGTCTGCGGCAACCAGCGCTGAGGCTTGCCGGCCTCGAAGCGGGCCCCGGCAGGATGGTCGTAGCGCCGGTAGGCGGCCGCGACCGGCTCCAGCAGCTCCTGCGCCCGTCCGCGGCCGGCGCCATCGGGCAGGATCGCCACCACTTCGATATCGGCCTGGAAGGCG
>VYAQ01000320.1:2505-3710 GCA_009844885.1 Gemmatimonadota bacterium
CGCACCAGCACGGGGTCGAGGACGCGGTTGCGGCCGCGGTTCCAGCGCATCTTGAGCCAGGTGAACCCGGCGAGGGCGGCGACGACGCCGAGACCGAGTCCGACGACGTTCGCAATCTCGCCCGCCTCAATCCACTTGAGCCCCAGGGCCCCACCGCCGAAAACGAGGGCGATCACGGTCAGCGCCAGGGGATCGAGGCCTCCCCGCTGGGTTCCAGCCGGAGCCTCGCTACGGACTTGGGTACGCTCCTCGCGCTCGAACGCCTGGGCAAGGTAGCGCTGGGACCAGTCCGGTCTCAGCGCACGCAGCCGCAGCCGAGCCACGAGGCGTTCGCCCGCCCCGGCCCGGCCCAGGGCGCCGACCAGGGCCAAGAGCGGGTCGGAGCCCGGGTCGAGCAGGTCGCGGTCGCGGAAGGCTCGCAGCGGCGCGTACGGAGGGCCGGAGGGCCGGAGCGTGATCGACCAGGCCTGTTCCTCCTCACCCAGCCGCAGCGGGTCCGCGGCCGGCTCCAGCTCCTGCACCCGGGCCTGGGGGTAGTGGGCCGCGATCTGAGCGCGGACTACGTCGTCGCCCGAGCAGCGTGCGAGCAGGCTGACGCCCGAGGCCTGACCGGCAAGTTCGAGCGCGAACGGCTCGGGCGCGGCGATCGACTGGAGCAGGTTCTCGACCCCGAGCAGGGTGCGCTCGCCGGTGCGCGGTGGAGTCACTACGAGCAGCGCCGGCCCCTTCGGCCGGTGGCGCTTGATCAGTTTGAGTGGGTTGAATCTCATCTTCATGTCCGTTCATGGTGGTCGCGGAAGCCGCAACGATGCGTGGTTGCTCGTCCTCATCTGGTCATCGTTCGGCCCCGCTTTCCGTCGGCTATCCTCTCTATGTAGTGCACTAGTTCGGAGTTGAGTAGGGCGCGGGCGTCGGTACAGCAAGTGATTGATCGGAGCCGGACGGGAGTGTTGCCCGCGACACCTTGGTGCTGTGCGGACACCCTGAGGCCCTCGATTGCAGTCGGGGGCGTGTACAGGAATCCAGACACGATTGCAGAGTGCAATCGGGGCCGGATCTCCAGTCCTGGGCTGGACTTCGTGCCGCCTACCGGACGTGAATCGCAAGCAGTGGGGCGCAAGGGCTCCTTCCCCCTGGATTGCAGTGAAATTGCAGTGAGATTGCACTTGGATTGCGGTTTTGGCTGGGTTGTCCGGGGGTGGGAC
>VYAQ01000268.1 GCA_009844885.1 Gemmatimonadota bacterium
CTGTGACGCCAGCCCGCCCGCCGCCACCCCCACGCGCGAGACTCTCCCCAACGGAGCGCTTCTCGTCCGCTACCCGGCCCTCCCCGCCATCGACCACGTCGGTCCGGAAGTCGCGGAGGCGCACGTGGACCTGCGGCTGGGAACCCGCGGAGGGGACGACCCCAACTTCATCTTCGGCGACATCCGCGGTGTTCAGGCTGCAAGCGACGGCACGATCTTCGTGCTGGACTACCAGGCGATCGAGGTTCGTGTCTTCAGTCCGGACGGTGAGTTCCTCCGAACGATCGTGCGGCAGGGAGAGGGCCCGGGCGAGGTCAGGGAGGCCAACGGGATCGTTCTTTCGGGGGACACCCTGCTGTGGGTCAACGATCACGGGCAATGGGCGGTCGTCGGGGTGGACCCCCAGGGCGAGGAGCTTCGCCGATTCAGCAAGCCGATCCGCAGCTACGGGTACATCTGGGACGGCACGTTCGACCGGCAGGGGCGCTACTGGAGGCAGGACGAGCACGCTGACGACGAGGAGTTGGTGGACGAGGAGACAGGTCCCTACGAGGAGTCCTTTCGGTCGTTGAGGTATCCGGCATCGCGGTCGTGAACCCGTCCGGAGGGTTCTGGAGCGCGAACACCGGTTCATACCGGCTGGCTCGCCGCGGCGAGGGCGGAGACACGCTCATGGTGATCGAAGCGTCGTTGCCGCGCGTCCCCGTGACGTCGGAAGACCGGTCCTCCTACATCCAGGGAATCGTCGACCGCCGACCGGAGGAACTGCGCGCCGCCGAGGCTGTGGCCGCCCTCATGCCGGACTTCAAACCAGTCCCCGAGGACATGTTCATGGACGACGAAGGCCGGCTCTGGGTGAAACGGGCCGTCCCGGCCGACGCTCCGCCGTTCTTCGACCTCTTCTCCGACGACGGCGACTACCTGGGCTCCATTCGCCTTGGTTTCGCCCCAGCACCGTACCGTCCGCTCTGGGTGCAGCACGGCAACATCTACGCGGTGATCGAGGACGAGCTGGATGTGCCGTATGTGGTGAGGGGGGCGGTGGGGAGGTGAAGCACTGAGGGAGGCGGTGGACGCCGACGTGGGTGTTCTCAAATGCGCGGTGACGGACGAGAGTGGGTCGTAAGGGGACTGATTGGGATAACCAGAACGGAAGTCACGAACACAGGATAGACCTCGGAGAGGCCCGATGTCAGATTCCAGGCCGAACCCGTTTGCACTGCACCAAGGCGTCTCGCCATCCGACCAGACATTCCACTTCCGGGTACCAGCGAGTCATATCGCGAAAGCTGGATATGACCTCCATGGCAAAGGAACTCACGTACGACCGATACACTTCCGGCGATGTCGCCTGACCGTCTTCAGGCACCTGGATCAATCCATCTTCCACCGCCTCCAACACGACCTCGGTCGCCATGTAGGTCGTTACTCCGTCATTCACCGAAAGCGCCAGAATCATCCCCGGAAGCCCACCGTAAAGGGCCGGGCCAAACGATACCGGAATGTCCGGCGCGAACCACGCCTCAACCCGGTGGTCTGCAGCCTCACCAACCGCCCGGATCACTTGGTGTCCCAGATGCTCCCCGTGCTGCTCGGTGATCCTCCACGCTACCGGAGTGACCTCCGCAGGGACGCGATAGCGTTCCCCACCAAGCTCCAGCACCTTGACTCCCGAGGACCCTTCCTCCTCGACATAAGCCTGTAAGAAGCGGCTTGGCGTGACCGCGTACCACGCTTCGAGCGCTCGGCCCAAGGCGTTCAGGTTGGCTCCGGTGGCACGAAACCTGGCGGGAACAACCCCGCGGCCTCTGTTCCACCTACCCCTAACCATCAGCGATCGCGACGGAGTGAAGTGGAGCAGGAACGGCGCGCTGCCCCAAGCTTCCAGCACTGTGGGTACTTCAGCCAGTTCCCAGGGCAGCTCTACATCCAGCGACACGCGGCTGGCGTAGGCAATCGTACCGCTCTGCCCGTCCGCGCGGCCGACCGAAACCACGATCGCGAGTACACCTGCGAACAGCGCCCTCATCGTACTGTACCCGTGCAACGGTCCGCGTCGATGGTGAATCGTCGCACGACCGTTGTTATGCTGGTCGCCCCGTCTGCCCGCAGCCGTCGGTCCAGGACCCACAGAGTGCTTCCCTGCAGAAACGGCATCGGCACTCCGACATCGGAGGTGGGGATCAGGGTGTCGCCGCAGCCGCGATCACCGTCGAAACGGGACACGGCTGCGTAGAGCTTGGCACTGGTCATGGTGCCGTCTTCGTCGCGGTCACTCTCCTGGTGAAGCGTGTAGACGTTCCCGGCACCGTCCCGCGACAACTCGCGAACCAGCGACGAGGACGTAAAGAAGTCGAAAATCCATGACCGCAAGTCCTGTTGACTATCCGGCTGCTTGCCGCGCATGACTTCGAGAAACTCAGCTTCATCCGGTTCGCCGCGCCGCAGCCCCTTTCCGATCCAGACCGTATCGGTGACCGCACCTTCGTGAGCGATCCGAATCACGAAGGGGCTTCCGGTAAACCCCAGCACCAAATCACGGTCCCCCACGTCGAGGAAACCGATGGACAGCGATCCCGCCAAGGCATGTCGCTCTCTATAAGGTGCAGGCACCGTCCCACGGTCCAGCACGATTGGCGGCGCTTGCTCAAGGAGACCGACTGCGTCCATCAGGTCTGCGATGGCGATCACCCCATGGGATGCCGACGAGACCCGATTGTTTCCCACAAACCAGAGCGAGTCACCCGAGACCGCAAAGGACGACGGCCGGTTGTTGACATCCACCCTCACGCGGCCGTGGTGAGCACCGGTCATCGGGTCGAAGAGTTCCAGCCTGCCGGTTTCGTCCAGGAACCCCGCGACGGATTCTGTGACAAAGCCTACACTGCCCAAATGCAGGAACTCCCCGGGCCCGCTTCCCCGTCCCCCCAAGTGCCCCGTCAATCGACCCGTTGCGTCGTAGCGCAGGACCGTTTCGGCGAACCCGTCGGAAACCAGCAGTGAACCATCGGCTGCGACGAACAGCGCCAGTGGGTTCCCGATGTAGTGATCTACCGTCTCCTCCAGCACGACGCTATCGCGGAGGATCAGATCGGGTCCGGGATTCTGGCCGGCAGTGCCGTCGGCGAATACGACTAGCAGACCCAGGAGGATGGGCATCGCGAGCACATGGCGGCGATCATTCACTATTCTGTCACTTCATCCAAAGCGGCTGTCCCCCAGCAATCATTCTGACGTCGGACTGACATGAGCCGGCTGAGAAAGAGAGTCTGCTCAGCCACGCCGACAATTGAGTCGGTCACCACCCCGTCGGCAACAAGATATGCCTGTGGCTCGGAGATCGCATGTGATTCGGAAACGACACCGCTTAGTCGAACGCCAACCGGATGAACTGCGCGCCGCCGAGGCTGTGGCCACCCTCATACCGGACTTCAAACCAGTCCTCGAGGACGCATTCATGCACGACGAAGGCCGGCTCTGGGTGAACGGGCTGTCCCGGCCAACGCCCCGCCGTTCTTCGACCTTTTCTCCGACGACGGCGACTACCTGGGCTCCATCCGCCTAGGGTTCGCGCCAGAACCGTACCGTCCGCTCTGGGTTCGGCACGGCAGCATCTACACAGTGATCGAGGACGAGTTAAATGTGCCGTATGCGGTGGGGGGGTGGTGGGGAGGTGAGGTTG
>VYAQ01000199.1 GCA_009844885.1 Gemmatimonadota bacterium
TGGACGTGACGCTCGGCGACGACGACACGCAGATCGTCAACTTCATGGGGACGCACGCCCGCACGGCGATGATCTCCGGGAAGGTCTACGTGGACGAGGCGGGCAAGAACGACTCGTACGACGAGGGCGAAAATGCGCTGATGGCGCCCGGAATCGCGCTGGCACTGGTGGGTCCGGGGATCCTGGACCGCACGATCGGCGCCACGGGCCCGGACGGCTCGTTCTCGTTCGGCGAGCTGCGCGCCGGCCCGTACCAGCTGGTGGTGGCCAACGCTGCCGCGGCGGGCCCGGACTACGCCTACGGCGGACCCGCGGAGGGCTACGAGTTCAACCTCGGCGTCGGCGACTCGGAGATGCAGAACATCCCGTTCGACATCACGCACACGACGGTCGGCTTCTCGGTCAACCTGAAGCGCGGTGCCGCCATGGGCGCGGCGCTGCCCGGTGCCACGGTGTCGTTCTTCTCGGATCTGGCCGGTGAGCAGAAGATCGGCGACGCCGAGACCGGCGACGACGGCATGGCGTCGTTGCGCATCGCGCGTTCGGCGGCGGCCAACCACACGGTCTATGCGTCGGTCGCGGCCCCTGCGGGCAGCTACCAGACATCCGGCGCGATGCAGGCCGTGATGTGGAATGCGCAGATGACGACGCACGCGGATTCCAACGACGAGGACATCGTCAACACGATGGCCAGCTTCTCCTTCGACGGCGCCACGATCATGACCGACATGGGTGGCGGCAACGCGCTCGGCGGCTGGGCCATCAGCGTCACGTCCGGTGACGACGCGGTTGACGGCGCCCCGACGAAGCTCGGCGCGGACGGCTCGGCGATGTTCTCCGAGAGTGTAGCCGCCGGCGACCTGCCGAAGAGCTATAAGGTCGAGATGGCCAGCTGGATGGCTCAGTCCAACGACACGCTGACCGGCGACGGCGGCGAGAGGTACACGAGCACCACGGTCATGCACACCCACGACGGTCTCTCCCTGTCCGGCACGTCCACGGACGCCGGTACGCTCGAGGTGACGTACACGACCCAGAGGCTTCGGGTCTACGTCCACCAGGAGAACGACCAGGTCATGGGCTACACAGGCAACGTCCTGGGCGGCGACGTCCGCATGGGCGGCATCATCGATGTCGACATCGAGCACATCGGTGCCAACGGACGCGCCAACAACTTCGAGGCGATGGACAGCGTCAAGAGCAGCGCCCGGGGCGGCGTGCACCAGTTCTGGAACGTGCCGGCGGCCGCCAACGTCATCGTGTCCGCGGACGAAGTGGCGACGCTGGGCAAGGACGACGACGGCAACGACATCGCCAACACCAACCACCTGCTGGACAAGAACGGGCACAGCGACGAGATCGCCGCGTATGTCGACCGGGACGCCAACGGCATCACGGGCGGCGCGTTCGGCGCGCACGGCGGGTTCCACCACACGGTGGATCTCTGCCCGCTGATGTCCGATGAGGGCAACCAGCGCCACGGCGAGTGCAGCACCTTCGCCTTCGTCGAGACCTTCGCGGTCGACGGACAGGCGTGGAAGTATGTGCGCAACAAGTCCTCAGATGACTTCGCTACGGCGAACAGCAAGGCGGGCGTGAAGGGCCTCACGGTCAGCATGGATCCGGTCGCTGGCGAGAACCTCGCCATGGAAGACGAATCCTTCACCGCCAAGACCGCCGGCAGCCTGAAGTTCGATTTCGGCCACATGCCGGCAGGCGTCTACAAGGTAACGGCCCCGGACGGATGGATAGCGCAGAGGGGTCCCCTCGATTCGCCGACCAACGACCTTGCCGCGCGCCTCAATCCCCTCGACTCGACGCTGAACATCGACGTGACGCCGAAGACGGGGTACGCCTACGGCACCGTGTCCGACGCCGACAACCGCCGCTTGGCGGGCGTCACCGTGAACGTGAACGGCGTGTCGGTCACCACCGACTCGCAGGGCCGCTACGTCGCGGAGGGCTTCGGGTCCAGGAACTACCGCGCGCCCGGATCGCGGACCACGCATAGGAACGTGATCGTCGTGACGACCGCGGAGGAAGGAAGCGAGGAGACAACCGACCTCGGTTCCTTTGCCGCGAACACGCCGAGGCGGATCGATGTCGAGATCGAGGACGCGGCCGAGGTCACCATGATCAGCGGCCGGGTGACTCATTCCGACGGCGGCGCCGGTGTTGGCAGCGTGCGGGTCTGGGTGGACGGCAGAGCGCCGCTCAACCCGAACGCGAGGTCGAGTTCCAGACTCACGCGGAACAACATCTACGTCACGAACAGCAACGGCGACTTCTCGGTGCGCGTCCGCGCGAAGGATGGTGGCGCATCTGCCACCGTCACCGTGTCGAAGGACGACATGTTCTTCTCGCCGGATCAGCACACGGTCGGGGCCGTGGCCGGAGCGACCATCTCCGGAATCAACTTCACCGCGTTCGATAACGGAAGGATCCACGGCCGGGTGGTCGACGGAGACAACAACCCGATCGGCGGCGTGCTGGTAACCGCACAGCAGGTCGGCGGCACCGCCATGGATACCATGACGACGACCGCCAACACAGGGTCCTACACCCTCAGCGTGCGCTACGGCCAGTACGGCGTATCGGCGGCGAAGGCCGGCTACACCTTCACCGACACCACCGGCGTCAACGTGCCGAACGACGGCAAGGCGCTCAACGACCTCGTCGGGACAGAGGTGGAGAACTACTCTCTGCTCAGTTCGCTGAGCCTGAGCGGCGTGTCGCTGTGTCGCGGCAGTCAGCCGTGCGGACGCGGGATGAGCGGATTCCGCAGTGCCCACACGGACTACACCGCCACGGTCGGCAACTCGACCGGCGTGACCACCGTGACCGCGACAGCGGGCGGCGGAGCCAGGGTGACGGAGATCTATCCGGGTGACGCCGACGCCACTACGGCGGGGCACCAGATCAATCTCCCCGTCGGAACGACCGATATCGAGATCAGGGTTGTCGCCAGCGACAACACGGACACGACCGACTACGACGTTGCCGTGACCAGACGGGCTACATCCACCACGATCACCGGTACGATCACGGATACCCAGAAGGACGAAGACGGGAACACCGTCGGAATCTCGGGCGTCCAGGTCACGGTTACCGGTGCTGGCGACATGCTCAACGGAAGGACCGTTGGCGGAAGGACCTACGTCACGACGAATTCCAGCGGCCAGTACACTGCGATCATGGAGTCCGGCGGTACCGGAACGGTGACACCGACGAAGACCGGCTACACCTTCGATCCAGCTGACCGCATGGTCGTGCTCAACGCCGATTCGGTGGAGGGAGTCGACTTCACCGGCTCCTCGTACACGACAATCACGGGTACGGTGATGGCGAACGGAGACGTGCTGGAAGGCGCGACGGTAACGGCCACGCATGAAGACGGCGCCACCGATTCGGATACTTCGGATCGTCGCGGCCGCTTCAGTGTGAGCGTGCCGGCCGGCAGGATCACGATCACGGCTGCGAAGGCTGGATACGACTTCGGAAGCCAGACCGTATTCGGCGACGCCGGCGAAAGCACGGCGATCGGCACGATCGAGGCGACAGGCAACATGATGCCGCTGAACGTCATGGGCTCGCGTGACGTGGGTACGGGTGCCGATTCCGTGGTGTACAACGGCACGGTGACGGTCATGTGGTCGCAGGGCGTAGCCGGTG
>VYAQ01000325.1 GCA_009844885.1 Gemmatimonadota bacterium
CACGCTCGAATGTGTACATCAGGGGTACAGGGTAGGCTGGCTTGTCTCCCTTAACATGCGACAAGCCAGCCTTGGGACGCCCCTCAAAACGCCTCTCCGGGCACCGCCCGGAACAGCCTCGGGCGGGCCGTCGCGGGCCAGCTCCCCGGCCTCGTGGCCGCCAACGACACGAACGGAAGGGAGCGCTCGGCCGCCGACCATGATTCGGGTGACGGCGGCGCTCTCTGCCGCGCACCGATTTTCCCCTACCCCGTACCCCTCGGAGACCGGAGATCGTCGATTGTGGGCGCTCCTGCGGCCCGTAGAGCCCCCGAAAACCGCTCCAGCGCGCCCATCGGAGCCCGCAGAGCCGCTCCGCCCGCCGATGGGCGAGCGCAGCCCGTCCAGCCTCTACCTTCGGTCTACGCGCTCACGGAGGAGTGACGAAGGCTGGAAGACGGGTACGTTGCGGGCTGGAACCTCGACGGGTTTACCGGTCTTGGGGTTGCGGCCCATGCGCTTCCTGCGGTGGCGCACCTTGAAGGTATCGAATCCACGGAGTTCGATGCCGTTCCCACTCGCGAGCGCTTCCTTCACGGCGTCCAGAAAGGCGTCGATCACCAACCCGCAGTCTCGCTTGGTGACTCGTCGCCCGAGCGCGTCCACGACCTGCTCAACGAGGTCGGCTTTCGTCATCTGCGACCTCCCTGAGAAGTGTGATCGCCGTGTCGCATGGCGGAATGGCCTCAAGCTCGGTAAAGTAATCCACCCTGCCGACTTGTCCAAAAGGACCGGATGGTCCCGCCTGACGAACAACTCATCCTCATGGCTATCCCACAGGAAGGGTAGCCCAACCGGACACGATGCGATACCAGAGGCGGATCTTCATGGTTGGCGCGGTCCTTCTGGGATGGGCGTGCGGGAGGTCGCCTCATGTGCCACCCGAAGGGTTGCCGGAGCTCTTCGAGGCGGTTGAGGCGAAACCCGCGCTGTATGAAACCGCAATGGATGGCTGCGTCCAGGTCCACAACGTGTGGAAGGCGCAGGTCAGAGCCGTTCATCTCACCGCTCGCGGGGCGGTCGCAGATCGGGTGGAGATGCTCCGAGACAGCGTCTACACCCCGTATTCCGACTTCTGGGATGGATACCTCGGCCCCGGTTTCGACGGGTGGGTGCGACGCCGCTTCGATCTCGCGGGCCATCCCGCCAGGACCAACCCGACTCGAACCGACTTCTTTCGTATGATAGCCGACGCCACGGCCCGCAGCGAGGAGATCACGGGACTTCGCGGCTGCGCCGAATGGTACCTTGTGTATGGCCCCGGCTACGCCAACATGGGGGGGTTGTCTGATGGCCGGATGCTAGTGGATTTCTTCGCCCTCGGATACGGCGATGATTTCGACACCGAGGACATGCGCCGCGTGGTTTCGCACGAGGTTGCGCACGTGCTCCGCGGCTACGCGTCCGAACCCGACGCATGGACCGTATTGAATGTCATAGTGACCGAAGGGATGGCGGACTACTTCAAGAGAGTCTATTGGCGCTACGAGTTGAGCGACGCTGAGGTTCTGGGGTATTCCCAGTCCGAATGGGACTGGGCCGTCGCCCACGAATCGGAGCTTTGGCGCATCGCCCGTGAACAACTCGAAGAGACCAGTAGTGCCATCATCGATCAATACCAGCGGTCAGACCGCCGACTGCATCCCGAAGGACCGCCAAGGGTGGGCTACTTCCTCGGATACAGAATCTCGGAAGCATACATGGCCAGGCACGGCCCGGATGCGCTCATCGATCTGTTTCGTCTGTCGGCCCGGAAGATACTCGACGACAGCGGATACTCGCCGTGACCCTCGCAGCCGTCCGGCGCGGGATCGAGCGATTCGAGAACGCCCTCCGGGGCATGGATGAGGGTGCGGTCGAGGACGGCCTCAACCGCTGTCGCCACCAACTCATCGATATGAGGATCTGCTTCGTATCGGCGCGTCCCGAAGGGATGACCGATGGTCTGTTCCGACCGGCGTCTCTGGAGCCCGGATTCAAGCTCCTTTCGGCGGAGCCCGTTGCCGATCCGGAAGCGCACATTGACATCGGGTGCTTGTGCAGGGAAACCGCACTCGGGCGTGCGAATCGGGAAGTCCGCAAGTCGCCGGACGGCTTCGGGTTGGGCCACGGCCTCCCGGACGGCTGCGCCGTGCCGGAACCTGCGGCCGTGGCCGGAGCGACCTCCGGGAAGGGGTTTCGCCAACGGGGAACACGACGCTCGCCGTCATCGGGACCGCAGCCCGCGCAACTGGCGGGCAAGCCGCTTCCCTGCGAGTTTTCCGATAGGCGGATCGTGCAGTCCATCGAATCGAGAGGAATCGAACGATGGCACGCACGAAACGAAATCGGCGCTCGTACAGCGCCGGAGAATGGGGCCGGAACCGGGTGAGGATCTTCCCGGACCCGAAGACCGGCCTGTACCAGATGGAGTGGCGAGAGAACGGGCGAAGGCGTACCCGTTCGCTCCGGCACCGGGATTGGACCCGAGCGAAGAAGCAGGCGGACGAGTTCGCCGCGGGGTTCGCGAGCCCGGACCTGAACGGCAAGGCGGAAGCCGAGCCCGAGCCGCTCACGCTGGGCTCGCTCTTTGACATCTACGGTGAAGAGGTCACCCCGACGAAGGGGAAGCGGACCCGCGAACGCGACAGGGTCGCGACCGCGATGTTCCTCAAGTTCTTCGGACGGGACCGGGACCCCACCACCTTCTCCCAGCGCGATTGGGACCGATTCATCCAAGCACGGCGGGCGGGCAGGGCTGGCCTGTCGGGCCAGCCGGTGGGCAACCGGACGATCGAGTGGGACCTGACGTTCCTCGTGGCGGTCTTCAACTGGGCCGAGAGGTCGAAGGACGAGCAGGGCCGCCCGCTCCTCGACAGGAACCCGCTGAAGGGCTTGAGGAAGCCCAGGGAGAAGAACCCCGCCCGGGTGGTCCTGACCGAGGACGAATACCGGGCGATGCTGAAGGTGTCCCGGCAGGTCGGGTGGCGGTTCCACGTCGCCTTGGTGCTCGCCCACGAGACCGGGCACCGAATCGGGGCCATCCGCAACCTGAGGTGGCCGGATATCGACTTCGAGGGCCGCGAGGTGCGGTGGCGGGCGGAACACGAAAAGACCGGATACGAGCACGTTACTCCGCTTACCGACGAGGCCCTCGCCGCCTTGGAAGAGGCGCGGCGAATGGGCGACGGGAGTGGTAATGCTCCGGTGCTGCCCTCGTCGAGGGAAGCGACGCGGTGCGCGCACCGTGTTTCCGCCTTTCAGTGGTGGAAGAAGGCCCAGACGCTCGCGGGACTGGAACCCAAGCCCCGGCGCGGCTGGCACTCGCTGAGGCGAAAGTTCGCCAGCGACCTGATGGACCTTCCGCTCAAGGTCCTCTGTGAGCTTGGCGGGTGGAAGGATGCCCAGACGGTGCTCAGGTGCTATCAGAGGCCGGACCCCGGACAACTCAGGACGGCGCTGGAAGGCCGCAGAAGGGTTCGCGGCTGAAATCCCGACCAGCGGGAATCATTCGGCGGGAATTCGCTCCACGAAACTCCCAAGTTGCTCGTTTGCAAGCATTTGCAAGTTCCATGCATCTTGCGGAGTACGCTGGCGCAAACACGAAACGGGCGTTCGACAGGCCCGTGGGCGCCGCGTCCGACACCCGTTGTCGCTTGCCGCCAATACGGTGGCGGCGCACCTCCGCGAGCGCTTCGGGGAGCCCGTTCAGACGGACCTCGCGAAGCGCGGCTGGCGGTGGAACGGAGGCCAGCGGTGCTGGGCCGTCCATGCACTCCAGAAGGCCGAGCGGCGAATGATCCCGCCAGCGCCGATGCCGATGGCCACCGGCACCGCTTCCGCCTTGGGGTGGATCAACCTGACTACTTGCGACTCCTCCGGTGCTTCGCTTCGATGCTTGGTCGTGCCGCCCTTCACCCTTCGGTGACCCGAAGGGCGGCACTCTACGAGTCTCATCCGTCATGGGTTTCAATCCAGCCTCCGGAGCCGAAGGCAGCAAAGGCCGATCCCGGCTTATGTCGAGAGCTTCCGGGGGCCGAACCGTCCGCACGGTTAAGATCGGGAGCTTCACGGCGAATGCCGTGGAAGACGGTACGGAGGTGTCCATCGGGGAGTGCGGACCCGCGTGGTCGAAATGGTGTTCGGCGTCTCCATGCCCGAACGCTGGAGAGCCCCTCGCCAGCAAGTCAACCCGTCGGAAATTACCTACTGTTCCAGAACGTTCCAGGTCGTGCTAGGACGTCTTAGCCTTGACGGATCACATCGCCAATGCGACCGATGGGGCGCCCCCACCGGGGACAGAACCCAGGCGGCTCTAGTGAAAGGAGAAAGAGAGGCTTGGCTTGGGTGCGGGGGTCTGCGCCGCGAGGCGGGGCGTCGCCGAAGGGGCGAAGACGCAGGATCGGGAAGGCAGTCCCACTTGGTTGGCAGGGCTGGGTCAACGGGAGACTTACATGGCGGCGGTGGGCTCACCCCGGCGTTTGTGTCGGCGTGCGAGGAGCCTCCTAAGCACGGACATCCACCGATGGTCTGGAAGGCCGCGACGCGGGAGGCGCACCCTGACGGTACGGAGCGCTTCACGGGCTCCTGTCTCACGGCCATTTGACCGAAAGCAGACTCTTGACAGGGAGCAGTCGCCTACGCCACGCTCAGAGCCCAGCGCTACCAACAGCCCGAGCGTCCGCCGGATCATCGTGCGGCCCGTGATCCTGTGGATCCTACGACGATCCCACCCCACCAGCGGTTGGGGGTTACCCGAGTGAACCAAGGATGAGAAGAAACCGCCGCTCCCGCCTCGGGCGCCTTCTCCACTTGACCTACGCGTTAGGTATGCGACGTTCAGCAGCCCGTTGCGCCCGCCCAGCCCGGCTCGGTTCACGGGGGTCACCTACTTGCTGTAGGGACCTCAGCTGAGGCGTAGCCGCAGAGATGACGATCCCGAATGCGCAGTTCCTCGTAGAACGCTTCAACCTGATCCGGGCTGCAGAATCCAGGGGCAAACGACGCCTTCCACCCGAGACCCTGGAGGGGCTGGACCCCAAGGAACAGGAGGTCGTCGACTATTGCACGCAGAGCGTCGCCGAAGCCTTGGAAGCGTATCAGAAGGAAAGCCGTGTCTACGCCGAGCGCATGATTCCCACCGAACCGACCGGTCTGGGTGGAGCCGATCTGGAAAAGGCTAGCGCCGAGTTTGACGCCACCGTCGAGAGACACCGTGAGGATCTCAAGAGCAGCCATTCGGAAACCCAAGGGGCCATTGACGAACTGGCCAACTTCCAGCGGGAGCATGGGCTGAAGCGCGACCCGAAGATTCCCGATAATCCGTGGAAATCGTGGGCAGTCCTCGCCGTTGTGCTATTGATCGAGACGTTCGCGAACGGCTTCTTTTTCGGGCAGCAGATCGGCACTGGCTTGATCGGCGGCGTGAGTCAAGCTGTCCTCATCAGCGCTATCAACGTCATTCTTATCGGAGGACTGGCAGCGTTCACCGCTCGACATGTCATCCATCGCGACCAAGTACGTCGCCTCGTAGGCGGACTGGCCCTTATCGTCATCGCCGTCGGTGCCCTGATCTGGAATCTTGCCGTTGCACACTACCGCGAGGCGCTGCCAAGCGACTATCCGGCGCCGCCACCAGAGTTCCCTGTCGCGGCGGTCTCCGACCCTGTTCAAGAATGCTATCGTGGCCCCAACGAGTCCGACAGCGATGCTGAGGCTATATGCCTGCTCACGACGCGCTGGTTCAGACTGGGAGGATTCCGCTCTTGGGCGCTCATGCTGATCGGCCTTGCGGCGTGTGTGTTCGCCGCTTGGGAGTTCCTCCGAATGAGCGACGCCTATCCCGGCTACGGCGGGTTGGAGCGCAAACGACGCGAGGCCGACGAGGGGCGCAAGGCGCTCCGTTTTCAGGTGTTGAGCCAACTCAAGGATGTCTTCGACCGTGCAGAGGCCACACAGAGAAACGGTCTCGCCAACCCCGTGAACGTCTTCGACCGGGCAAGCCAGGCGTTCGACGATAGCCGGGACGCCCATCGGCGTCTCGTGGATTCCATTAGCCAGTTGGAACGCAGCTGCCGGGCGGCAATCAACAGATACCGCAGCGTCAACCGTGACGCTCGGCGGCCGACACCTGATCCGAAGTCTTGGCGGAAGGAGTGGACGCCAACCGGCTGGGATCTGCCTGCTGCACTGCTGCCGCGCGACCTAGGCACGCGGGCTGATGCCGTTGAGCGGGGCCAACGAGAGGAAAGGGAGTTGGAGGCGAGGATCCGGGACCTTCGGGCGAACTACAAGAGCGCGTGTGAGGAAGTCAAGCGGATCACGGAAGTTCGAGATGAGTAGGGCGAGGTTGCGAAGCGCGCAATCACCAGGTAGGGAGAGCGGTAACTTGGTCTGGAAGCTCTTGGTGGGCGGCGTCGCTGTGGTCATGGCGGTGATTCTCGTCGTTGGAGGGGAACCCGGACCTAGACGCGACGGCGACCTATGCCGGGAAGATCGTGAATTCGCCGGCCAGTTCGCGGTCCTACTCGATCCTTCTGACGCGCTCAGCAGCACCCAGCGCCGCTCAGCTGTACCGAGACTGCAGCAGCTTCTGCAGTCCGCTCCCGAGGACACCGAGATCCGGGTATACACAGTCGCGACGGCAGGGCGCGGACAACTGGAACCCGTGTTCCGGATTTGTGCGCCCCTCAACCCAGACAGCATCGGATCGTTCGATCTAACGGTCACCCGAAGTATTGCGGAGCGCGAATACAGGGAGGCCTTCATCGCGCCACTCCGGCGCCGCCTCGATGTACTCTTGGATGTGCCCGCCGACACGGTTTCCCCGATCGTCGAGGCAATGCAATCGACCGCCGTTGACGCCTTTCAGCCCAGAACGTCAACCATGCTGCGCCACCTCGTGATCGTCTCGGACATGGTGCAGCACTCGCGTGACCTCTCGTTCTTTCGTGAGCCACCTGATTTTGGCGCGCTCTCCCGCCATCCCGACTACCGCACACGACGCGTGGACCTCGAACGAGTGCAGGTTACCGTCCTTCAGGTGCAACGGCGGGGCCGTGCGGGCCAGGTGCAGATCGGACCGTTGAGGCGCTTTTGGGAGGACTTCCTCATCGACCAGGGCGCCGGCCATCTAACGTGGATCGAGATCGAGGGATGAGTCGCACTCCTGCCCGCGTCGCCAAGGATGCGGAGCGTGCGCGAACGGACTACCGACGATCATGGTCGATCGTCGTTGGGTTCGGTGCGGTCGTGATCATCCTAGTAAACTGGTTTTTT
Source organism: Gemmatimonadota bacterium (assembly GCA_009844885.1). Taxonomy (GTDB): domain Bacteria; phylum Gemmatimonadota; class Gemmatimonadetes; order Longimicrobiales; family Gaopeijiaceae; genus Bin94. The sequence continues at coordinate 7,297 of VYAQ01000325.1, forward strand.
GGAACGGCGGATGAACCGCGGCCAGGGGTTGCATGGGTGGTGGCGACGGTTCTTTCCGCAGCGATGGTGGCACATGGGATCACCTCAAGAGGGAATCAACACGTTCTGCCCGAGACTAAGGCCGACGGGATCTACTACCAAGGACTTCTCTTCACCTTCGGCTCTCTGGTGGCCGCCCTCATCGCATTCGGATCTCAGAGCGCGGGGACGGCCAGTACAGGCACGGTGATTATCAATTTCGGAATCGCCCTGCTGACGACCATCGTAGGCCTCGCAGGCCGAGTCCTGTTCTCGATGTATCAGCTTGGTATCGGCGAGATCTCGGGAACCGCCGTTCGCGAACTGGACGAGGCGGCTGGGGAGATGAAGGACAAGATCCGACGAGCTGGCGAGCGCATGGAAGACTTGGCGCGCCACTTGGACGAATCAACCAAGAGCATCAGTGAGACTACGAGGACCGTCGCCGGTACCGTCGAGACGCTCCAGAGCTACTCCGGAGCAGTCGTCCAGACTGCGGAAGCCATTGTCGACCATGTGGAGAGTCTCAGGACGCATGTCGAAGGGGCTGCAACTGCGGCCGTCGGCCTAAGAGAACCCGTCGACGAAGTCGCGCGCAGTATCCGTGCGTCCTGCGACGCGCTCGCCCGCTTGGACGATGCCGTTAGTCCTGCCGCAGCGGCGCTTGGCGGTCTAGCGAAGGCTGGCGACGAGGCGGAAGGCACGTTGAGAGAGTCGGTGGTTGCGACTGTTGGTCCCGCTCGCGGGCCGCCACATCACTCGGAGTTTCCTTAGCTGACCATCCGCGTCTGGGACGGCACGGACAGAGCAACGGCCACGAATGCTCCTTCCGGGCTTCGGAGTAAACCGTCGTGGCCTCGTTGGCTTCGGCCCGGGTCCGGGCTCCCGATCAACCGACCCGCCTTCTTCAGTGTCCGGTTGGGGCGTGCTCTCTTCTCCTTGCCCCCCTTCGGCGGCCGACGCCTCAACTGGACTTCGCCTGGGGCGATATGGGGGCACCTTCTCCGCTTCCCTCTCGGCGTCACCACGAAACATCGCGAAACCGGTGGGAGTGAATTCTTCGGATTGCTCCACTCGCCCCGCCTCTTCCCGAAGCCGAGCGGCGAGTTCCTTGAGCTTGTCCAGCAGTTTGCGGCTATCCCGTCTACCGAGACGCCTCCGTTCCAGCCCCCGGTGCTCGGGGCCCTCGGCCCCGCGAAGCAGATCGCCGACCGCGCCGCTGTCGAGCTCCAGAATCGCGTCAAATGGCTTGAACCCGTTGAAGTCCCTGGGCAACAGGCGGTCGGCCTCGTTCGTGATCCACATGCCGTTCCGGAAGACCTGAACGCGCGAGCGAGTTCGGAGCTTCGCATCGTCACTTAGAGACCGGAAATAGCCGCCCACGCCCTCCTCCTCGAAACGAAGCTTGCGTCCGGTCTCCAAGGTCTGCCATGCCCGATAAGCCTGCTCACCGGAAAGCCACCCGCCTCCCTGTTCGGCGCGTTTGCGGGTGCGTTCGCGGTCGAGGATCAGTTCCAGCCTCTCGCGATCAACCGTTTCTTCGGACGCGGTCGTCTCGTCGCGGATGTGAACGACCATGCTTCCGTTCCATATCGCAACCAGGAAGTTCTTCGCCGCCACCCGCGAGATCGCATCGACTGGCTTCTCATCGCTGCGGAAACCATTGAATCCGATCACGCCCACAACGCTTCCGGTGTCCTCCAGGCACTCGATCTCGGAACGCAGCAGATCGGGCACCGCGTTGGGGTACGGATGCGGGTGGAACAGGGTCCGGTCGTCACCCAGTAGCCAGAAACCGTGCGCCCCCCGGCCGCTGTTTCTGTCGACGGTTCGGGAGGCCAGCACCGCGTGCGCGCTCGCTACGTCCACCAGGCTACCGTTGGAGCGGCTGCGGCCGGCGTAGTGGATGAAGCGGAGGTCGGAGGCGGCAAAGGCGGTCAGGTGACCGATTCCGAAAGCTCCGGCCCGAGCTTCGCTCTTGTCGGTGTTACCCTCCGTGAGGATCCTCTTCATCCGGTCGGCGTTTAGCCCTATGCCGTTGTCCCTGCAAAACAGGACCTGGGTGTCCGGTCCCGCGAGGACCCGCTGAATGCGCTTGACGACCAAGCGTTCGGCGCCTCCCTGTTTGCCCTGCTCCCGTTCGCGGACTGCGCCCTCGAATTGCTCGCGGTACGCCTCGATGCCCGGTATCGCCTCAACCGCGACTCGCCGTATCGTAAACGACACTTCGCCCGTCGCGCGATTGGCTTCGACTGCGGCGTCGAGGCAGTTCTGAAGCATCTCTCGGACAATGGGCTCCGGGTTCCCATCCCACTTGGCCATGGCCAGGTTCAGGAACCCCTGGGGCTGGTTGGCCGAACCAAAGATCAGGTTTCCGTCCATCGTCAGCGGGCTCGCTCTCCGATTAGTCGGTGCAGTCGCATGCTGGGACACCACGAGCGTAGCGGTCGCGATCACTGCCCCCCGCAGCGGCGAGTTCTGCGAACGTCGGGCCGCGAAGACCGAAGAAGCCGAATCTGGTCATTCCTCCTCCGTTCCGGGCCGGAACCTCACGTCGGTATTTCTGCTCCATCCGCACCCACCACGTAATGTCGGAGGGAGCACCGGGCACTCGCATGGAATCAGCCTCTCTCGCGCTAACGCCGATCGCTTTGGTTCCCTTCATGAAGCAGAAGACACAGTTGCCCGCCGTGGCAGGCAACTCAAGATCGAAGCTACGTCGGTGCCAGAACCGCCTAACGGCCCCTTCGTCGAATCCCCAATCGACGAGCGGGAAGCACGGACGCTCCCCCGGAGGTTGAGTGCGAATGGAACACCTTCGGCTGCCGGCGCCCTCGGCGAACAGGGACCGCTCCAGGATTCTCCGAACCCTTCCCTCTTCGTCCGCACGCAGTCCAAGGAGCGTCACATGGAGCGTTGCGTCGCTCCCCCACATCGCGGCCAAGCGAGGCGTGCCGATGGGACGACTGACGCGACCTGCGGTGTAGTCCTGCCACCGCTGGGCCGGTCGAGAGGAGGGTTGGCGAGTCAAGCACTCGATTCTCCGCAGGTAGGCTTCATCCGATGCGGTTCCACCGCTGCGGCGATACCGAACCAAGGCCAGATCAGGCGTCACGTAGCGCTGCGTCGAATGGTGACCAGCATGCCTCGCACCCCAACCCACGCCAAACCACTCGGCGAGCAGTTGATGGGACGGATAGAGCTTCAGCTTGGCCGTGCATGACCTCGAATGGGGGTTGGGCAGCATCCCTTGGTATGAGAGCATCTCCTCGAAAACTTCGCCGCGTGACCGGTAGCCGCGCGGGTCGCTCTCAACCGGATTGGACGTCACGAGTCGGTAGGAGGGACGCCGGACGTAAACGCCGCGTCGGGCGTCCTCCACCGTGCAGAACTCGAACCAGAGAAAGGGAAGCCCGAAGTCGCTTTCCAGCCGTGCCTTACATTCCCTTGCGAAGTCGTAGGTCGCCGGATGTTCGGCCGAAGTGTTCGCGAACAGGATCACATCGCCGCGCTCCGCGCGGAGGAGACCGCTCTCGGCGAGCAGGAAAGCCAACGCCGCTGAGGACCGGCCACCGGAGAACTTGAGCACATGCGGGAGGTGCTCGTGGTCGCTCCCCCTGGAGGGAATCTCCGGGAGAGGACGCGGCAGATTGGCGAGGGTGGGGAGGATGGTGGACACGGAGCGTAATCATAGCCGAACGGACGCCGGGGGCGCAACGCGGTCTGACACGATTTCGTGCGCCCTTCCGGCTCGCTCGGTCGGTCGGGAGGTCGGGTCCGCAGCCACGGCACGGCATGATCGGGGTTGACGGCTGCCTGCAACGGTGTAGTATCGTTTCGTATACTTGCTCCCCGCCCGACACGCCGAGAGGCCTCGGGCGGGGTTATTTTTTCCAGATCGGTCAATGAGCGGCGAGCCTCCCATCAAGCGCGCGGTCGCCTTCGTGGACGGCCAGAACCTGTTCCATGCCGCCCGCGAGGCGTTCGGCTATACCTACCCCAACTATGACGTTGCCGCGCTCGCCGAGCAGGTTTGCGCGCGGCAGGGATGGGAACTGAAGCGGGTGCGCTTCTACACCGGAATCCCCGATGTCGGCGACAACCCCAGGTGGCACTCCTTCTGGACCCACAAACTCGCGGCCATGGGGCGGCGGGGCGTGGTCGTGTACAGCAGATCCCTCCGATACCGCAACCGCCGCGTGGATCTGCCCGATGGCACGCGACACTACGTTCTGACGGGCGAAGAGAAGGGGATCGACGTGCGGATCGCGCTCGATGTGATCGCGCTTGCCCACCGCCGCGAATACGACGTGGCGCTCGTCTTCAGCCAGGATCAGGATCTCTCGGAGGTCGCGGAGGAGATCCGGGCCATAGCGCGGGAACAGCGACGCTGGATCAAGATCGCGAGCGCCTTCCCCCAAAGCCCTGCAACCCGGAACCGCAGGGGGATAAACAAGACCGACTGGATCAGGATAGACCGAGCGCTCTACGACCTGTGCCTCGACCGGCGGGACTACCGAAGGAAGCACCAAGGGGTGTAGACTGATGGTCCGCCAAGGGATGCACGCAAAGTCTGACCGCCTCCGGCGATCCCGTGTGGCCGTCTCAGTGCCGGGGAGGTCCGTTCGCGCTGCCCGCCGTTCCCCGCCAGTTTGATGGCGATCATCCAGCTGTTCGCGCATGTCGGAATCCCCGTCACGGCCCTAGGGCAAGAAACACAGATCGTACAGTCCTGGGTACACTTACGTGATCGTCGCCCGTGATTCGGGCCTCTACCGATCCGCTGGTCCGTGTTCCCACGGCCATACACGGACGGCCCGCTTCGCCAGCTCCGAGGATCTGCGCACCAGCGTAGCCTCGTCCCATGAGGGCTGCTCTGCCACTCGCTTGGTCAGGCTGACCGGGCTCCTCCGGTAGCATTCCTTCTTCACGTCGAACGACTGGTGCTCCCCCGGCGCGTCGTTGGCACTGCCGACGAGAACCAGGTTGGCGAGCCGGTAGCGCCATGCCCAGTGTTTTTCCTCGGCGTCGGCACCGAGCATTTCGCGCCAATCATCGGTCAGCCAATACGGCATCACGCGCTCGGTCCAAAGGGCTGCGCGGCTCGGCGCGTCATCCCCGTCCTCGTCCTCCATCAGTGCGTATAGCACCGCTAGCCGAGCTTGCTTGCCGTAGTACATGTGCTTGGTGTGGATCCCGCGGACGAGGTCTTCGTCGCTGGGCACGCCCACATCCTGTCGACCGAGTTTGCGGATGCGTCTCATCCAGTCGTCCAAGTAGGCCTCCCGATCGACGGGACCTCGGGCGGCCAGACGGGCGAAGGCGGTGTTGAGGCCGGCCGTCCTGTCGGTGAGCCAGAGACGGGTGATCCACGTGGCGACCGTTTCGAATATCCGCCCGGTCTGTTCCACGGTCGAGATCGCGTCGCCGTCCGCAGGGCTCAACTCATGGAGCAGGCGCAGGGTGAAGGGTCGGTGGGTGTGTAGCCCCATCGCGCGCAGGTGCCGAAGCGAGGACTCGATGGCGTCCTCGGGATGTGGTCCCGCAGTGCCGGTCAGCATGCCATAGAGGCGGGCGAGGTGCGCGAGTTCGCGGAACAATTTCGGACGACGCTCTTGGTCGTCCCACTCTGTCTCACGCGCCCATCGGCGGAATACGTCGTACGTCTGGTGGATCGCGGTGATCGTGCCGGTGCGCCAGCGCATCAGATCTCGCAGGAAGAGATCGACCGGTTTCGAGGAATGCTGGGCCTTGAGCTCTTTCTCGATCTTCAGCCAGTACTTCTCGTACAACTCCTGCTGCTCGGCGTCCGAGAAGCCCATGAGCAGCCAGTTCTTGACCTTCTCGCTCTCTTCCAGAGCCTTTCCGGTTGCGTTCAGGCTCTCGAATATCTGCTGGGGATCGTCGTTTTCGACCACCCCGAGACTGACGATCCGGAAGCGCTCCAGCCCGGCCATCACCGTGTCGGCGCCGTAGTCACCGACCAACTCGCGTACCACTCGCCAAGCTTTCGTGACCGCTCCCTTACCCTTCGGCTCGCCTCGCAGAATTCGGACGTACTCGTCCTCGTCGCCGTCCTGAAGACGGAGCTTCCGCAGCCTCCCGGACTCCCTCTTCTTCCGGTTCCTCAGCAGATCGCGGATACCTTCCCTGGTCCATTCGCCGTATTGGTCGCCGTCATCCATCTGGTCGGCCACGCAGGCTAGGAGTAGACTCACGGTGGTTAGCCGCTGTTGGCCGTCCACGACGCGCTCGGTAGTGGGCACCCCAGCAGGCTGTCCGGGCGGGCAAAAGGTGATCAGGGAGCCACCGTAGTGCGCCCTCTTCGAGTTGGCGGCGGCCGCGATCGACACCAAGTCTTCGACCAGCCGCCTCACGTCCGCCGCGTTCCAGCAGTAGCGACGCTGCCACTTGGGCACGTGGTACTGGACCTTGCCGCCCAGCAGTTCCAAGAATCCCATTTCATCGGCCTGCACTACGAGCCCCCGGTCCAAGGCCATAGGGTGAGCGCTGTCTTCGCCAACTCCTCGGCGCGTTCCCTGATCGCGGCTTCGTCCCACTTGGGAAGTTTGGCTAGTTCGCGGGTCATCATCACCGCGCTGTTCTCGTACAATTTCTTTTTCTTCTCGAACGAATGGTTGCTCAGTGCGGAACCCCATCTGCCGCCGCAGAGAGTCAGATTCCCGAGGCGGTGGAGATGTCGTCCGTGAATTCCCTCCGCCTGATCGCCAAGGTCGTTGCGCCAGGCCTCGCTCAGCGACTGCGGCATGATGTGCTCGACCGTGAGCTTCCCACAGGACGGTGCCTCGTCCCACTGCTCATAGTACATCATCGCACACAGCACGGCCCTTGTGGCCCTGGTGTCCTTGCCCCCGTACTTGGACGTTCGCCGGATCCCCTCGGTCACTTCGGAGTCGCTCGGCACTGAACGCCGCTGATCGCTCACTTCCGCCATTCGCCGCTGCCAGAACCGCGCGCGGTCCGGCTCGTCGGCCGGGCTGCTCTGGCTGGCTAGTTGGACGAACGCCTTGCCCAACCCGGTGAACGAGTGGCCGGCAAGCCATAGGCGGGTGATCCAATTGCTGACCGAACCGAGGACATGCACGAGCCACGTCGGGTCTCGACCGGATTCTCCCGCTTCCTGCGCGTCCGAGAGAAGGCGCAGAGTGAAGGGACGGTGCGAATCGATCCCCATCGCACGCAGGTGGTCGAGCTTGCGCTTGACTCCTTTCGAGGCCTGAGCGGCAGCGGTGCCGGTCATCTGTCCATAAAGGGCGGCCAGGCTGGCGAGCCTGCTACACAGTTCAGGACGTCGTGCCTCGTTGTCGAGCCCCTCGCGAATGGCCCACCTGCGGAATTCATCGTACGTCCGGTTCCCGGCGACCAGCCTGCCGGTCCACCACCGCATCACGTCGCGCAGGAACAAGTCGATCCGCTCCGCATCGTGGCGCGCTCCCAGCTCTTCCTCGATGGGCAACCAGTGGTCGTCGTGCAGCGTGTCCTGGACTCCCTCCGGCAAGCCCATCAGCAGCCAGTTCTTGACCTTCTCGCCCTCCGTCAGCGGCTTGCCGGTGGCGTTCAGGCTCTCAAAGATCTGCTGCGCGTCGTCGCGGTCGTCCAGCCCGATTGTGATCACGCGAAGGCGATGGAGGCCATTGATGAGGGACTGGACATTCTCGGCGTTCACGCGCTTCCTGACGATCCGCCACGCGCTGGCCACATGCCCGTCTCCAGATCCGGCGGAGTCGCCCTCGATGATCCGCCGGTATTCATCCTCGTCGCCGTCCTGTAGCCGGAGCTTGCGGCGCCTGTCCTCCTGTTTCCTCGGATTGATCAGCAGGTCGTCCCGGATGTCTTCGCCGGTCAACTCGCCGCCTATCCCGTTGGCGTTCAAGGTCTCGGCGATGCAGGCGAGCAGTATGCTCACGGTGGTGAGGCGCTGCTGACCGTCCACGACGCGATGGACCTTCATCCCCCCGGCGCTGCTCTCCTGCACCGTGATCATCGTACCGCCGTAATGGGGTCGCTCTTGATTCTGGGCTTCCGCGATCGCCAGCATGTCGTCGATCAGGCGATGGATCTCCGTCTCGCCCCACACGTAGCGGCGCTGCCACCGCGGCACGAGATACTGGACCTTATCCTCGATGAGGTCGAGGAAGCGGGTTGCCTTTGCCTTCATGCTGGGTCTTGAGATTCGTCGTGGACGGTGGTTGGGCGGCCTGCCTGGGCGGTGTCGTGCTCCCGACCGGTGCCGGCCCTTGCGCCCGTCGTCGCCCGCGACCGATCCGCGCCCGGAAGGACGGGGTATCCCAACCTGGGTCGGCGGCGCCGGGTGGTCAATCCGTCCCGGCGCGGTGGCGAGCGGTAGGGGGCAGTCAGCACAGGAACAGTGCCATTACCTGCCTCCTTGGCTCGGATGGCCGGTCGGCCCTGAATTGAGCCCCCATTGGGATGGCCGCTAGTGGAGGTTAGGATTCCCGCCATTCTGGTACGATTCTCCCGCTCTTCTGCGCGGATGGGATCAGCTAGGCCCCACCGGCAAGGATGGCAGATCGTGCAGTCTCATTTGACTTTGGACGATTCCTTGCCTTGATTCACTCCCCCCTTGACCCTGACGTAACGGCAGGGTGGCTTGGGTGATTACGATTGCCGCCCATACGAGCATGCTGGTGTCCCGGGATTTGCCGCGGAAACGTGGGGCTGATCGGGGCCGGCGGGCGGGGCGCACTGGTGCTGCGGCCGATCTCCGGATGTCTCTCTCCGGCGGACTCCGGGATGCCTCTCCCCGGCCCCCTACTGCCCCTCCAGCGGTCGCCTGTCCCAAAACGTCGGAACGCAGGCCGATCCCGCTATGGACGGGTTCTGAAATGGCCGGTTCGGCGAGGTCCGGGACCCGGTGCAGGATGGCCCCCAGGGGGCTTCAGGAGCCCCGCTGGCGGGCGAACGGCACCCGGTGACCCTTCGGCGTCGTTCCGACCCGACTTTTCGCGTCCTGGGGCCACACAGAAGGCCGAAAAACAGGGGTTAAATTTCAGGTGCGCGACAGGCACCATTCACATAAGCCGTTGCCGGACT
>VYAQ01000172.1 GCA_009844885.1 Gemmatimonadota bacterium
CGTCACAAGTGACGCCCACGCCGGTTATTTATTATCTTCAAGCAGTTTCTGCCTGATCCTCGCTGGCTACACGTTGCCGTCGACCCCGGCAATTACTCTGTATCGCTGGCGAAGCAGCGGCGGCGGCGGCGGATCGTCCGGCCCGTCCATCCCCTCCCCGACAGCGGCCGGGGCTCTGCAGCATCTCCGCGTCAACGCGGCGGGCGCGGCCTACGAACTGGCAACCCCCTACAGCTCGGCCGCGCCCAAACCGCCCGGCACGGCGGCGAGCGGCACGGCACAGACGCTCGCCCGGTCCGATCACGTCCACGCGCTTCCGACGATCCCGCAAGGCTCGACGGACACGCCCGCCGCCGATAGCGCCAACGGCTCGGCCGGAAGCTCGAACAAATGGTCACCGTCGGATCACTCTCACCCGATCACCGATCACGATAGCGTCACGTGGACGAACGCGGCCGTATCAACGCTCACCGGGGGCGGCGCATCGGGCGGGGTCGAATGCGACGGCTCGGTCGGCGGCCCGACGGCGCAAGAGTGCAAGGCGCTCACCGACGCCTTCCGGCGCGGCGACTACAATTTCTTCATCGTCCGCGTCGCGCGGTTCGACGACAACGACGACAACGAACCGCTGCACGTATCCGGCTGCTCGCTCTTCCCCGGCATTCCGTCCGCGATCTTCGCGGGCGACGTGGTGGCCGAGACGGCGTGCACCGCGAACAGCGGTAAGAACTCTGCCAACACCTTCAATCAGTACGACGTGTTCGCGAAATTCGGCAACACGGGCAACTACATCCAAGTCCGGCTCCCCAACTACAATTCGTACGGGGTGGACCGAGCGACCGTCACCCTCACGGGAGTGCGCTGACATGGCCAGCATCCTGCCTTGGCGCAATCGCGACAAAGAGGGCCCCAGGCCTTCGCCGGTCGAAGACCGGAATTACTCCGATATCGTCACGCAAGCCCTCGTCAACGCCGCGACGGACAACCTCGTCGACGCCTATGTCTCCGCTCTCGAAATCGCGTCGGGCCAGCTCTCGCGGGCCTTCAGCGCGGCCGCCGTCGACGGGCCGGGCGCGGCCGCCTTCGGACCATGGACCATGTCGCAAATCGGCCGCCAGCTTGTCGAACAGGGGGAGGCCGTCTGGTATCGCGTCGGCATGGAACTGCGCCGCGCCGACAACTACGAAATCACCCCGCGCGGCGCGTATCAGCTCTCGCTCCCCGGCGGGGTCCGTATCGAGCCCGGCGATCGCGTCTTCCACGCAAGGTGGAACGTCGATACCGCGTCCGGGCGCGGCCTCTCGCCGCTCGGCGCGGCGCGGACGCTCCGGCTCTTGATGCAGCGGCTCGAAAACTCGCTCGCCACCGAAAACAACGCCATCGTCGGCTACCTGCTGCCCGTCCCGGCCGACGGGGATGCGGCCAACATCTCGCAGCTCAAGGACGATCTCGCCGGGCTCAATGGCCGGGTCGCGGTCATCGAAACGGCCCGCGCCGCGTGGGGCGAAGGCACGTCTGCCGCGCCGCGCCGCGACTTTGAGCTCGCCCGCATGGGGCCGAACATCCCGGAAGGCAACGTGCGCCTGTTCATCGCCGCCCGCGAAAGCGTGCTCGCCGCGTGCGGCTACCCGGTGCAGCTCGCCCAAGACAGCGATGGCACGTCGCAACGGGAAGCGTGGCGGCGCTATCTGCATGGAACCGTCGCGCCGCTCGGCCGCATGGTGACGGCGGAAGCGGCCCGGGTCGGCCTGCCCGTCTCGCTCGATTGGGACACGCTCTTCGCGTCCGATATCCAAGGCCGCGCCCGCGCGTTCCAGTCCCTTGTCGGCGGCGGCATGGATATCGCGCAAGCCGCCGCCGCCAGCGGCCTGCTTCAACCGGAGGACTGATATGAGGGTTTTCATCGGAGCGCTGTTCATCGCGGCGCTCGCCGTCATCGCCGCGTCGTTCGCGATCGCGGACGGGACGTGGATCGTGCAAACCGATCAGCAGGGCGGCCGCTATACGCTCGGCGCGGTCGGCGATACCGGGCAGAAGCCGGTGACGCTGCAACTGTCGGAAACCGGGGCCACCGCCCTGGCGGAGAACCTCAATCAAATCTACGGCGACGGCGAATGGACGGCGCGGCGCGATCAGGCGCTGTTGGGCCAGTCGTGCGAAAGCCGCTGCAATCACAAGTGCCCGACGGCGGAAAAGGCGCAATGCGTGGCGAACTGCCTGTCCGGCTACGGGCCGCGCTGCACCCCGGTTCCGGGCGTGGGCGGCTTCCACTGGCCCACCTGCCACGATAGCTGGCCGGACTGCGTTCCGCCCTTCGCGGCGACGCCGCCCGCGCATTGCGACTGTCCGGTGTGCTGCAAGTACTGGTACAACCCCACGGTCTACCTGCACTGCGTCACCGTGCATTGCGGGGGGCCGGAATCGGAGTAATTTTGCACGCTACTCAACTGTTGCGCGCGCGATCTCCGCCGAGGCCAAATGAGATATGCGCTTCCAGATTGTAGAAATTAGCACAATGGAGAAAAACCGATGAACCTGCCCGACGCGATCAAGCACTTGGGCGAAGCCTATAACGAGTTCAACGACGCGGTGCAGAAATTCGAGACCGCCGCCAGCGAGCTGCACGCCGATCCCAAGGTCGCCGACGCATGGGACAAGGCGAAGGAAGGGCTCGCCGAGCTCGGCCAAGCCGTCGCCAATGTCCGCGTGGCGATTTCGGACCTCTAGCCATGACGTGGTCGCAGGAACACCGCCGGGCCGCGCACGCCGCGAACGCCAAGCGCCAGCGCGACCATGACGAACTGTGCCGGGGCGTCATCGAGGAATGCCGGACAGCGCGTTTCGGGCCGACGCAAATTGCGGCGCGGCTCAACGAGCTCGGCATTCCGACGCCCGGCGCGGCCCTTACCGGCCATAGCGGCACGACTTGGACGCCGACCATGGCGAAGCGCATTCACGACCGGCTGTTCGCGCGATGCCGCGAGACGGGAGATTTGTTCGATGAAATGGGATGACATTTGCCCCGTGTGCGGGGAAGGACCGTGCGAGCGCGAGGCGGAGATCCAAGAATTCATCGGCTGCGACGACGATGACTGTCCCGTGCGCCCGTTCGTAGACGAGGCGGCCAGAGCGCGTCCGTGCGCGGCCTTCTTCAATTTTCAGGGGTTCCCCTACCGGGGAATAAGAAAACCCGCTGTACGGCCGTCCTAGAGCCGATGAGCGGGTTTTCAAGTAACGCTACCGGGCACGGTCGGGGTTCGACAACGACAGCGTGCACCGGGGATAGTGTGTGCGGAGCGCTACTGTGGGATCGGAGCATAGCGCGAGGGCAGGGAGTGTCAAGCTTGTCTTTTGTCAAGCCTGACAGGTCGGAAGCCCGCTCCGGTGCGGATCGTCACCGCATGACCTAGCCGACCCGTCCCGCGTCCGGGCGAAGGGCGCGGGATGTGCGCAAGCGATGCCCGGCTCCGGCCGCCATCCCCGCACTGTTCCCCGTCCTGCTCGCTGCAGCGCGCGGGATGGGGAGCGGTGCATCTTCGCTCCACCCTCACCAGCCGCCAGCCGCTTGCCTCTTCAAGCAAGCGAGCGGCTGGCGGCTTTGCCGGAGAGGCAACATCAAGCGAGGCGGGGGAGGGGTCTGGGG
>VYAQ01000081.1 GCA_009844885.1 Gemmatimonadota bacterium
TCCCCCGATCGACCGCCGCCGCCGCGGCGTCCGCCCCCGGTGCGAGACCCCGGACGCGATGGCCCTGACGCGGAAGGCCTACGAGGCCGGCGTCATGATCGCGGCGGGCACCGACGGCATGACCCCGCCCGATTCACTCTTCCCGGCGCTCCACGAGGAGATACGCCTGCTGCACGAAGAAGTCGGGATGCCCATGCTGGACGTCCTCAAGGCGGCCAGCTACCACGGCGCCGTTGCCCTCGGCCTGGAGGACACGATCGGCACGCTCGAGCCCGGCAAACACGGCAACATCATGTTCCTGCGCGAGGATCCGCTGGCAGGTGCCGAGAGCCTGCGCTCGGTGGAGCTCACGGTCAAGCGCGGCACGCTGTACTACCGGCGGGACTTCGTGTTGGGCGATGCGCCGTTGTGGCCGGGAGGGCCACCCGGGCGGTAGGGCGCGGATCGTGTTCAAGACCTGCATGTTCTGCAAGAAGTCCCTCGGTTCGAACGAGGTGCTGGAGACCTTCCCGGTCGGACGCCGGCTGGCCTTCGATTCCGCCAAGGGTCGGCTCTGGGTGGTATGCACGAAGTGCCGACGCTGGAACCTCACGCCGCTGGAAGAGCGATGGGAGGCTGTGGAGGACTGTGAGCGCCTGTTCCGGGCAACGCCGATGCGGGCGTCGACCGAGAACATCGGGATCGCACGCCACCGCGGGGGTCTCGACCTTGTGCGCATCGGCAGGCCGCGGCGCGGAGAGTTCGCGGCCTGGCGCTACGGCAATCAGTTCAAGAGACGGTATCGTCTGGCCGCGGTCAGCAGCGTGGGCTTTTTCGGACTCGGCTTCGGGTTCAGCGCGTTGCCTATAGCGATTCCCACCGGTCTCGTCATAGGTGGCACCTGGGCGGCCATCGCCTGGAGCTATATGCGCCCTCTGGCGAAGGTCCGTGTTGGTGCCGAACACTCCGATGGCCGTCCGGTAAACCCCGATGATGTCGCCGTGTTCAGACTCCGCGCGCTGCGTTCGATGCGTCTGCTGCCCGACGAGGATGCATCGGGATTCATGGTCGAGGTGAAGAAGGGCAGGCGCAAAGCCGGTTTTCGGGGAGAGGACGCTCGGCGCGTAGCCGCCGCACTGATTCCCCGCATCAACCAGCAGGGTGGCACGCGGCACTCCATCAAGCTCGCTGTCCAGCAGATCGAGTCGTCCGGTCATCCCGAACGCTTCCTCACCGAAGTGGCGAGCCGCGAGCACCAGAACTGGATCGGCAGCATGGGCGTCATCCGCAGCATGCCCGCCCCGACCCGGCTCGCCCTCGAAATGTCTCTCCACGAAGAACAGGAACGTCGCGCCCTCGAAGGCGAACTCTGGATCCTGGAGCAGGCGTGGAAGGAAGCCGAAGAGATCGCCGCGATTTCCGACAGCCTCCTTTTGCCCGCAGGAACGGACGCGTTCTTCGACCGTTACGGCGAGGACGAGCGATAGACCCTCACGATCTCCACCGCCGGCGTAAGTTGCTGCGCCTCGTACGGGGCCCTGTGGATCGCGCGCACCACCTCCATCCCCTCGACCACCGTCCCGAACGCCGCGAACCCCTGCCCGTCCGGGTTGCGCATGCCGCCATAGTCGAGTGACGGCTGGTCGCCGATGCAGATGAAGAAGCTGTGCGTGGCCGTGTCGGGGCCGCCGCGTGCCATCGAGACCGCGCCATCGGTGTGAAGAATGCCCGTTTCGCTGGTGCGTTCCAGCGGGATCGGCGGGAAGGACTCCACGGCCGCCGCAGGACTGCGGCCACCCTGCACCACCGCGATGCGGATCGAGTCCGTCGGCTGGTTCGCCCCGTGAACGGTGCGGAAGAAGGTGCCGCCGTCGTAAAGCCCGCCGTCGACGTAGCGGAGGAAGTTGTTGGCGGTCACGGGAGCCCGGTCGACGTCGATATCCAGCTCGAAGCTGCCCATCGAGGTCTCGACGACGACCCGCACGGGGTCGAAGTCCGGCCCGGAGTGAGCGAGCCCGATGCCGGCGGCCCCGAATGCCAGCAGGGGCAGGAGTACGGCCAAGGTCTTCATTTCTTCTCCCTCCTTTTGCTGACCCGATCAGCAGACGCTTACGTTTCCGGCCACGTGCTCCGCCAACCCCCACCTCCAGCCCATTCGCATCATGAGCCAACAGAGAAAGTCCAGTCCCGAGCGACCCGCCGCCAGTAGCCGGCGCAAGTTCGTCAAGTCCGTCGCGGCCGGGTCCGCGCTGGCTGCCGGCGTACCATCGCTCCTGTCGGGCGAGTCCCGCGCGCGACGCCGGACCCTGCCCCGCCGAGACATGCCCGTGTCCCGCCAAGGGCCAGCCGGCCAGGTCCCGCCCTCCGACCGCATCGGCCTGGCCGTGGTCGGCGCGGGCGGCATGGGGATGGCCGACGTCGACACCGCGCTCCGCATCCCAGGGGTCGAGCTCGTCGCCGCCTGCGACGTCTTCGACGGCCGCCTCGACGCCGCTCGCGAGCGCCACGGCGACATCTTCACCACGCGCGACTACCAGGAAGTGATCGCCCGGGACGATGTCGACGCCATCATCGTCGGCACGCCCGACCACTGGCACCAGCCGATCTCCGTCGACGCGCTGCGCGCCGGCAAGGCCGTCTACTGCGAGAAGCCGATGGTGCACGATATCGCCGAGGGCCACGACCTGATGCGTGCGCAGAACGAATCGGGCCAGGTCTTCCAGGTGGGCAGCCAGGGCATGAGCTCGCTCGGCAACGAGAAGGCGAAGGAACTGTACGAGGCGGGCGCCATCGGCCAGCTCAACTACGCCGAGGGCTTCTGGGCCCGCAACGATCCCATCGGAGCATGGCAGTATCCCATTCCGCCCGACGCCTCCGAGGCCACCGTCGACTGGAAGCGCTTCCTCGGGCCCGCCCCCGACCGGCCCTACGACCCGCTCCGGATCTTCCGCTGGCGCAACTACCGCGACTACGGCACGGGCGTCGCAGGCGACCTCTTCGTGCACCTGTTCTCCAGCCTGCACTTCGTCGTCAGCTCGCACGGGCCCACGCGCATCCAGGCCGCGGGCGGACTCCGCTACTGGAAGGACGGCCGCGAGGTGCCGGACGTGCTCCTCGGCGTCTTCGACTACCCCGAGACCGACACGCACCCCGGCTTCAACCTGTCGCTGCGCGTCAACTTCGTGGACGGGACTTCGGGCAGCACCTTCCTGCGCCTGGTCGGGAGCGAGGGTGCCATGGACGTGACGTGGACTGATGTTGTGCTGCGCAAGAACGTAGCGGTCGACCCCATGGACGCCTTCTCGCAGGAGAAGATGGCCGAGGCGGCGGCGGGTGAAGGCGGCCTCCCCGCACGGGTGCGCATGCTGCCCCCGGCCGAGACCCGATACGAGGTCGAACGCGGCTACCGCGGCGCCCATGTCGACCACTTCTTCAACTTCTTCCAGGCGATCCGCGGCGGCCCCCCGGCGCTTGAGGACGCGGCCTTCGGGATGCGTGCCGCCGCCCCGGCGCTGGCCTGCAACCTCAGCTACTTCGAAGACCGGATCGTGCATTGGGACCCCGACGACATGAGGCTGGTGTGATGCGCAGACTGCTCCCGTTCGTTCCGCTTGCTCTGTTCGCTGCCTGCTCGGGCGGCTCCGAC
>VYAQ01000322.1 GCA_009844885.1 Gemmatimonadota bacterium
CGACTGTGGACGCCGAAGCCCAGGACAAGGCCCGTAAACGCGCCCTGTGGACGCGCCGCTTTAACGCATCGAAACCCGGCCCGCACCCATATTTGACACTAAAGGGGATCCCGCCAGGCTTCGCCGGTTCCCGCGTGTGGCACGATCCGAAAACCGGGGCGGCCGTCCTGTTGATCCCAGGACCTGACGGAAAGCCCGCCGGCCGGATCTACTCGAACGGATACAAAGCCTACATACCGGGCAAGGCCCCCGCGCCGGTCCGGATCGAGGGAACGACCGCGCCCGACGCGCCGCCCGTGATCGTCGAAGGGTACGCGACGGCCTGGGCCGGCCAGGACGCGACGGGCCGCCCCGTGGTCATGGCCTGGGACGCCGGCCACCTGGCCGCCGCCGCTGCGCAGTATCCGGACGCCGTAATCATCGCCGACAATGACGCCAGGGATAAACCCGACGCCGATATTGCCCGCGACGTGCTGAACGGCAGGAAAGGCCCGACGGCTGACGCCAGGGACGCGACCGGCGCGGGTCACAAGAAAGCCCTGGAAACCGGCCGGCCGGTCTACATGGACCCGCGCCCCCGTTTCGACGCCTGGGACGTGTGGAACGCGGACGGACCCGAGGCGGTCCGCGCCATGCTGGACCGTCAACCCGTGTCGGACCGCCGCCGCTGGACGTGGAACGACGCCCCCGAAGACGACCCGCGGACCTTGCTGGCCCGGCAGTCCGTCCGCGACGCCCGAAGCGCGGCCCGGCCCTTGCGCGACATACGCGAGGACCTGGACCGGTATTTCCACCCGCTGGACGCGGACGCCGTTTTCCGGACCGCTTGCCGCGCCTGGCGCGACACCCGCGCCCGTCACCTGGAAGCCGTCGAAATGCCGCGGCGGTACGATCCCCAGCCCCTGGACAGCCTGGCGGCCGTGGACGTGGACGCCGGCGGCCTGACCATGCTAAAGGCCCCGCTTGCATCCGGGAAAACGGCCGTGTTGATCCCCCGGATCCTGGACGCCGCCCGCCGCCGCGGGGAAACGGCCGTGATCGTAACGCCCCGCGTGTCCCTGGCGAACGACACGGCCCGCCGGCTGAACATCCCGCTATACAGCGACACGGCCAGCGAGTACGCCGGCGACGCCGCCGGCGCGGTCGTGGTCTGTCTGCCGTCCGTCACTTCCCGCCGCCTGGCGGAGCTGATCGACCGCGCCGCCGTCGTGATCCTGGACGAAGCCCCGGCCCTGGCCGCCTTCATGCGTTCGCCCGTGTGCAATACCAGGACCGCCAGCAACAAGGACGTTTTCGACCGCCTGGCCGCCATGCTCAAACGCGCCCGCGCCGTCTTCGCCCTGTCCGCCGACTGGACGCCCGCCGCCGCCCGCTTCCTGGCCGCCCACGTGTCCGGACAGGCCCGCGCCCTGGTCATGGATACCAAACCGAACGGGAAAGCCTTGAACGTGTACGCGGCCCCGTCACGCCCCCAGGCCGTCAACGCCGCCGCCGCGGACGCCATACGCGACGCCCTGGCCGGCCGCCCCGTGTATTTCGCGTCGGAAACGGTAGACCTGGCCGAAGCCGTCGCGAACATGGCGAAGGGCCACGGCCTCGAGGCCCTGGCCGTCACACGCGAAAACAAGGGCAACAAAGCGCAACGCGCTTTCCTGGCCGATCCGGAAACCGAGGCCCGCCGTTATGCCCTGGTTGCCTGTTCGCCCGTGCTCAATACGGGGGTTTCCATCGAGCACAGGGGCGGCCCCCACTTTCGCGCCGTCTATGGCGTCTACGCCGGGATAAGCCTGACGCCCGCGTCCTTTGTCCAGTCGCTGGCCCGCGTCCGGTACGTCCAGGACCTGCACGTCTACACGGCCACGAACGGCCGCGCCGACGCCATGACCGCCGACGCGATGAAACTGGCGGCCGACGAATTGACGGGGACCGACAACGACCTTGCCCCCTTCGACCGCCTGGCCGTCGAGCTGGACGCCGAACGCGAAAAGTACCTTGTGGGGGCCGCCGCCGGACTTCAGCACGTAGCCGACGCACATGGGTACGCCGTCCACCGCCAGGACCTGGCGCCAGCCGATAAGCAGGGAACCGAAGCGCAAAAGGCCGCCCGAGACGAACGACGCGCCGAGTACCTGGCGGCCGATCCCATGACGCCCGACGAATACAACGCCCTGGTAAAACTGCCCCACAGGACCCGCGAACAGGAAAGACGCCTTGCCGCGCATCGGATCCGGCAGTTTTTCGACGTGGACGAGCTGCGCGAGCTGCACGTGATCGAGCACGAACACGGCCGCGCCGTCCTGTGGAACCGCGCCGCCTGGTTCAACACGGCCGCAGATCCGGACCGCGCAGACGCCCCCCTGTTCGACCGCCGGCACGTCCAGGCCCTGGCCGGCGTCTTCGAGCAGATCCGGAAACAGACGGGCCTTGACGTGGACGCCCCCGCGGTCCACAAGGGAAACGCCGGGGCCATATACGCCGCCCTCATGCGTTACCGCCTGGCCCTGGCGAAAACCGGATTGTTGCCGCGGCGGTATGGCCGCGCCGCCATCGTGTGGGACCGCGACCGCGAACAGTACCGCGCAATGATTCCGGAAGAACCCCCGCCGCCGTCCGATTTGACCCGTTTTGTGACCGGGGTTTTTCGACGCCTGGCCCTGCCGTTACAGACCGCCCAGGGGCGGACCGGAAACCGCGACAGTGAGACCGGGGAAGGTGTCACAGATACGGTAAAAATTGCTTTATATGGGGAAATTGCCGTATCTGTGACACCTAAACCCGCGTCGAACGGAGCGGTTAAAGGTACGCCCCGCGTCCGGATTTACGCCCCGGATCCAGACTACATCGAGCAGGTCCGGACACTGATTGACGGCATGGCCCGCGCCGCGGATCGAGCACGCCGGCACGAAGCCGCCCGCGCCTACGTCGAAAACGACCCGGACCCGGAACCCGACGAAACCGACACGGCCACGCAGACCGGCCTTGAGCTGCAGCAGCTGCAGCCGGACCCGGAACCGGCCGGACCGCCGGACCCGACGCTCGACGAAACCGACACGGCCGCCGCGGTCGAACCGCCCCAGGGCCCGGAACCCGCCCCGACTGTGGAAAACGTGGGGATAACGGCCCACGTGGACGGCGGCGAAACCGCTTCGAGCGGATCCGCGGCGGCCGTGGATCCCTGGCAATGGATTTTCGACGATATGGAAGCCGCCCGACGCGAGCGAACCGGCCGGCCACGGGGGGACCCGCATTGAAAAACCGCCGCGGGGGGTACAACGTCGGGGGGTTTTCCTACACACACAATCGGGTAACGGATCGCGTCCTTCGTCGTCATGGTCTTCTCATTTCATCGAACCATTACAGACCGGCCCCGTTTATGCCCTGGGCGGTATTCCGTCGGGTCCCATGCCCGGCCCTCGAGGTCGAAAAGTGCGGTTGCGCACACACACGAATAACCCCCACACGTTGTTTCCCCCCGGCCCGGATCCGGGCCAGCGGGTCCCATATACGGCGGCCTCGAGGCGGCCGCGGTCGAAAGTTGACTAAAGTTTACTTGTGCCGCCCCCCCGCCCGACGGTGGTTGTAACCCCAA
>VYAQ01000341.1 GCA_009844885.1 Gemmatimonadota bacterium
CCTGGTCGTTCCGCCCGCCGAAGCCGGAAAGGTCGCGCCCGACAGGATTGCCGTGACGCTCACCTCAGCTGCGGGTGAACCACTGACGGACACGGCCTACCAATGGACGACCGACGAGCGTTCGGGGTGGGTCTTTCCGGCCAAGGGCAGATCGGACCGGCTAGGGAAGGTGGGACGGGGCCTGGATCCCGGGGTTGCCCGGGCTCGGGAAGCTGACCCTGCGTTACGTCGAGGCGGAGGCAGAGAAGGTCATCGAGTACGAAACCCTCAGCGAGACACCCGAAAAACCCCCGTGGGCTCAGGTCTTCGTGCGCCTCCGGACGCCGCTCGCAACTGGGTACTCGATCGAGATGACCCCGCTGACGGAACCGGTCGGGACCTACCACTCTCCCCTGAACTGGGACTTCGGATACACCGGGCTGCAACGGAGAGGAAGCCACTTCGAACGGCAGTTGCAGTTCTCCCTGTGGGATGCCGACGAGAGGGAGGCGTCAGTGGCTGAGACGACGGAAGGGTTGGACTGCGCCCGTTTCGGGCACGAGGGCACCGGGATGCAATGCCGCGCCGAGTATCCGTGGGTGGTGGGCGGGACCTATCGCTTCCAGATGACCGAAGAAGTCGTAGAAGGAGTGAGCGTGTTTGCCCTCGAGGTGACAGATCTGGGGTCCGGCGTGAGCCGTTACATCGGGAAGCTGCGGTACGGGAAGAAAGCAAGGCTCGACTACATGGTCCTGTTCGTGGAGGACTTCGACCGCACCGCCCCGACGTGCCTCGACCAGGCAGTGCGAAGCGCGGCCTTCCGGCGGGCGATGGCGAGGACCGCCGACGGCAGGTGGGTTCCGGTCACCGATGGCCTCATCGAGCTGTGGGACGACGACTTCCTGAATCCCGGCACCCCGCCATGCGCGAACTACACCGTGCGCGAGCACCCGGCCGGGCTCGAGGTCCTGACGGGTGGGACGAACGTACGGGACCCGCACGCAACGATCCGAGTCACCGTCCCGGAATGAGCCGAATGCGCCGGAGCCTGGTGGCCACCGCCAACGACGGGCCAAGCAGGATGGCAACGGCTAAGGAGTCCAACACCCCGTTGTTCAGAGAGGTCCTTCCGCCCCCGTTAGACCTCCGCGCGCAGGTCGCTTGGCGCCGAAGGGAACACCACCCGGCGCCGTCTATTGCCGGACCTCGCCGCATCGTTGGTTACACCTGTGATTTGCGGGCGTACCATCCGCTGCGGGTCCTGCCGGTTCTGAAAGGAGCGAGTCGCAGGGTCTTTCATCCCCTGAGACATGTGCAACGGCCCGGCCCCAGGTCGTAAGCAGAAGGCCAAGTGAACATCCTCAAGCGATCTATCGCAGCTCCGGCGATCCTCGCCGCGCTCTTCACAGCCTGTAGCGACAGCCCATCCACGCCTTCGGCACCGGCACCAGCACCACTCCTTCCGCTCGGTTGGACCGACGTTCCCGAGAACGTGCATCTCCGGGTAGGCGACGAAACCCGCTTCCAGATCCGGCTGACATCGGCAATTGATACCGAGTTCTCCGTGACCGTCAGGGACGAGAAGGTGAGCGCCAGCGGGGAGCAGGTGAGGACGGGCGTCTTTGATGTGACCGTGGTTGCCCTCGCCGAGGGGACCACCGCAGTCACCGTAACGGCGAGCGCCCCCACCTTTGCCACGGCCACCGCCACCATTCCCGTAGTGGTGGAGGCCGTCCCTCCGATGGTCATCAGCGGGACGGTTCGGGAGCGGAACGCCGGAACCATCGAAGGCGCGGTCGTGAGCGTGATTGATCCGGTCACGGAGGAGGTGGAGGGGGGCGACGTCACGGACAGTTCCGGACGCTTCCGCGTTGACGGACTGGAAGGTGATGGCTACCGCGTCGAGGTGGTTGCCCTTGGCTACGAGCCGGCCGCTTCCATCATCGTCGAGCGCACGGCGACCGTTCACGAGTTCGACATCAGCTTCACGCTGGATCCTGCGAAGGACCCTGCTCCGACGATCGACTCCCGCTTCCGGCGCTCGTTCTGGGATGCATTCGCCTTCGACATGTTCGATTGTCCGGATGAGGACGCCTGCCCCGACTACTACCGGGACGGAGCCGGGCCGCTCCCCCTCGAGGAACGCCCCCTGTATGTCCTCCCACATCCGAGTCCGAACATCTACATCCGAACCGAGCGGGCGAACGGCGAGCCAGGCTTCTCGTCCTCACAGATCCGTACGCTCCGGCGGGTGATTCCCGCCGCGATCGCCGATCTCACCGGCGAGCCCTTCACCGGCGAGATCACCGAGGGCAGCGCGGATCGTGACGAGGACGGCTGGATCACCGTCGTGGCCGTGCGCATCGCCGACGATCCCGAGCAGTGGGAGCGGAACGACGATGGTTCCATTCTGTGTGGACGGGCGCGGATTGGATGGACCAACGGGCGTATCCGCTTGAGCCTGGATGCGGTTCGGTCAACGCCGACCCGTCGTTACTGCTGGCTGGATTCCATCATCCGGCACGAGGTCGGTCACGCGATGGGTTTCTTCCATGTAAGCAGCACCTCCCATGTGATGGCTCCATTCGCTCGCGGCCGCGATTTCTCCAGCCGGGAGCGCTATCACGGTCAACTCGCCTACCAGATGGAGCGCTACACCCGATACGCGGATGGGCCTGCCTATGCGGGGGGAAAGCGCGACCCGGACTTCAGGCTACGGGAGCGCCCGCGGGGTCCGGTCGTCAGCTGCCGGCACCGTCCGTAGTTTGCGCGGCAGGGATTTGGCGCTCCCATCGGCGCCAGTACCAGACAAGCACACCAATCGTTCCGGAAGGCGAGACCTCTACCTGACCTGAACATCGAACGACTTGAGCCAGAACACGCCCGAGCTTCCATCCAGTACCTCGTTGCCCAGTTCTACGTCGTTCACATAGTGGTCGTCAGGAATATGGCCGTGTTCCACCAGGTACTCCAGGAACTTCTCCAGGTTGAGGGTGCCGCTGTACTGGTCCGTGTACTTGGCGAACGCAATGTACTTCTGCCCGACCAGGCTGGCGTGGGCATCGGGGTCGTTGGCGTTTTGCCGAACGAACAGCGCGTACTCGGAGCCGTCGATCTCGACCTCGGCCACGTGCTCCTCAGGCCCGCCCGGCGCCCAGTCCGTGCGGTCCACCCAGATCATGATCTCGTGCGATACGCCTTCCGGAGTCCCCGGAGTGTCTGAAGTGAGCCACATGGAGAACGCCAGGTTGTAGTCGCCTTCCGCCGCCAGGTAGGCCTCGTAGTCCACCCGGATCTGCCGGACCTCCGACACCCGCAGGGGAAGGTTCGACATCGTCGAGAGCGTGTCCCAGGGCCCCTTGCCATGGACGACCTCCGGATAGGCGCGCACTTCGTGGCCGGGTTCGTGGTAGTTGGCGCCCGGCGACAGCGCGGCGACGCTCGGGCCTTGGTACGGCCATCTCCAACGCCAGCCGTACTGATCCTCACCGTCCACGACACGGCGCATGACGCACTGCTCGTAGTCGGTGATCGTGCCCTTGTTCCACACGTTGTTCTTGTACACGTAGCGAGCCAGTCTCAGTTCTTCCCAGTCCCTGCACGCCTCCTCGGCCGGGGCCACGGGGGTTGGATCCGCCGGAGGCGGCGTCAGGTCCGGAGGCGGCAGTGGCGGAGGCGCTTCCGGCGGTGCAGGGTCTGGCGGCGGAGCCAATGCCGGCTGCGCCGGGGCGCTTGGAGATGACGCTACGTCAGACCCACCCCCGCAAGCCGTGAGCATGGCAAGGAGCGAAAGGGCGGGGACCCGAGGGAGCAGGGCTTTTGCCGCGCTTGCGGTCACCGCGGCATCATGCCAGAGGTGCCCCGCGAACGGGACGGTGGGACGACGAATCGCGGGACGGTTCTTTCGCCCCGCGTAACTCAACAGTTGGGCCGGTCCCGGGTCCGCGTCGGCCAAGGCGGATAGCGACCCGTCTTCGGCGGGCCTGCATTCCGCTGTGCCCTAAGTGTTCGTTAAACACTAGTAAGGCATGCTTTTCTTAGCACGAAATACGACCGACGCGTCAACACAGTACCAACACCCAAAAGCCGAACGCGTGCCGCCGTGGCGCTGGCCGGGAATGACAGTTCGGGGCCCGGAAGACCGCCGCCGTCCCCCGTTCCACACCTCACCGCGTCAGGCAGCCGAGGATGCGTCCTCGCCAGGTCGGACGGCGTCCGGGACCGCCCGCGCCAGGGCCTCGATGCGGTCCGCGATGCGCTGGGCGGGCTCGCGGAGCTGCTCGATGGACCAGTCGGCGGCGTAGCCCTCGGTGACGTCGTCGCGGCGCGCGTGGTTCACGAGGCGCTTCGTGAGCGAGCGGGGCAGCATGAGGTCGCGCTCGGCCACCGTGATGAAGGCGTTGCGGAGGCCGTGGAACCAGAACTTCGTTCCACCCGCGCGTCCGATGCGCCCGTACAGATGCTGCAGTTCCTCGACATGTCCCGAGGCGCTGGTCGAGGAGGGGAAAACCCAGGGAACGGACGGGCCGGTTCCGTTGCCGGTCTCCCCACGCCGGCGGGCCAGGATCGCGGCAAGCTGACGAGTGATGGGAAGCTCGAGGGGTATGCCGCTCTTGGTCTCCTGGATCCGGAACGTCCCGCGTTCCAGATCCACCTGGTCCCAACGCATGCCGAAGATCTCGCCGAGGCGCATCCCGGTGTAGAACCCGAACCAGAAGATGTCCCGGGTTGCCGGGACGGCGACTTCGGTCTCGATGCCGGTCCGCCACCGCGGCAGGACCTCCGCGGGCGCTGAAATGCGCCGCCGCACGCTGCGGCGGTAGCGCCCGCCCCCGTCGAGCCACAGGTCCACCGGGTTGCGGAGCCCCTCGTGGTCCACGCAGGGCCGCCGGTACGCCGACCGCAGCAGCGACGTCGCGTGGTTCGCGATGGCCCAGCCGTGTCGTTCGGTGAGAACGTGGAACCGCGTTTCCACGTCCCGGCGGGTGATGGTGTCGAGCGGACGCGAGAGCCAGTCGCCGAAGCAGTAGCGGATCTGGCCACGGTAGAGCCTGAGGGTGGTGGGTTTGCGGTTCGGGTTGGCGGCCAGGTACTCCGCGAACGCCTCTCTCAGCAGGGGCATCTGGCGCGCGGCGTTGCGCTCCGCCGCCGGGTCGTCCCCCATCGCGGCCCGGCCCAGCATCTCCTGCGCGACCCGCCGCGCCCCGTCGGCCGTCATCGCGCCGTAGCGTCCGATCACCACGCGTCGGTTGGGCGCCCGCCGCCCGCCGTTTCCCGACCGGTAGTTGACGACGAACGCCTTGGTTCCGCTGGGCTGGACCCGCACGCCGAAACCGGTCAGCCGGTCGTCCCAGGCGATCCACGGTCTGGCGCCGGGTTCCAGGGCCTCCACGGTTCGCTTGGTGAGGGTCAGCTTGAGCTTCGCGATGCGCTTTCGCGACGGTTGTGTCATGGAGGTTCAGCTCTTTGAGATTGGCGCGCGACGATCAACCCGTAATCAACACCCGACATGACAATCCCGTTCGATCGGCGGCGCAGGACAAGAGGGGAGACTGCAATTCGGGCACAAAAGTATCCGTCAGTCGCAAAACGGCCTCCTTCTCCTTCTTGCCATGTTCCTGAGTGCCGGTCTCGTGCTCACGGGCTGTGGCGACGACGACACGACGACGACGCCCGCACCGGCGCCGCCGCCGCCACCGCCACCGGCCCCGGAGCCGGAGCCCGAGCCGGAACCTGAGCCGGAGCCGGAGCCGGAGCCCGAGCCGACTCCGTTCCACGCCCACTTCGAAGTCGGCGAGGACGCGGACTCCATGTATCCGATGATTCCGCTCGACGGCACCGACCCGATGACCGCGATGGCCATGGTCAACCCCGAGATGATGGTCGAGGTGAACATGCTGTCGATCGTGACGGCCGGCTGGATCGAGGGTGCCGCCCACATCGTGCTGTACCCGGGTCCGAACATGCCGTTCACACACGTCGATTGGATGGCGCCCCAGGCCGTGGTCGTGGGACACGAGGATGTGGCACCCCTAAACGGTGCGACCTTCGTCCTCACGCCGGTGACGATCGGGGCCAACCAGATCCCGCTGCCGATCGGAGACCCGGTTCCCGTCACCTGCGGCCCGTTCCGGTGCGCCGAGGGAAGCCTGATGGGTCCGGAGATCACGATCGAGGACTCCATGGAGTGCACGATGTGGGACCCGACCCTCGAGCTGCAGGTCGGGCTGATCGACAACAGCCTGAGCGAGCACACGGGCATCGCTTACGCCGCCGCCTCCGGCGATGATGCCGAGGTGGTCGAGGTGACGGTCTTCGACGGTCTCGACCTGGGTTGGCACTACACGTCGAGCCTGGACGTGAACATCACGCACGACCTCTCAGTCACTGAGGGCGAGGCCAAGGGCGTCAAGAAGAAGTCGTCGGCGACCTCGCTGGCGATGAAGTCGGTCGGCAAGATCACGCTCGGCCGTGCTACCGCCGGGGAGAACGACCAGATCTACTACGCCCTTTCGGCGGAGCCTGACGACACGACCGGTGCGACGGTAGACACGACCGACACCGACGTCTTCAACCCTGGATCCTGCCAGCCGCGCCAGCACCAGAGCCTGTGGAGCTACAACGACAACCTGGTGAGCCGCATTTCCAAGCCCGACGACTGTTTCCGCCTCACGGTGGACAATGGTCTCTCGCGGAACTACCTGGATCCCTACACCTTGACGATGGCTCCCCAGGGCGCCGACGTGAGCTGGGGCATGATCCCGTGGTGGGCGAAGCGCGACGATCTCAAGTGCCCGTCCATGAGTTGGCAAGCCACCGTCGACGGCGACAACCCGGCGATGGGGGCAGTTGACGTCTGCGCCATGTTCGAGGAAGAGGTGGACCGCCTGCCAACACCGAAGGCGGTTCCGGTGGTGACGCGAGCGGCCGATGTAACCGCCGCGAGCAATCTCACGGGTCCGTCACTGTGGGGCTTCAACCTGGACTACGACGGCGCTGGTGACGATCGCCACCGCTTCACGGCCATGTGGTACGTGAGAGGGAAGGAAAAGCCGCCCCCGAACCTCTATGCAGACATCACCGAGACGACACCCTTCGATGAGTCCGACATGGTGGTCGGTGCGACACAGATGACGACCGCTGATCCACCAGCCATCCAGACGGACGGTAGCCCCGAGCCTTGGGTAAAGACGCTCGACAAGGATTTCGATCCGATGTACGGCGATCTGGGCAAGGTCAGCATCGATGGCAACGACAACGCGGACAACTTCGCCATGAATGACGATTCCTACGAGTGCGACCCTGAGGATGGCGGCATGGCAGCCACCGGCGACGACGGTGAAGACAACAACAGCACGGCGTGCAACGCCGAGGATGTCGTGATCGAGACTACCGTTACCTTCCCGCTCGGGCTGGGCTATGGGTGCGATGCTGTGGATGTGGATTACACCCTCACCTGCCAGTGGGATGCTCGTGGCAACCGGAAGAACACCGTGGGAACGACGCTTGTCGTGATTGCCGACGACGGCGCCAACCTCGGTGACTTCGTAAGTTGCAAGGTCGAGTAGGACTGCGCATCGCGGTACTGGACGGGTAACGCTTCGGTCTGAGTCGTAACCGGCCAGCACGGCACCGGGCCCCGGGGCTTCGGCCCCGGGGCCCTTTTGGGTTCTCGCGGGATATCCGAAAGCGAGTGACGACACCGGAATGGCGCGCGCAGTTCCATATGATGGGGGATCAATGTTTGGAGGGCAGAGGGTCGTCTTCGTACCGGGGGCCCTGACGATGCTGCTTTCCCTCGGCACCGGCTGCGGGAGCGATTCCTCTCCGGCGCCAACCACGTCACGTCGTCCTGCGGCTGCGCCCACCACCAGCCCCGCGCCGCCACCAACTCCAGGCGTTCGTGCCTTGACGATCACCACGGCGCCGTTCGATCCGCGCGGTTACGCGGTCAGCGAGACCATCGGGATTCAGGTCACCTTCAGCGAAGCCGTGACGGTCTCGGGATCGCCGCTATTGAAGCTCGGTATCGGGGAGGACGGCCGCGATGCCGTGTGGGACGAGGAGGCCAGCGAGGGCGCCTTCGTCGTGTTCCGTTACGTGGTGACGCTCGAGGACCGGGACGAGGACGGGATCAGCATCGGCGCCGACGCTCTCGATGCGAGCGACGGGACGGTCGAGAGCGCGAACGGCGTCGAAGCGGACGTCAGTATCGGCGACCACGCCGTTTCGGACGACGGCAACCATCTCGTGCTCGGAGCTCCTCCCGAAAGTGCGTGTGCGGACGAGAGACGACTGGCATTGACCCACAACCGGGCCGTCGTGAGCGAATGGGACGGCACACCGCTGACGGTGAACATGGTCCGCAACTTCCCCGAGGCCGTTGCCGAGGCCTACCTGCAAAGCGAACTCGATGCGATCGGACGGCTCGCCGATCAGATCCAGGCGCAGTTGGGCTATCGGATCCTTGAGAGAGGCGATCTGATCGATGTTCCGGCGGGTGCACCCAACGGTTGGGATCAGGATTTCGACAGCTATTGGCTGAACGATCTGCTGCCGCGACGGCGACGCCAGATCCTCGGGTTCTACCTCAACGATGACAACGACGCGTGGGACGGCGCCGGAAGTCCGATGTCAGCCCACCCCTGCTGCGGTACGACGAGCTACAACCGACGGTTCTTCCGGCCGCCGCACTGGACTGACTGGACCGGCGCCAACAGTCCCGAGGGTGAGGCCATCGTCCACGAGGTGTTCCATCTCCTGGGATTCAAGCACTACTTCGACCAACATGAGCTGATCGGGGTCCAGATGTCGCCCGGCGGCCTCGACCGCCCGTGGGTAACTGGCTCGGAGACCTTCTACGCGACGTGGACGGACATCGAGAACCTGCGGTGCATCTTCCCCGAGGGGGGATGAGGTCGTTCCGTCCGGCGGGAGGTCCGGTTCCGGCACGAATTCCGTCTGGCGTACCTCTCTGAGCTGGAGTTCGGTTTGCAGTTGCCGTCCCAGCCCATCGCGCGGCCCCTCGTGCGGCGCGTGCGCCGGCTCGCCGACCATCCAGGCAGCGGCGGAACCGAAGTCGAAGATCAGCCCTCGTTCAATCGCTCCATCGGGGCCTGGGATGACGTCTCGAGCGTCTGACGACCCGCCGCGCCGCTGGCCTGATCGCAAACCAATCGTGAACTGTCCGTGACGGTGCCGGATCGTGGCACGGACAGGCAGCAGCGGTCGCAGCCCTCGTCTCCATCAATGCCGACACCCCAATACAGGTTTCCGGCCTCCGCACCGAAACAGACTTGGCCGCCGAGCTCGGGCTGGCTCGGCTCGAGGACCACGGTCTCCGGCTGTCCGAACCGCGCGACATAGGCGTGAGTGGATGACGGCCACGTCCGGACGATCCGACCGGATCGGAACTGGAAGAAGCGCACTTGCGCATCACGGCCGTCGGCGCAGTCGTCCTCGAACGTCCATTCAATGCGCGGTTTCTCGCAGTCCCAGATGCAATTCTGGACCGTGCTCTGCGAACCCCGGTCGAGGCACGACGTCTGGCAACTCTGGAGACTGCCACCGGGCAGTTTCGGGTCCGAGAAGAAACGAAGCCCCGTAGCGGGAATCGACTTCGAGAACTGCATGCACGCGGTTGGGATATCGGCGCTGGCGCCGGAACGAACGGTCCTGGTTTCCAGAACCATCATTCGCTGGTAGCTGCCGTCTTTCGGCTCAAGCCAGCTCCCCGCGTAGTAGGTGAAGGACCCGGAGCTGTCGTTGGCGACGGTCAAGCGCGCGACCGTCCCCTGGCCCGCAACCTCGATCCGCGGAAGGTCCCGCCCACTGGCCTGGGGCGCGTTACGGAGCGGAGCGGGAGGCGGAAGACTCTCGCGGGCCATCGGCGGAGGCGGTGGCGGGGGAGCGCTCGGCGCTGAACCCGATGTCGACTCTCCTTCCGTGCAAGCGACGATTCCCAAACCGAGTACGGCCGCAAGGAAAACGGCGGTGACGATTCTGATGGACAGGTCGTGCCTCCCGTCACCCATGGGCGCAACCCGGAGCCGGCGCCGGTGCAGACGGCTTCCGGCGGCCCGACACAACCGCCGTCCTCGGAGCGGAAGCGGAACCCCGCCTCGAGACGGGCCAGCCATTCGAACTCGTAGACATGGCGCGCTCCGTTAACCCAAGAGGGCCCCGGGGCCGAAGCCCCGGGGCCCGTTGCTGTGTTGGACCGTTACAGATCAGATCGAGCTGTCACAGCCCTCCACATCATTCAACTACGAAACCTTGCAGGTCACGAACTTCTGAATCGCACCGGCGGCGCTGGCATCCGCTGCTGCCGGGTCAATGTGAACCGGAGTGAAGTTGACGCTCTGAGCCGCATTGCCACGGGAGCTCCACTGGCACGTGAGGGTGTAGTCCACCTTCACCGCATCGCAGCCGTAGCCCAGCCCGAGCGGGAACGTAACGGAAGTCTCGATCTCGACATCTGCCGCGTCGCAGAGGGTGCTGTTGGCGTCGGCATCCGGATCCGCACGCGTCCCGGTGGCCTTGGCCCCGCCATCGTCCGCCGAGCACGTGTAGGAGTCGTCGTTCATGGCGTAGTTGTCCGCGGTGTCCTGACCGTCAATGGTGACCTTCCCAAGATCGCCGTAGATCGGGTCGTTGTCATCATCGAGCGTCGGCACGAAGACCGTGTCGTTGTAGCCCGAAGCCTGGTTCATGGTGTGCGCTTCGTTGACAGCAGTGGTGGCACCGTCATCAGCGACTGTCGCATACAGGTTCGGCGGCGGCGACTGGTTCTTTCCGTTCGGGAGCGCCCGGTTGTACCACATCGCGGTGAACCGGTGCCGGTTGGCGGCAGCGTCCTTGAAGCTCAGGTTGAAGCCTTCCAGGGTCGGATTCGAGAGATTGCTCGCGGCAGTGACCTCTTCGGCCGTCGTCACGACCGGGACGGCCGTCGGCATCGGCAGGCGGTCCACCTCGTCCTCGAACATCGCGCAGACGTCAACCTGCGCCATCGCTTCCCAACTCATGGACGGGCACATCAGATCGTCCCGCTTCGCCCACCACGGGATCATGCCCCAGCTCACGTCGGCGCCCTGGGGATCCATCGTCACGGTGTAGGCATCCAGGTAGTTCCGCTCGAGACCGTGGTCCACGGTGAGGCGGAAACAGTCGTCGGGCTTGGAAATGCGGCTTACAAGGTTGTCGTTGTAGCTCCACAGCGTCTGATGCTGGCGGGGCTGACAGGATCCAGGGTTGAAGACCTCAGTGTCGTCCGTGTCCACCGTCGCACCGGTCGTCTCGTCACCCTCCGCCGAAAGAGCGTAGTAGATCTGGTTGTTCTCGTCGGC
Source organism: Gemmatimonadota bacterium (assembly GCA_009844885.1). Lineage (GTDB taxonomy): Bacteria > Gemmatimonadota > Gemmatimonadetes > Longimicrobiales > Gaopeijiaceae > Bin94. Next base: position 11,325 of record VYAQ01000341.1, read on the forward strand.
GGTGCGGCCGAGCGTGATCTTGCCGACCGAACTCATCGCCAGCGAGGTGTCCGATGACTTCTTCTTGACGCCCTTGACTTCGTCGCTGGTGACCGACAGATCGTGCGTGATGGTGACGTCCAGACTCGAGGTGTAGTGCCAACCCAGGTCGAGACCGTCGAACACCGTCACCTCGATCACCTCGGGATCGTCACCGGCCTCGGCGGCGTAGGCGAGGCCAGTGTGCTCGCTCAGGCTGTTGTCAATCAGTCCGACCTGAAGATCGAGGGTCGGCTCCCACATCGTGCACGCCATCGAATCCGCGATCGTGATCTCCGGACCCGTCATGCTGTCCTCGGCACACCGGAACGGGCCGCAGGTGACCGCAACCGGGTCTCCGATCGGAAGCGGAATCTGGTTGGCCCCAATCGTCACCGGCGTGACGAGGAAGGTTGCGCCGTTTCCGGGTGCGTCCTCGTGCCCGACGACCAAGGCCTGGGGCGCCTGCCAGTCAACGTGCGCGAACGGCATGTTCTCGCCCGGATACAGCACGATGTGGGCGGCGTCCTCAACGAAGGTGGCCGTAACGATCGACAGCATGTTCACGTCAACCGCCATCTCGGGGTTGACCATGGCCATGGCGGTCTCCGGGTCGGTGCCGTCGAGCGGGATCATCGGGTACATGGAGTCGGCGTCCTCACCGATCTCGAAGTGAGCGTGGAGCTCCGGCATCGGCGTGGGCTCCGGCTCGGGCTCCGGCTCCGGCTCCGGCTCAGGCTCCGGCTCAGGGGCCGGTGGCGGTGGCGGCGGCGGCGCCGGGGCCGGCGTCGTCGTCGTGTCGTCGTCGCCACAACCCGTGAGCACGAGACCGGCGCCCAGGGTCACGGTAAGAAGGAGAAGAGCACTGGACCCCTCCAGAGGGCCGAAAACGCCCTCCAGAGGCCCCAAAACCGTGTATAGTTGCTGTTCCCTCACGTCCGCCATCGTTAGAGGACCAAGTGGTCCCGAGAGATGCCTTTTGTTCCCATTTTTGTCAGCATCGTCAATGAGTTAGAATTCCAAAGAGAGCCCATAGAGTCCCGTTAAGGCCTGTGAATGCCCTTACATGAAGTGATATTTACTTGACTCGGTCCACGCCATGACCCGCCGACCCTACCGACTCTCCTCCCGCTTCGTCGCTAACGTCCGGGAACCCGGCCGATATGGCGACGGACGCGGCTCCGGGGGACTGTCCCTGCTCGTCCGACGCACCACCGGCGGCGACCTCGCCAAGTCCTGGGCGCAGCGCATCATCGTGGACGGACGCGCCCGCAACATCGGACTCGGCTCCTGGCCCCACGTCAGCCTCGCGCAGGCCCGCGAGAAGTGCGTCCTGAACCGGGTGGCGCGCCGACGCGGCGATCTGGTGCTCGCCGGTCGGAAGCGGACCGTTCCGACCTTTGCGGAGGCCCTCGACCGGGTGATCGAGATTCACGGTGAGGGTTGGAGGGACGACGGGCGATCCGAGCGGCAATGGCGGGCGAGTCTCCGGGACTACGCCATGTGGCGACTCGGGGAGTTGCCGGTGAACCGGATCGGGACGGCGGACGTGATGGCGGTCCTCTTGCCCATCTGGAGGGAGAAGCGGGAGACGGCGAAGCGGGTCCGCCAGCGGATCTCGGCGGTGATGCGCTGGGCGGTGGCGCAGGGGTACCGGGAGGACAACCCTGCCGGGGAGGCCATCGGCGCGGCGCTCCCCAAGACCGGGGGCCGGACGAGGCATCAGCCGGCGCTGCCGTATCCGGAGGTTCGGGGAGCGATGGAGCGGGTGCGCGCGTCGAGGGCCTATCCCTCGACCGTGCTGGCCTTCGAGTTCCTGGTGCTCACGGCTTGCCGGAGCGGTGAGGTGCGCGGCGCCCGGTGGGACGAGGTAGACATCGAAGCTCGGGAATGGCGGATTCCTCCGGAGCGGATGAAGGCGAACCGGGAGCACCGGGTTCCTCTGTCCAACGGGGCGCTGGCGGTGCTGCGCCAGGCCCGTGCGCTCTCGCCCGACTCGGAGCTGGTGTTCCCCTCAGTACGGGGTGGCCGGCTCTCCGACGCGACGATCTCGAAGATGGTCCGCGAGCTTGGGATCGGGGCGGTGCCGCACGGCTTCCGATCGAGCTTCCGGGACTGGGCGGCGGAGCGCGCCGACGCCCCGCGCGAGGTCTGTGAGCTGGCGCTGGCGCACGTGAACTCGGACCGAGTGGAGGCGGCCTATCGGCGGACGGACCTGTTCGAGCGGCGGCGCGAGCTCATGGAAGAGTGGTCGGCGTTTCTCGGTCGAGATTGAGACTCGTCTCGGCGACCCACTGGACTCCCCTCGGCAGGTTCGTAAACCCGAGGTGGTGTGTATAGACTTTGCCTCAGAGCGGAATCTTGGAGGCACCCGACGGGCGGCTTCAGGTTCCCTCGCGAAAGGAAGAGACCATGAGCGACAACGGCAGCCCGGCCCCTCGGCGGCCTGTCACTCTAGAGACGCTCCTCCTCGTCGCCCTAGTTGGCGCGGTGATCGGCGTGTACGTTCAGATGGGGAGTGTGCGCGTTGAAATGGTAGAGCGTGTTTCAACAGTGGAGCGCCGCCTGCTCGAAGAGTTCGCGAAGATAAACGAGCGTTTGGCCGCGCTAGAGGCCAAGATCGACATTCAGCGCGCCCCGGCTCAGTCTGGCAACGGAGGTCCGTAAGGGCGGCTGGCCGGGCCTGTAGCGACTCGGAAGCTCCGCTGGACTAACGGCTGTAGCCGTGGTTCCGGTCGCGCGTCCGGTTACGGTCTCGTGTCCGGATGTGGTGCCGCATCACCTCCAGAGCTCGCGCAACGTCTCGGCGAGCGTTCCGTAGTCCTGGGCCAAGCCGGTCACCTGCGCGTCGAGCCGCTCGATTCGCTGCCGCAAGATTCCGCTCTCGGCGTCCTGCCGCTCGATACGACTCTGCAAGGCTTCGAGTTGCTCGGAGTGCCGCCGCTGCTCCTCGCCGCGCTGCCGCTGCGCCGTCTCGTACTGCTCGGACAACGCCCGCAAGGCGGTCGTCAGTTGCCGTTCCAACTCGGTCATAGAGTTCCCTCACTCGCTCGATAGCTTCAAGGCAGGCCGCCCGCCCACGAGCCAGGGCGGATGGTCCAGCGTCCCGTCGGGAAGCACCACGAAGCGCTCCCCGTCGATCTCCAGCAGGGTCACGCCCCACGTCGTCTCCTCGATCTCGGCGAGAGTCTCGCGGGCGTCCTCGATCTGAACGTCCAGCGTCGCCAGGATCTCGATCCGGTTTTGGATCCCCGTCGACAGCCAGTGCATCAGCCCCCAGCTCCCGCCGCTGATCCCGACGAAGATGGTCAGGCCGACCACGAGGGGCCGAAGCCACGCGTTCAGCAGGATCACGCGCGTCCTCCTGACGCTCACCCCCGTATCGGCTTCGATGGTATGCAGCGCGCCGTTCGCGACGGCGCGCAAGTTCACGCCAAGCTGCCGCAGCTCGCTCGCCGCCGTTTCCTCGATCTGCCGGCGGTCGGTCTCCATCCGGCTCTTCAGCCGGACGTTCACGTCGTTCGGGGTTGAAGTCATGCTGGTACAGCGCTCCTTTCAGCCGCCACCGTTTCCCGCTCTCCGGGTCGCGGGCGGTCAGGTAGTCCTTGCCCTGGCGGGGCACCTCGAAGCCGGCCTCCTCGAGGGAGGCGACCACGTCGCCGCGGTTCTTGACCACGCCGTGCTCGACCCGCTGCAGGAGGTAGTCGCGGATCAGCTCCCGCGGGCCGGCTTCGTGCTCGAGGCCGGTCCGCAGCTTCGCCGCCTCGATGTAGGCACGGTGGCCGGGCTGGTGCGCCCGGGCGCGCGCCGGGTCGTCGGGGCGGCTCCAGCCGTGCTGGTGGTTGAAGGCGTCGCGCAGCGTGCCGAAGGTCTTCTCCCAGCCGGGGGGCGCGATGTTCAGGCTCCGGCCCGTCTCGAGGTCGCACCGTGCGGTAAGGATGTGCACGTGGACCCCGGTGCCGTGCTCGCGGTGGAGAACCGCCGTCCAGGCGTAGCGGTCCGGCTCCAGCCCCGCCCAGGCCGTCTTCTCGAACTCGTCGAGGACGGCTCCGATCTGCTCGTCGGTGGGCCGGTCCTCCGGCGCCCACGCGATCACGCCCGACCGGAACTTGTGCTCGAACTCCAGCGAGTCGGCGACCGCGGCCACCAGGTCCGGGTTCCCGCGCAGGACCTCGACACCGGGACGCACGGTCCCCGCGGCGTCGCGCTCGCCAACCAGATAGTCGGCGACCTCCCGCGCCGAGCCGGTCCCGCCACCGAAGAACCTAATGTGCATCGGTGTCCTCTCCGCCGAAGCGGGCCAGGGCGAGCAGGGACCGCTCGACGGACAGCAGCCCGGCAACCACCTCCACCGCCTCGGCCTCCGAGGGACGGGTGTTCGCCCAGCGCGCGAGCTGGTTCAGGTTGTTCCCGACGCGGGCAACCTGCCGGGTGCGCTCGCGCTCGACGGCGGCGTCCGCCGCCGTCCACGTCCGGGTCCGCGCCATGGCCTGCCGCAGCAGGTCCGACAGCGGCACGCCGGCTGCCGCCGCCTTGGTGCGCCAGGCGGCAAGCTCCGCGGGCGAGAGGCGGACGTGGGCTCTCACGGTGCGGCGCTCAGCCATGCGCGCACCGTTCGGGGGGTTCGGGGGGCGACGCCCCCCGGCCGCCCCCAGAAACCCCCCCCCGCCGGGAGGGCCGGGGGTGGAACGGGGGCGCCACCCCCCCACCCCCCCCCCGGGGGAGATTAAACAAAAACAAGCCCC
>VYAQ01000226.1 GCA_009844885.1 Gemmatimonadota bacterium
CGACGAACCCCCGCATTCCGTCTACCCCGTATTGCAGCCGGTCCAGCACGATCGCGATCGACGGTCCGGTCAGCGCGTACGGCCCCCCGAAGCCGCGCAGCACGTCGATCCGCTCCTTCGGCCCGACCGCAAACCCTACGCGCAGCCCCGCAAGCCCCCACGACTTGGACATCGTGCGGATCATCACCACGCGCGGGATCTGCAGCAGCGCCGCCGTGTGATCCTCGTCCGCGAACTCCGCGTACGCCGAATCCACCAGCAGCACCACCTGGGGCGGCAGCGCGTCCGCCAGCCGCAGCAGCTCCCGCGTCGTGAACGCGCGGCCCGTGGGATTGTCCGGCGTCAACACCGCCACCACACCCGTCCGATCATTCACCGCAGCCAGGATCTCGTCGTGCGGCAGCGTCCCCCATTCGTACTCGACCGGCACGAGCGTCCCCCGCGCCATCCGCGCGCACGCCGGGATCATCTCGAAGGTGGGCGTGGGGAACACCATCTCCTGTTCGGGCCCCAGAAACGCGCGGAACACGCGATCGATGGCGTCGTCCCCGCCCGTCGTGGCCAGCACGTTCGCGGGATCGGTGCCGAGGTAGGCCGCGTAGGCCTCCTCCAGCGGCCTGGGGTCCGCGTACTTGCGCAGCACCCCGGGCCCGACCCGCTCCAGCACGTCGAAGCACTCCCGCGGGGGCGGTTCACCCTCGTTCATGCTGAGGTCGATGACGTCCCGCGACGCTCCTTTCATGGCCCCGCTCATGGCACGATCTGCTGCGGTTCCGACACGACCAGGTCGGTGCCGCCCCGCGTCTTCACCTCGAGCAGCAGGGCCGGCAGCGCCGTCCTCGGCACCGCCGCGCGCACCGCGTAGGCGGTCTCGCCGTGCAGCCGCGACACCGTGGGCTCGCGCATGCAGGGCAGAATCGAGATGACCCGCTCGAGATCGCGCTCCGAGACGTTGAGCTCCAGCATCACCCGCCGCCGCGCCTCGAGAACCGACTTGAGGAGGAGGACGAGATCGTCGATCCGGGCCCGGCTGGCCGGGTCGTCCAGGGCTGCCGGGTTGGCGTAGAGACGGGTCGAGGAGAGCATCAGCGTGTCCGCGACAATCAGGCCGTTTCCGCGCAGCGTCGCTCCCGTCGCGGTGTTGTCGACGATGAGGTCCGCGTCCTCCGGCGGGAAGACCTCGGTGGCCCCGTACGACCGCACCACGTCGGCCTCGAAGGGCTGGTCCGCCGCCCACTCCTTCACCAGCCGCACGTACTCGGTCGCCACGACCAGGCGGCGCCCGGCCGGAAATACCCCCCCGTCGAGCAGCGACGCGGGCGCCGCCGCGACGACCTTCACCGGGTCGAGCCCGGTATCGAGCAGTTCGACCAGGTCGGCGTCCAGCTCGGCCACCCAGTCCGCCCCGGCGAAACCGATGTCGCGCGAACCCGCATCGAGCATCTTCACCACGTTCTGCGGCTTGAGCAGCTTGGCCTCGAAGCCGGGCCACGACAGCACCGGCCGATAGTTGCGCGACCCCAGCTGGACATCGATCCCCGCCTCGGCCAGCAGCGCGAAGACCCCGACCTGCATGTGTCCCTTGGGCAAGCCGATGTGGATCGGGGGGCAGTCTGAACCGCTCATTTCCGGTCGTCGTCTCCTCGCCGGCCCGCCCCGGAACCGGCCGGCGCACAAAAAAGCGCCGACCCCCCCGAGGAAGCCGGCGTTTTGGGTATTCCGTGCTTTCGTACGGCTACACCGTCACGCGGCCGCCTCTCCCAGGTGGCCGTGATGATGATGCGCTGCGTAGCGGGCACAAGTATTCATAGGGCCCTAATTGTCATAACGACCGCCGCCGGATGTCAAGCGGGACCACGTAGCGGCGGGCGCTGATTTGTCGCCCGCGCGGCAGCGCAGTAAGCTGTTTCGTCCAAACCGACGCCCGACGCGCACGCCCCCAACCCCATGCGCCCATGAAGACCCCGCGCTCGCACTACCTTCCCCGCACCCGCAACGGCCGGATCGCGACCATTGCCTTCATCGTCGCGATGGTGCTGGCCCAGCCTCCCATCGTTCACGGCCTGGTCAACCGGACCGAGCCCTGGATCCTGGGTATGCCCTTCATCTTCGCGTACCTGCTTGCCGCGTACACGGTCGGCATCGCCGTGCTGATCTGGGCCCACCGGAAGGGGCTGTAGCGTGGAGCCCTGGGTCGTCTCCACCGGGCTGATCTTCGTCTACCTGATCGCGACCATCGTGATCGGGATCCTTGCCAACCGGAAGGGCACGGCGAACATGGAGGACTTCTTCCTCTATGGGCGCCAGGCCGGGTTCATCGTGCTGTACCTGACCGTGGTGGCCACGTTTCACTCCGCGTTCGCGTTCCTCGGCTCCGGCGGGTTCTTCTACACCCACGGGATCGGGTTCTGGATGGCGGGGACCTGGACGGTCCTCGTGGGAGGGATCACCTACACGCTCGGAACGCGAATCTGGGCGCTGGGCAAGAAATTCGGCTACATCACGCCCGCGGACCTGCTTGCGGACTTCTACGAGAGCGAGCCGGTGCGGGTGATCGTGGCGGTGGTGTCGGTGATCTTCACGCTGATCTACATCCAGGTGCAGGCGCAGGGGCTGGGCATCATCCTGTCCGTCGCGACCGGGGACCGCATTCCGTTCGCGTGGGCGTCGGGCCTGCTCCTGGTCGTGGCCGCCGGGTACCTCATGGTCGGGGGCCTGAGGGCGGTCTACTGGACCGACGTCATCCAGGGGATCTGGATGTACATCGCCGTGTGGGCGGGAAGCCTGCTCCTGACCTACAAGCTCTTCGGCGGGCCGGTCGCCCTCTGGCAGAGGCTGGCCGCCGAGCGTCCGGACCTCCTCTCGCTGCCCGGCCCGGAGGGATTCTTCACGCCCGGGATCTGGGTGGGCATGACCGTCGCGCTCTCCTTCGGGATCATCCTCCAGCCGCACATGATGATCCGGTACTTCACGGCTGCGTCGGCCAAAACCATGAAGCTGCTGGGCGCCACCACCCCGATCTACCTGATGACGCTTTTCATTCCGGCCGCGTTCGTCGGACTCGGCGGGGCGCTCATCCTGCCCGAGCTGGAGACGGCCGACCGCATCTTCCCGGAACTGCTCGCCGCCTACGCGCCCGCGTGGCTCACCGGTCTGATCCTGGCCGGGGCGACCGCGGCCGCGATGTCCACGCTGGACTCGATTCTGCACTCCAACATGACCGTGCTGACACGCGACGTGTACCAGCGCTACATCGCCCGCGACCGCAGCGACCGGCACTACCTCGCGTTCGGACGCTGGCTGGTGGTGGCGCTGCTCGGCGTCGGCTGGGTGCTCACGGTCTACAACTTCGACTTCCTCGTGACCCTCGTGACGCTGTCCGGAGTGGGCGCACTGCAGCTCTTGCCGGCCGTGCTGGGTGTGTGCTATCCCGGACGCCGCCTTACGACCTCCGCCGGGGTGGTCACGGGAATCTGCGCCGGCCTGTTCACCGTCTACCTGACCCAGGTGGTGTGGCCGCAACCGCTTGGCATCCATGCCGCGCTGTGGTCGCTGGTGGCCAACTTCGTGGTCACGATCGGTGTGTCACGCGTCACGCGGCCGCCTTCGGCGGCGACCGTCGAGAGGGTCCACGGCGAGGTGGAGCGCTTCGTGTACGGCGACTGAGCCGGTGCATCCACCGGCATCGACGACCTTGAAAAGGGCCTCGATGACCGTGAAAAAGGCTTCGATTACCGCGAAATCCACCCCCTGACGCCGTTCAAGTGGCCAACGGGGGTGCTTGACGGACCCGCAGCGTCCCAAAAGCCGAGATTTGGGCTCAAAATCGTATACACATGCTTGCGCACTCTTGCGCACCAAGGGTGCAGGCCCCATTTTCGCCCCGTTCCCCAACCAGTCCACTCCAAAGAGGAGAGAAACGTGGACAAGAATTGGGTAGTAGGGTCCGTTGTCGCGGGCATCGCGATGTTCGTGGTCAACCTGATCCTGGGGGCGATCAATGTCGACCTGCTGTCCGCCTCCATGGGAGCCGCGTTCACCGCGAACTCGATCGTGGGGCACCTGTTCGCGGGTGCCGTGCTTGCCACGGTGCTCGGGTGGAACGGCGCGAGCGATGCCGCTGGCGCGGGCAAGGCAGGAGCGACATTCGGTGTCCTCCTCGGCCTTGCCGGCCAGATCGGTGGCATGGGGTTCGACGTCATGGGCCTCATCGGCGCCATTCTGACCGGCGCCATCGTCTACGGCGTCAGCGGCGCCGTCATGACGATGGTACCCACGGGGGGGGGCGACTAGACCTTTCACGACCTGAAGGCCGGAATCGGCCCGACGGTTCAACGACGACCGCTCTCTGAGCCGGACCGCCGCCGCGGGTGCTAGGAGCCCCCGGGATGGCGGATGCGGAAGCCAGGTCCGCAACCGGTTCCGGGGGCGGTCGTGCCTTGTGGCGTACGTTTGCGGCGGGCCGCGGGGCTACACGTCCAGCCGTTCGTCGATGTCGTATCCGGCCGCGGCCCACCCGGAAGCCTCCCGCCCGCTGTCGAAGGTCACGTCGACGCGCCCCAGCCGCATGCCGCCCCAGCCGACCTGGTTCACCACCGTGAACCCCGTCTCGCCCTGAGACCCTGCCCCGTCCCGTCCGAAGACCACCGCTTCGTCGAGGAACGTGTGCGTGTGGCCGCCCAGGATCAGGTCGATGTCGGGTACCGCTTCCGCAAGGGTCCGGTCGCTCGGGCGGTCCGGATCGGCGTACCTGTATCCGAGGTGTGACACGCAGATCACCAGTGAACATCCCTGGTCGCGCAGTTGGCGGCAGGCGTTACGCGCCGCCTCGACAGGGTCGGTGTACCGCACGCCTTCATGCAAACTGGCGAGCACGAGATTCTCGAACGCGATGCCCAGCCCGAAGATCCCCACCTTGACGCCGTCGAATTCTCGTACTGTGTATGGCCGGACGTGCCCGGCCAGCGCCGATGCGCTCACATCGTAGTTGGCCGACACGAATTCGAAGTCCGCCTCGGGGAGCATCGCCACGAGCCCGTCCACCCCGTTGTCGAAGTCGTGGTTACCCAGGGTGGCGACGTCGTAACCCATGGCGGTCATCGCGCGGAACTCGATTTCCCCGCCGAAGAAGTTGAAGTAGGGCGTACCCTGGAAGATGTCCCCGGAATCAAGCAGCAGAACGTGCTCGTTCGTCTCGCGCACCCGGCGAATCAGCGTGGCGCGCCGGGCCGCTCCTCCCAGTCCGGCAAAGCGCCCACCATCCATCGGAAAGGGGTCCATGCGGGAATGGGTGTCGTTGGTATGAAGGACGACCAGGCGGAAATCGTCGTCGATCAGGGGCCCGTAGCGGTGGGGGTTGCGGGTCGCCGCCGACAGCGGACGCGGGCCGGCCAACCCGGCGATGCCGTCCAGGCCCGCAAAGCCGCCAAGCCCGACGGCCCCTCCCAGCCCCAGCGACCGCACGAAATCACGACGGTTCATCGGGTACACTCCTCGTGTTCACTGTCCGCCGCGCGGCGGACGCGTCCGTCCAACTCCGGGACAACAATGTCGCGCTCGCGCAGGTACGCGACGAAGACGTCCCGGATCAGCACGTCCAGGTCTTCGCGCCCCTGGGCACCCGCCTCCCACAACACGGTCCACGTGCCGCCTCCGTCCACCAGGTAGTCGACCGTGGCGAGGCGGTAGGTGCGCCCCGGATCGATGGGCTGTCCACCGACCCGCACGTTCACCGCGTCGTCGCCGTTCAGCTCCATCGTCCACCCCGCGACCGGCTCGCCGCAGCTCTCGGCGATCTCGTCCGCCAAGCGCTCCAGCTGGGACCCCGACAGCGAGAGTACGGTGACGTAGTTCTCGAAGGGCAGCAGTTCGTATGCGTGCCGCATCAGGATCGGGCCCTCGGCGATGGGGACCCTCAGCCCTCCATCGTTGAGGAGGGCGACGTGCACCGGCTCGCCGGTGAGATCCTGCGCGACGTCGAGCAGCGCGTCGGCGACGAGGTTCTCGAGCGTGCCCTCGGGATCGGCCTTGCGGAAGCCTCCGACCGCGTGCGCAAGCACCTCGGCGAGCTGCTGCCCCAGCCGGTCCCGGTACGGTGCGATCAGAGCCTCGATGTCGGCCGCGGGTTCGATGCTGTCGCCCACCACCGTGAAGTCCACCGGGGCCGCGGCGACCGGCAGGACGCGGGGGGCCGTCTGCGGCGCGTGCTCGGGTGCAGTGCAGCCTGCCAGGATCACGGCGGCGGCGAGCATCGGTCGGGTCGATTTCAGCATGACGATGCTGAACATCGCGTCACCGGGTGTTGCGCGCCACGGCGAATACCGCATCGTTGCACGACACCGTGTCACCGCCACCATTCCCCTCCCACCAACACGAGCGCTCCCATGTCCCTTGCCCATTCGCTCGACGGCGTCCGCGTCCTCGACCTCTCCCGTCTCCTGCCGGGACCCTTCCTGACCATGGTCCTCGCCGATCTCGGCGCCGATGTGGTCAAGGTCGAGGAGCCGCGCGCAGGCGATTACATGCGCGACTTCCCCCCCCGCGGCGAGGGGATGTCGGGCCGCTACCTGACGGTCAACCGCAACAAGCGATCGGTGAAGATGGACCTGAAGGACGACCAGGAGCGCGAGCGGTTCCTGCAAATGGCCACGCGAGCCGACGTCGTGGTCGAGAGCTTCCGCCCGGGCGTGATGGAACGGCTCGGCGTCGGGTACGAGGCCCTGCGGGGGCGGAACGCCGGCATCATCCTGTGCTCCATCTCGGGTTACGGACAGACCGGGCCGTACCGGGACCGCGCCGGCCACGACATCAACTACCTGGCGCTCGCGGGAGTGCTCGCGATGAGCGGCGCGGCGCCCGACGGCCCTCCCGGGATGGCGGGCGTGCAGATCGCGGACATGGCGGGGGGCGCGATGTGGGGCGCGCTCGGCATACTCGCCGCGCTGATCCAGCGCGACCGCACGGGAACGGGGACCCATCTGGACATCTCAATGACCGAAGGCGCTCTGGCGCTCCTCGCCAGCGAGTTCGGGATCCTGGACGCGGAACCCGAGGTGCCCACCCGCGGCACCGGCCTCCTCAACGGCGGGGCAGCGCGCTACGGTGTGTACAGGACGAGCGACGGCAAGTACCTGAGCGTAGGGGCGCTCGAGCCGCAGTTCCTGTCGAGGCTGGCTGCGGCGGCAAAGTTGGAGCTGCCGCGCGGGCCCGAAACCGGGGCGGCGGACGCGGGGGTGCCAGGCGAAGACGAGTTCCGCCGCCAGCTCACCCGGGTCATCGCATCGAAGACACGCGCCGAGTGGGTGCGCGTCCTCGCGGAATACGACTGTTGCTGCGAGCCCGTGCTGGAACTGGACGAGGTGACCGAGCACCCCCTGCACCGCCAACGCGAACTCTTCTTCGAAATCGGTGACAGCGGGCTGCCCGGTTCACTCCAGGTGCGTACGCCTCTCGGAATGCCCGCCGCCCGTCGCCCCGCCCCGGCGCTGGGCCAACACAACGATGAGGTGTTTCGGGAGTATGGGGTGCGGGCGATACGGATGTCCTCCGATCAATCGGGACGGTGAACCGGGCTTCGGTCCGGCGTTGCGAAGCGGTCGATCCGCTTCGCCAACCCGGCCGCGACCTGCTCGGTGTGCTCCCGCGACTCCTCCGCAACGCGGTCGATCCGCTTCCCCAACCCGGCCGCAACCTGGTCGGTGTGTTCCCGCGACTCCTTCCCAACGCGATCGATCCGCTCGCCCAACACCATCACAGCCTGGTCGGTGTGCTCCCGAGCCTCCTCCGCAACTTGGTCGATCCGCTTCGCCAACCCGGCCGCAACCTGGTCGGTGTGCTCGCGCGACTCCTCCGCAACGGTGTCGATCCGCTTCGCCAGCGCAATCACAGCCTGATCGGTGTGCTCGCGCGACTCCTGCGCAACGCGGTCGATTCGATGTTCGACGCGGTCGATGCGCTCCTCGACACGGTCGATCCGGGCAGTGAACCGCGTCTCGGACCGATCGATCCGGGCAGCGAGCCGGGCTTCCAGGCTTCGCATCTCATCCCGGATCGCATTGCCCATGTCCCGCATGGCCTCTGCCATCCTGCTCGTCGCTTCATCCAGCCGCTGCTCGGTGTGGCCTGCCACGAGGCTGTGCCAGACCCTTCTGACGACTCCGGCTTCCGTCACGTTCATCGCGTCGTTCCTCCCGCTCCCCCCTCCGGGCGCCACCTCGGAATTCTATTGGCCGGCGCCGGTAAACATCAAGCCGATACCCGGCATTCAAGGTCGCGGCTCCAATGGGACACAGGGATAGCGAAATGGGCCAGAGTGTCGCCTAACCCCCCCACACCTCCTCGAACACCCGGAGATAGTTCTCGCCCAGGAACTTGATGATTACCTCGTCCGAGTGGCCGCGCGCGGCCAGCGCTTCGGTCAGGCGCGGCACCTTCGAGATGTCCTCGAGGCCGGCCGGGGCCATCTCCTTGCCGTAGTGATCGCTGCCCAGCCCGACATGGTCGGGGCCCATCACGTCCAGTGCCGTCTCAATGTCCCGCACCACGCTGTCCAGGTCGCGGTGCGCCACGTGGATCAGACCCAGGACGCCGCGGTTGGCCGCCAGCGCGTCCAGCATCCAGCGGTCGCGGGGCAGTTCGAGGCGGGGGCGGGGCAGCTTGCCGTCCAGCAGATCCTGTGCCTCGGGCGCCGTGTCGGCGAACATGGTGGGCGTGGTATGCGAGAGGATGACGGGATTGCGGGTAAGCTCGAGGATCTCGCTGAAGCCGGCTTCGCCGATGTGCACCAGGTCGATGACGATCCCGAGCGCGTCCATTCGCTGGACGACCTCCTTGCCGAGCGCGGTCAGGCCGCCGCGCCGGTCCGCCGCCCAGCAGCCATCGGCGAAGATGTTGCGGCGGGTGTGCGTCAGGCTCCCGGAGCGCAGGCCGAGGCGGTAGTACAGGTCCAGGAAGCGCGGGTCGGTGCACAGGGCCTCGCATCCCTCGAAGGTGAGGACCAGCGCCACCCTTCCCTCCGCCTTGGCGCGGCGGATGTCGCCGACTGTCGTGGCGAGCACGAGTTCGTCGTGGCGGTCGACCTGCTCATGCAGATTCCACACCATCTCCATGCCCCGCCGTACGGGGTCGCGCAGCCAGTCGTCGTCCAGGTAGATCGCGCAGAGCTGGGCGGTGACCCCGCCCTCCTGCCAGCGCGGCAGGTCGTACTGGCCCATGGGGCCGAACCAGACCGTGTGGGCGCCCATGCCGAAACGGACCAGAGGGTTGTGCTCCAGTCCCGGCGGCGGCTCCCAGTCGAGACCGGGCACCTCGACGCGGTCGCCGAGGCTCATCTTGCCCTCGGTGATGGGGATCAGGATGTCGCTATGGCCGTCGACGACGATGGCGCGGCGGTGGAGCGCTTCGGGATGTTGGCGGTCGGTGGCCGCACGACCCTGCGGCGTCACTGCGAGCCTCCGCCGAGCCCGCCTTCCACCACCGGCAGTTCGATACGCGAGCCGTCCGCACCGCCGCGGAACACCGTCAGCGTGGCATCGCCGTCGGTGGGCACCGGATCGAACATGCCGGCGTCGGCCCCCGCGATCGCAATCCGGATCCGGTGCCCCGCGCGGACCAGTGCGGCGATGGGCCAGAGCCGGAAGCTCACCGTCACGGCCTCCCCCGGCGGCATCGGCTCGGCGTCGGCACGCGCGAACGAGTGGTATGGCTCCTCGCCCTCGAAGTACGGGTTGGGCACGGCGTTGCGGTGGATCAGCCGCAGTCCGCCTTCGGTCACGTAGCGGCTCCGGCCCTCCGGATCGACGTCCTCGAGATAGACGAAGAGCGAGCCGTCCTCCCGGTCCGACGCGAGGTTCAGCGTGATGACCGGGTAGCCGGCGATCTGGAGGTCGGATTCGAGAGGGTCGGTGGTGTAGGTGAGCATGCGGGCGTCCATGTCGGCGCGGTTGTCGAGGTTGAGGATCGGGGTACCCATCTGGGCCGCCCAGCGGTTGTCGGGGCCGGTGGTGACGTCCGGATCGACCGCGTAGTCGTCGCTGCCGCCCGTCACGGCCTCCGCATCCGCGGTCAGGTGCCCCTCCGAGTCCATGTGGAACGTCGTGGTCGTGGTTCCAGGCGGCGGCCAGACCTCGGTGTCGTGATACGCTTCCTCGCCGAGGTTGAAGAAGCGCATGGCCGGCCAGTCGTCGACGCCGTTGTCGGCGCCCTTCAGGTGGTGGTCGAAGAAGAGGCGCCGAAGCTCCATCTGCTCGTCCAGCGACGGCTGGGGCGGCAAGGGTGCCGCACTCACGGCATAGGGGCTGGCGCTGTAGCCGCCGCCGTGCGTGGACGCCAGGACGAGCACCTTCTGGGGGTTGGAGAAGTGCCGGAAGCGCAGCAGCGTCCCGTCCGCGGTGCCCGCGTCCATCCAGCTGACCAGGACCAGCATCGGAACCGCCGACGCCTCGATCTCGGCCTTCCAGTGGATCGGACCGATCTCGGCCCAGGTCTGGTCCCCCCCGACCACGTCGTCGCGGTATTCCGTGGCCAGCACCACCTGGAACACGTCGGGGTTGGCCGCGTGTTCGGCAACGGCGGCGGCCAACAGCGAGCCGTCCTCGTCTTCGTCGACACGCGCCACGCCGGCGCCCATCGCTTCTGCGTTGTTGTCGTCCATGTGGCCGACCACATCGCCCCAGGTCTCGATGAAGCCACGGGCGAGCAGGCCGTAGGGGCGGATGGGGCTGGGATAGGCATCGAAGTCCGACCATCCCGGAATGACGGCATTTACGGCGGGGTGGTTGACGGCAGCAAGCAGTTCGGCGGTGGTGCCCGTGTACGAGGTCCCGTAGGCGCCGACCGTACCGTCCGACCATTCGCGCGCCACCACCCAGTCCACCACGTCGTACGCGTCGAGGACCTCCTGGCGTCCGTACTCCACGGGCCGCGTGCCGAACGAGGCGCCGCTGCCGCGCGCATCCACCTTGACCAGCGCGTAGCCGTGGGCGAGGAAATGGCTATCCAGGCCAGACAGGGTGTTGATGCGCTCGCCCGTGTCGGGGTCCTCCAGGCCGCGCCGGTAGCGTGTCAGCGTGAGGAGGGCGGGGTGCGGCGGCTCGTGGTCCTCCGCCGGGAGGTAGACGTCGGCGGCGAGCCGCGTGCCGTCCTCGGCGGCGATGTAGTGGGCGGATACGTCCGGCTCGGGTGCCCTCTCCGCGGCGGGATCGCAGGCAAGGAGGACTCCGGCCAGGATGGCGGCCGCCTGAAGCGGCGAACCTCTCCCCGTCACCGTGCGACCTTCATCGAGCTGATGATCGGAGCCACGGGCAGTGCGTCCAGGTCGACCTCCCTGCCCTCCTTGATCACCATGTGAATCGTCCGGTAGTTGTAGGCACTCTCAAGGGGATCGGCGTCGAGGATCACGATGTCGGCCCACCTGCCCGGCTGCAGCGTCCCGATCTGGTCGTCGAGCCGGTACGCGCTCGCGACATTGCTCGTGGTCGACTTGAGCACCTCCATCGGGTCCATCCCCAACTCCTCCAGCGCCACCAGGGCGTTGAAGTGCCCCTCGCCCAGCTTGACGCGCGAATCGACCGTGTCGGACGCGAGCGTGCGGGACTCGGCCAGCAGCACCGGGTTCTGGATCCCGGCGTCGGTCGACATGAGCAGCTTCGCCCCCGCGTCGATCATGTTCCGACGGTTGATCGCGCCGATCTTCATGTACGGCGTGAGCGTGCCCGTCGGATTGTGCTTCTCCAGCGCTGCCAGGCGGCGCGCGGTGATCGGCAGCACCGAGCACGCGATCCCGCGGTCGACCATCTTCCGGATCGACTCCATCGGGATCGGGATTTCGGGGCCGGATATCCCGCAGTGGGTGATGATGTCGACCCCCGCCTCGATCGCCATGTCGAAGCTCTCGACCGAGGTCGTGTGGGTCTGCACGGTCATCCCGGCACGGTGCCCCTCCTCGGCGATCACGCGCTGCACGCGCTCCGAGAACGAGATCAGGTTCATGTCGACGTGGCCGCTGCCGCCGTACTTGAGAAAATCCATTCCCAGCGTCGTGTAGTTGCGGATCACGTCGGCAACCGAATCGGGCGTCATCCACAGCAGTTCGCGCCCGGTGTTTTCCTCCCACGCCTCGTTGATGCGCTTGACGAAGGCCTGGCTCACATACGGCGCGTGCGACTCGCGGAAGTCCGGCCCCAGCGGACCGCTGAACCCGATGATGTTGCCGGCGATGTACATCCGGCTGCCCGGTGCCTCGCCCGCGTTGATCATGTCGCGTGCCTTCGCCAGTGCCGCGCGCGGTCCCCAGGTGTCGAAGACGGTCGTCTGCCCGGTCTTCAGGGTGATCTGGGCCGCCTCGAGCACGATCTCGTGAAGCCGGTGCTCATGCAGGATGAGGGTCTCGAGGTCGAGGTTGAGGAAGAGATGGAGGTTGCCGTCCATCAGCCCGGGGATGACGTACTTGCCCCCGGCATCGATCGTGGCCGCCCCCGCGGGGACAGGGGTCGAGGCGGCGGGCCCTGCGGCCGTGATGCGTCCGTCGGCGAACACGACGACGCCGTCTTCGATCGGTGCGGCGCCGGTGCCGTCGATCACGGTGCCGCCGGTGATCGCTACCGTCTGGGCCGCGGCGGCCGGGGCGAGCGCGGCGGTGAGAAACAGTGCAAGCGCGTTGGCTCGGTGGGTGGACATGGCTGACTCCTTTGATCCTTCGGCAATGCCTCAGTCGGCTCTTGGCACCATGCGGGCGCCCTGGGCGATATAGCTCATGCGCCCGTCCGGACGCGGGTCGAGAAAGCTCATGATCGCCGCGGTCGGGTTCCCCTCGGGGTCCGGGAAGGTGAACGCGTCGTTCCCAACCGGCATCAGGGGTATCTGCGGCGTCGGCTCCATCGGCGTGTCGTCGTAGAAGGGGAACCTGGCCCACAGGGAGACGCCGAGGGTACCGGCCAACTGGCCGGGCATCTCCGCGATCTCGTAGATCTGGGCGACGTTCTCGTAACGGCCCGCGTAGCGCGCGATATCGACCTCCCCGTCGACGATGGGCCGGACCACGGGGGCGGGTGGCGCCACGCCGGCGGCTTCTTCCAGCCACTTGGCGGAGAGCTCGCTGGTCAGCCCACCGCTGTGCGACGAGTTGCCGAGGACCGCGACCACCACGTTGCTCTCCGGGTGCGCGATCAGGTTCGCCAGGATGCCGGGCCCGCCGCCGCCGTGCGACACGAACCCGCCTTCCGACAGCATCCAGCCCAGGCCGAACGCGATCGGCGCGCCCTCACCACGCACCCGCGTGGTCTCGGCCCGCATGGCTCGGGCGCTCGCGGGCGTGAGGATCGTGGCGCCGTTCGGGCCGGTGCCGTCGGCCATGTGGGCGGCCGCGAAAGTGACCAGCGCGCTGGCGGACATCATCGCCGTGGCCCCGGCCGGCGCAAAGCTTATGGGCAGGAAGGCGAACGAGGTCCGCACCGGCTCGCCGGTCTCGGGGCTGGTGAAGTGGCCGACGCTGGCTCGGTGCAGCAACGCGTCCTCGGGCAGGACGGCGGCGTGCTCCATGCCGAGCGGCTGGAAGATCCGCTCCTTCACGAGGTCGTACCAGCTGCGCTCCCGGATCCGCTGACACAGGTAGCCGGCGATCACCGTGGCCGTGTTGCAGTACGAGGCGTCGGCGCCGGGCTCGTGGATCTTGCCCATGCCCGCAAAGCGCGGGATCGCCTTCTCGATGATCTCCTCGTCGTGGCCCTGCTCGGGCACCATCTCGCCGTCGATGCCGCTCGTGTGGTTGACCAGCATCCCCACCGTGATGCGCGCCAGGTGGTCCGGGTCGGCGAGGCGCAGCTCGGGCAGATAGGTCGAGACGGGCGCGTCCAGCTCGACCAGCCCGTCGTCCACCATCTGCATGAGCAGGGTCGTGTTGAAGATCTTGGTGATCGACCCGATGTGCATGACGGTCTCGGGGGTCATCGTGACGCCGCTGCTGACGTTCACGAGCCCCGCGGCGGCAGTGCGGATCTCGCCGTTGGCGAAGACGGCCGCGCTGACGCCGACCACCCCGTGGCGGGCCAGCGCCTCCTCGAGGTCGGCCTGGAGGGCCGGGTCGGTTCCGGGGGGAGCGACCCCGGGCCGGGTGCGCGCCGGCGAGTCCGGGGCGCAGGACGTGACGCCGACGACGGAGGGCACGGCCGCCGCGACCGCGGCTTTCTTCAGGAAGTCCCTGCGGGTGGCCGTGGGGTCTACGCTGGCGTGGATCGCCTTGTTGCGGATGAGCATGGCATGCTCCTGGGCTGCGGCCGTGAACGCGTGCGCCGGACCCTTGCCGGCGCGCCGGGACTGCCAGAATAGGTTCCGGCGGGGATCACCGCCAATGGCCGCGGGGGTTGACGGCATATGACCAGTCACCGAGACTGGTCATATGGAAACCATGAACGCGTCGTACTTCAAGGCCCGCTGCCTCAAGATACTCGACCGCGTCCGGGAAACGGGCGAGCGCATCGTGATTCTCAAGCGGGGAGAGCCCGTGGCGGAGCTCGGACCCCCCAGCCGTACCGAGTCGCAGTACCCACAAGCGGAGCTGAAGGGCACGGCCACGGTCATCGGCGACATCGTCGGGCCGGTCGTGCCGGAGCACCACTGGGACAGCCTGGCGGGTGCCGGCGCCACCCCGGGCGGTCCGACGCCCGCCGAGGCCGCGGATGAGGCCGGCGCGCGCAAGCCGGGGCAGTGGAAGGGCGGCGAGTGACCGCGCTCCCGGATACCCGCGTCCTGCTGGACACACACATCCTGATCTGGTGGCTTCAGGGCGATGGCCCGCTATCTCGCCAACAACGACAGATTCTCGACGCGGCCAACGCGGACTCCCCACTGCGCGTATCCGACATCTCGCTCTGGGAGATCGCGACCCTCCACAGCGTGGGCCGCATACGGCTCACCATTCCGCCCAGGGAGTGGCTTGAGAAGGCGGTCGCGCCGCCGCTCGTTCGGCGCTACGGCATCTCCCCGGCGATCGCGGCCGAGGTGGCTACCTTGCCCGACTCCTTTCACCGGGACCCCGCCGACCGTATTCTCGTTGCGACCGCGCGGATCATGGGAGCGACGCTGCTTACGCACGACCGACACATCGTCGACTCCGGACTGGTGCCTACGCTGACCTGAGAAGGTCGGTCGCCGCTCCCGCAGCCACCGCGCCGCGCGCGCAGCCACCACGCAGCGAAGGGATAGACACGTGCAGACGAGACGGATTGGAGCCACCTCCCGCCGCCGCTTCCTCAAGGCCGGGGCCGCCGCGCTGAGCGGCGCGATGATCGTCCCGGAGCGCATCCTCGCCGATCCCTACGCACCGCTGGAACCGCACGCCGATTCCTCGCGGCCCGGTTCCCGGCGTGGGGCGGCCGCTCTCTCATCCCCAATCAGAGTCCGGGGCGTAGTGCGCTCGCAGGGCGTGGGACTCTCCCGCGTGCCGGTTTCCGACGGGGTGCAGGTCGTCGACACAGCGAGCGACGGCTCCTTCGAGCTCGTCACGACGTCCGACCGGGGATTCGTCTGGTTCACGACGCCTTCGGGCTACCGGATCCCGCTCAACGCCCCGGGTACCGCCCGCTTCTACCAACCGCTGTCCGACGGGCGGGAGCAGTCGGCGGTCTTCGAGCTCGAGCCCGATCCGGTGCCCCACGACAACCACACGCTCCTGCTCCTCGGGGACATTCAGACGGAAGATCCCACGGAGATGGAGTGGTTCCTGTCGCAGTCGGTGCCGGACCTGCGCGAGACGGTTGCGGGGCTCGGCGGCGAGCATGCGTTCGGCATTTCGTGCGGCGACATCATGTTCGACAACCTCGAACTCTACCCGGACTACGAGCGCGGGGTCGGCGAGGTCGGCATCCCCTTCTTCCAGGTCGTCGGCAACCACGACCTCGACATGGACAACCTGACCGACCAGGCCTCGACCGAGACCTTCAGCCGGCATTTCGGGCCCCGGTACTACTCCTTCAACAGCGGGGCCGTGCACTACGTGGTGCTCGACGATGTGTTCTGGCACGGGAGCGGCTACATCGGCTACCTGGGGGCCGATGCGCTGGCGTGGCTGGAGCGGGATCTGGCCCGGGTCGAGCCGGGGTCGCCGGTGATCGTGGCGACGCATATTCCCGTGCTCGGCAGCCAGCACCTGCGCCGCGGCGAGGAACGGCCGGGCACGTCGCTCGCGATCATGAACCGCGAGGCGCTCTACCGGCTGCTGGAGCCGTTCGAGGCGCACATCCTCACCGGGCACACGCACGAGTGCGAGCACGTGTTCGAGCAGGGCACGCACGAGCACGTGACTGCGGCGGTATGCGGCGCGTGGTGGAGCGGCCCGATCTGCCATGACGGCACCCCGAACGGCTATTGCGTGTACACGGTGCGCGGCGAAGAGGTGACGTGGCGCTACAAGGCGACAGGGCGCCCGGACGGCCATCAGATGCGGCTCCAGCTGCGCGGCGGCGACCCGTCGGCCCCCGGCGCCCCTTCGTCACCCGGCGAACTGGTCGCCAACATCTGGAACTGGGATCCGGAGTGGACGGTTCGCTGGTTCGCGGACGGTGAGCCCAGGGGTGCAATGCCCAGGCGACGCGGCCTCGATCCGCTGAGCGCGGAGCTGCACTCGGGACCCGACCTGCCTCCGCGGCGGACCTGGGTGGAGCCGGTCCCGACCGATCACATCTTCGGGGTACGGCTGACGGGCGAGGAGAGCGTTATCGTGGTCGAGGCCATGGATCGGTTCGGGCGCGTTTTCGCTGATGCATGGCGGCGGCAAGCTCCATGATCCTCGATTCCGCACTTCTCCTTGCCGCCGCGGTCGGCGCGCAGTCCCCCCAGCAGGTCGGGTTGGGCGCCGACTCGACGCTGACGCACAGCGACGGCGTGGTGCCGCCCACCGTGACCGCGGTGCGGGCCGAGCCGCCCCCCGTCCTCGACGGTGTCCTGGACGAGGCAGTGTGGCAGAACGCCATCCCCGTCACGGGATTCCGGCGGGATCGGCCCGGCGACGGGCTCCCAGCGGCCGAGAAGACCGAGGTGCGGGTCGCCTACACCGACGACGCGCTATACGTCGGGGCGCGCATGTACGACCGCGACCCGTCCCGGATATCCCTGCTCCGGGGTCGGCGCGACTCGTTCATGCAGCCCAACGACCTTTTCCTGATCCAGCTCGACTCATACCACGATCACCGCACGACCTTCGTCTTCGGGGTGACCCCGGCGGGAGGACGCAACGACCTGGTCGCGCCCAACGACGGCTTCCAGGGGATGGACGCGGGCTGGGATCCGGTGTGGGACGCCGCGACCCGAGTGGATTCGCTGGGGTGGGTGGCCGAGATGCGCATTCCCTTCTCGCAGCTCCGCTTCCGGGAAGGTGACCGCCAGGTCTGGGGGGTCAACTTCCGCCGCGACATCCTGCATGCGGGCGAGGCGGTGGATTGGGCGTGGAGACCGTCCACGGAGAGCGGGCTGGCTTCGTCGTTCGGACACCTGCTGGGGCTGGAGGGAGTGCGCAGACCCTCGCGCCTGGAAGTCCTTCCGTACGCGGTCACACGCGCGAGCTTCGACCAGCGCGCGGATCCGGCAAGCCCCTTCGACGATGGCTCCGTCTACGGGGGCGCCGTGGGACTGGACCTGAAATACGGGCTCACCGGCGGGCTTACACTGGACGCCACCGTGAACCCCGACTTCGGACAGGTAGAGGCGGACCCGGCGGTGGTGAACCTGACCGCCTTCGAGACTTTCTTCGAGGAGCGCCGGCCGTTCTTCGTCGAGGGCGCGGGTCTCTTCGGGTTTGGTGGGCTCGAGGGATTGCGCTTCTTCTATTCGCGTCGGATCGGTCAGCGTCCGGCGATCCTGGTCGGCGGCGCACGAGGGTCCTTCGTCGATCAGCCGACGCAGTCGACCATTCTCGGCGCGGCCAAGATTTCGGGCCGGACCGATTCCGGGTGGGTCGTCGCCTTCATGAACGCGACCACGCAACGCGAACACGCCCGCATCACCGAGGGTGCCGGCGCGCCGGTCACCGAGGTCCCGGTGGACCCGCTGTCGAACATCACGGCGCTGCGTCTCCGTCGAGACATGAGGGACGGCGACAGCTACGTCGGCATGATCGCGACCGGAGTGGACCGCGATTTGAACGACACGAGATTCGTCTTTCACCGCGACCACGCCTATACCGGCGGCGTGGATTTCCTCCATCGGTTCGCAAACCGAACCTATGCACTGCAGGGCTGGGTGGGCGGCTCACACATAAGCGGCAGCCCAATCGCGATGCAACGGGCGCAACGATCATCCGTGCGATACTACCAGCGGCCCGACCAGGACTATGTGAGCTTCGACCCCGACCGTACCTCGCTGGGCGGGTATGCGGGTGAGTTGGCGCTGCGCAAGATCGCGGGCGAGTGGCTCTACGGCTTCGAGGCGAGCATGATCTCACCCGGCTTCGAGATGAACGACGCCGGCTTCCAGACGATCGCGGACATCTACTCGCTCACCCTCGGCGGAACGCGGCGCTGGGTGGAGCCCGGGCGGTACTTCAGATCCGCCAGCCTGACGCTTGGCGGGTCCGAACGCCGGAACTTCGGCAACCTGGTCTTTCAGCGCGAGATCTCACTGCGTGGCAACGGCCAGACGGTGGGCTTCCATTCCTTTCGCGGCTCGCTGCGCTACGGAATGGAGACCCTCGACCACCGCACAACGCGAGGCGGTCCCGCCATGGTCAGTCCCGCGAACTGGGGCGGCAACCTCTGGTTCAACACCGACGGGCGAAAACGGGTCTCGGGCGGCCTCTCGGTCAACTTCTCCGGCGACGCCGAGGGCTCGTATTCGATCGGGGGCGGCCCGACCCTTTTCGGCCGCGGCGAAGGCCTGTTCAGCTGGAGCATACGGCCCACCCTGCGGACGAGCAGGAGCGCGGCCTTCTACGTCACGCAGGGCGAAGACCCCGCCGCGCACACGACCTTCGGCCGCAGGTACATCTTTGCCGAACTGGAGCAGCACTCGCTCGACGTGACGATCCGCATGGACCTCGCGCTCACCCCGCGCATGACGCTGCAGGTCTACGGCCAGCCTTTCATCGCGATTGGCGACTACGAGAACTTCACGGCACTCCGCGAACCCAGGACCTACGACTTCCTGCGCTATGGCCAGGGCGCTGCCACGATCGGGCGCTCACTGGCCACCGACCGCTACATCGCCGACGCCGACGGCACGGGGCCCGCCGAACCGATCCGCTTCACCAACCCCGACTTCCGCACGCGTTCCTTCCGGAGCAACGTGGTGCTGCGCTGGGAATACCTGCCGGGCTCGACCCTGTTCCTGGTATGGAGCCAGGATCGGCGCGACTGGTTTCGCGACCCGGACTTCGACGGCGTGGGCAGCCTGCGGGGCCTCTTCTCGGACCCGATGCGCAACGTCTTCCTGATCAAGGCGAGCTACTGGCTGGACTTCTGAGGGGCTTCCGGCCATCGCCCAGCCACCGCGCGGCGACCGTCCCGCCTTTCACAAGTGACGGGAAGGCCATATGTTGCCGGAAGCGGGCGAACCGGTCCTCCGGGATTTCCTGGGCGGCGGTCCCACCGCCCCAGCCCGCCAGCATGATCAGGGCCAGCAGCGGGAGGCTAGACGGTGAGAGGGTGCGCCGAGGGTTCGAGCGGGGCTGGGGCCTGATCATGTCCGAACACTACGCGGCAATGGCGGAATCGGCCACCCCGTTTGCCCATGTCTGTATGCAAATCGGTACGCAAGCCGCGAAACGGGACACATCCCCCACGTTGTACGCAATCAGCAAAGGAGGAGCCTCATGAGATTGCGCTACGGCATCATGGCGGGCCTGTTCATGCTTCTGGGCACGGGAGAAGCCCTCGCCCAGACGCGTGTCCTCACGGGCTCCGTCACCGACGCCACCACCGGACAGCCCATTTCGGGCGCGGCCATCGCCGTCACGGGGACGACCCTCGGCACCTTCACACAAGACGACGGCAACTTCGCCGTCTCCGTGGGAGCCGGCGAGGTCCTTCTCGAGATCAGCATGCTGGGATACCAGCCGGCATCGGTCACCGTACCCGAGGGCACGAACAACATCAGCATCGACCTGAGGGTCGACGTCCTCAACCTCGACGAGATCGTGGTGACGGGACAGGCCACCGGAATCTCCAGGAGGAACCTCGCAAACGCGGTCTCGACGGTGAGTGCGAGGGACCTCGAGAGGGTGCCCTCCGCCTCGGTTGAGCAGGCGCTCCGCGGCAAGGTCGCCGGAGCGAACATCCAGTCCAACTCGGGGGCCCCGGGAGGGGGCATGCAGCTCCAGCTCAGGGGCGTATCCACGATTCTCGGCAATCACACGCCGCTGTACGTGGTGGACGGTGTGATCGTGAGCGACGAGACGATTCCATCCGGGGTGCACACGGTCACCGTCTCCTCCTCGAACCCCGTGCGCGGAGGCTCGCAGGACAACTCCGCGAACCGGATCGCCGACCTGAACCCCTACGACATCGAGAGCATCGAGGTCCTCAAGGGCGCGTCGGCGGCGGCCATCTACGGGTCGAAGGCTAACAACGGCGTGGTGATCATCCGCACCAAGAGGGGCCGGGTCGGGGCGCCGCAGTTCAACGTCACGCAGCGCTTCGGCTTCTCACAGCTGTCCAACAAGCTGGGTCTCCGCGAGTTCACCTCGATGGAAGAAGCGGTCGAGTTCTTCGGTCCGCAGGCGAGAGACCACTGGCAGGCCGGGAGGTTCTTCGATCACGAGGAGCTCCTCGCGGGGAACGAGCCCCTCTCCCGCGAGACTTCCGCAAGCGTGAGCGGTGGCACCCAGGACACGCGCTACTACGCCTCCGGTCTGGTCAAGCACGATGGCGGCATCATCGACAACACCTTCTACAACAAGGAGTCGCTGAAGCTCAACATCGACCAGACACTGGGCGAACGGGTCTCGTTCAGCCTCAACACCAACGCGATTCACACGCTGGCGGGCCGCGGCATCACGAACAACGACAATCGGAGCATCAGCTATTACATGACGCTCCCCTCCACGCCCAGCTTCGTGGATCTGCGCGCCGTCTGCGCCGACGGAAGCCGCCAGGCCGACATCGACAACTGTCCGAGCGGCACCGGCACCTACCCCAGGAATCCCTTCGCGGCGTCGAACATCCTGGAAACGGCTTCGCTCGTCCGCAACGACGAGGAGGTGTGGCGGTTCGTGGGATCCGGGAACCTGACCTTCGACGCCATCACGTCGGCCACCCACAACCTGCGGCTGAGCGCCACCGGCGGCATCGACTTCTACAACCAGAAGAACGAGCTGTTCTCGCCGCCCGAGTCGCAGTTCGAGCCCAACGACGGGCTCCCGGGCACGTCGGTCCTCGGATCGGCCTACAGCCAGTACATGAACGCCAACATGAACGCGGTCTACACGTTCAACTCAGACGCCTTCCAGTCGACCATGTCCTTCGGCACGCAGTACGAGATTCGCGACCTGGACGCCAGCAGCACCATCGCCAAGAACCTCA
This sequence comes from Gemmatimonadota bacterium, assembly GCA_009844885.1. GTDB lineage: Bacteria > Gemmatimonadota > Gemmatimonadetes > Longimicrobiales > Gaopeijiaceae > Bin94. Next base: position 21,504 of record VYAQ01000226.1, read on the forward strand.
TCGGCGGCCTGCAGAACATCGACCGGGGGACGGCAACCGAGGTCCGGCAGAACCGTGAACGGGTCGTCGACTTCGGCATCTTCGCACAGGAAGAGATGCTGATGCTGGATGAGCGCCTCCTCCTCACGGCGGGGATGCGCGTCGACCGCAGTTCCAACAACTCCGACACCGACAAGTTCCACTTCTACCCGAAGGTCGCGGCCTCCTACCGGATCCCGATCGGGAACGACCTGCTCGAAGAAGTGAAGTTCCGCGGCGCATGGGGCCAGTCGGGCAACCAGCCGGTCTACGGCCAGAAGTTCACCGAGTACGAGGGCCGGAACATCGGCGGCCTGCCGGCGCTGCGGGTGCAGGGCGCCACGGCGGCGACCGACCTGCGTCCCGAGCGGCAGACCGAGATCGAGGGCGGCATCGACGCCACCCTGTTCGAAGACCGGTCGACGCTCGAATTCACGTACTTCAGGAAGAACGTGACGGACGTGATCCTGGAGCGGTCCCTCGCACCGTCAACGGGTTTCCAGGAGGCGATCTTCAACGGCGGAGAGATCCAGATCTGGGGAATCGAGACCGCGCTTACCGTGGTGCCGTTCTTCAGCAGCAACCTGCAGTGGACCTCGCGCGCGACGTTCAGCATGGACCGCAGCGAGGTGATCGCGCTACCGGTGCCGCGCTTCACCGTCCAGGGCTTCGGGTACTTCTACGGAACCACGGCGGTCGAGGTGGGCAGATCGCTGACGCTGCTATGGGGCAACGGCCCCGACCCCGAGACCGGTGAGGTCGGTGTGGGCCCCCTCGCAGAATCCAACGCGGACTTCCGCATGGGCTTCTCCAACGACGTCAGCATCGGGCGGTTCAACGTCTATTCGACGCTGGACTGGCAGAAGGGCGGCACGGCCAACAACCTCACCCAGTTCCTCTTCGACCTCACCCGGAACACCGAGGACTGCAACAACCTGGACAACGGCGAGAGCGTGTGCGTGAAGCGCAACCGGGAGTTCCCCCAGAACACGGGGACGTACTTCCAGGACGCCTCCTTCGTGAAGCTGCGGGAACTGACCGTGAGCTACGACCTGCCGCAGGACATGGTGGCGGGGATCTGGAGCGGCGCCCGGCACATTCGGCTGAACCTGAGCGGCCGCAACCTGCTGACCCTCACCGACTACGCCGGCCTCGATCCCGAGGTGAGCAACTTCGGAAGCGAAGCGGTCGGACGTGGCCAGGACGTGGCGCCCTACCCACCGAGCCGGACCTTCTGGCTCTCGGTGGACGTGGGCTTCTGACAACGTGAACGGGAGAATGAGACCGATGATCAGACAAATGGGCCGTCTGCTGACGGCGGGTCTCTTCGCAACCGTGTTCACGGCTTGCGAACTGACCGTACCGGACTACAACAACCCCAGTGTGGAGGACCTGCAGACCAATCCGAACAGCGCCGCAATCGCCGCCGCTGCGCAGGGCCTTCTCTTCGACACCCGCCTCACCGCGGCCGACATGGTGCATTGGGTCGGCGCCTTCGGCCGCGAGGTATACCCCATGGCGCCCACCGGGTCCTCGCTGCCCGGCAGCGTGCGCGACCCCTGGACCCAGACCCTCTTCGTAGGCACGCAGGTGTGGGCCGAGGCGTACAGGAACATGCGCAACGCCAACCTGCTTCTGGACGCGCTGGCTGCCGCCGAACTGCCGGAGCCCGACAAGGCTGCGGTTCGCGGCTTCACCAAGACCATCCAGGCATACGACCTGCTGCACATCGCGGTGACGCGCCGGCATCTGGGCGCACCAGTCGCGGTGGGCTCCGATCCGAACGAGCCCCCGGCGCCGATCGTGGGCGAAAGCGAGGTCTACGGCCACGTGATCAGCCTGCTCGACGAGGCGCGCGGCGACCTGCAAGCCGCTTCCTCCTTCCCCTTCGGCGTCACAGCGGGACTTTCCAACTTCTCGTCGCCGGGCGACTTCATCCGCCTCAACCGTGCGATCAAGGCGCGCGCGGAGGTGCACCGCAACAACTGGTCAGGCGCGCTCCAGGCGGTGGCGGAGTCCTTCGCCGGGAACAACATGCCGCTCGACTACGGGGCGCAACACAGCTGGTCGGTCAACTCGGGCGACCTGGTCAACCCGGCCAACCGTCCCGACCTCCTGTGGGCCAACACGCGTTTCCGCAACGAGGCCCAGGCGCGCGCGGACGGGTCGCCGGATCTGCGCTTCCAGAACAAGTTCAAGGTGGTGGGAGCGTATCAGCTGCTGGAGGTGACCTCGGATCTGCAGTACACGCTGTACGAGAACCCGAGCGCGCCGTTCGTCTGGGTCAAGAACGAGGAGTTGATCCTCATCCGCGCCGAGGCGAACCTTGCGATGGGCAACCGGGCGGCGGCGATCGAGGACATCAACTTCGTCCGCATGAACTCGGGCGGCCTCGAGCCGCTGCCGGACCCCTATCCGGGATCTGACGACGACCTGCTCGACGAGCTGCTGTACAACAAGCGGTTCTCGCTGGTCTTCGAGTGGGGGCACACGTGGATCGACATGAACCGTTACGACAAGCTGCTGGAAATCCCCGTGGTGGGTGCGCCCAGCGCCGACCAGCGGCTTCACAGCGCGATGCCCTACCCGCTGAGCGAGTGCCTCCCGCGCGAGCCGGAAGTCCCGCCGGGATGCATGACCCAGCAGGGCGTCATCCCGTAGGAGCGGCCGGCCTCCGGCTTGTCGCCGCTTTTCTCGCCGCGGCGGTCGCCGGATGCGCTTCGAGTTCGGAGCGCTCCGGCGAACCGCCCGGCGTGGGCGACGAGGCGGCCCGGCAGGGTGCGCCCGAGAGCAAGCTGCACGTAAACAACCGGAATTGGCTCGACATGCGCATCTACGCGCTCCGGGGCTCCGAGCGCATCACCCTGCTCTCGGTCACGAGCATGAGAACCGACTCGGTGCCGCTGCCGGCGAGGCTGCTCACCGCCGGCGGGTTCCGGCTTCTGGCCGATCCCGTGGGCGCCGACCCCTACCGGAGCAACACGATCTACCTCCGCCCCGGCCAGACGGTCTGGTGGCGACTCGAGAACACTCTGAACCAGTCCAGCCTCTGGGTCTACTGAAAACCGACACAAGGAGCAACCAATGAACAGCCATCGGACACTGGCGGCGGCCCTCTGCCTGACAGCCGCCGCGGCCACAGGAGCCCATGCCCAGAAGGCCGACATCCTCACCATCGACCAGCTGCTCTCCATCGAGTCCGTCGTCTCCGGCTCGCCCACCTGGTCGCCCAACGGCTCGGGGATCCTTTTCCAGTCCTCGCTGTCCGGTGGGCTGATGACGATCTCTCCGGACGGCGGCTTCCCCACCCGCCTGCCGATCGAGATGGGCACCTCGGGCCACTTCCTGGCCTCCCAGATGCCCGGCTGGTCGCCGTCCGGCAAGTGGATCTCGTACGTGTCGGACAAGGGCGGCTCGCCCGAGATCTGGATCTGGTCGGCCGAGGACGGCTCGGAGGCACAGCTGACCAACCTGGGCGCGCGCATCAACTCGATGACCTGGTCGCCCGACGAGCGCTCGATCGCGTTCGCCGGCGACCGCTACGGCAACTACGACATCTGGACCGTCGAGGTGGCCACGAAGCGCGTCCAGCGCATCACGAACAACAAGCTCTACGAGGTCTTCCCGACCTGGACGCCGGACTCGGAGCGGATCCTGTACGTGCGCCTCGACGACACCTGGGAGGACCACGACGTGATCGAGGTCGCCCCGGACGGATCGGGCGCGCGCACCGTGCTCCAGGACACGGACTTCTTCGACTACGGCGCCGGAACGACCTTCGCCTACCCGCGCGTATCGCCCGACGGCACCCAAGTGCTGTTCCGCTCGCACCGCAGTGGCTGGATCAACTACTGGCTCGCTCCGATCGGGGGTGGAGAGCCCCGCCCGATCGCCGCCGCCGAGGCCGACCAGAGCAGCGCCACGTGGTCGCCGGACGGCAGCATGATCGCGTACACCGAGAACCACAACGGCCATCACGACCTGCGCGTGGTTGCCGCGGACGGAGGGAAGCCACGCGTGCTGGCGTCGCCGGGCGGGATGGGCGGCGCTTCCGCAGGCGGCGTCGCGTCGAATCCCTCGTGGTCGCCCGACGGACGGTCGATCTCGTACCTGATGGCCGACCTTGTTACTCCTCAGGATCTGTATGTGGTTTCCTTGGAGGACGGCGAGAGTCGCCAACTCACCTCGTCCATGCCGGCCGGGGGCTTCGGGGCGCGGTTGATCCTGCCGGAGAAGGTTCACTACCCCAGCACGGACGGGTATTCGATCCCCGCCTACCTGTATCGTCCGGTGGGAGTCCCGGCGGGTCAGCGCGCGCCCGGCATTTTGTGGATCCACGGCGGCCCCACGTCGCAATTCCACGACACCTTCCAGCAGCACGTGCAGTTCTTCGCGCAGCGGGGGTACGCGGTGCTGCTGCCGAACATCCGCGGCAGTTCGGGATACGGGAAGGCCTTCGCCGACGGCAACAACGACTGCTGGGGCCACTGCGACCTGGAAGACGTCGTCGCGGGGGTGGACTTCCTGAAGACGCAGCCCGAGGTCGACCCGGACCGGATCGGTCTGACAGGCACCAGCTACGGCGGCGTGATGAGCATGTACGCCGCGTCGTTCGCGCCCGACGTGTTCCGCGCGATCATTCCCGGCTCGGGCTACGGCGACTGGATCCACTTCTACCACGGCGAGAACGAGCTGCGGCACATCAAGCTCCTGGAGCACGAGCTGGGGCCCTTCGAGACGAGCCAGGACGTGTGGCGCAACAGCTCGGCGATCTTCGAGATCGACAAGGTGTCAACGCCGATCTTCATGGTGCACGGCGAGGGGCGGTATCCGGGGTCGGACCAGTCGGAGATCTTCGCGCAGGCGCTGGAGAACTTCTACAAGCCGTTCGAGTACACGACCTATCCGAACGAGAACTACTACGTGTACGGCAAGGCCAACCGCCGTCAGATGTTGTTCGACATGCTGGACTTCTTCCGTCGTTACCTGAACGACGAAATGGTGGACGCGGGCGAAAGGATGGACCGATGAGACACATGGACACCCTGTTTTCCGGCCTTGCGGCCTGCCGCCTGAGCGCGGTGAAGCGGCCTCTGCCTCGCCCGGCGCTGCCCCTGGCGGCGCTTGTGCTCGCGGCCAGCCTGGCCTGCCAGTACGAAGCCCCGGCTGCAGGGGATGCGGCCGGTGCCGCGGTATCGGCCGCCTCGGCCTTTGCCGCCGACGCGATCTCCGCGCCCGAGCTGGTCGACCTGACCGCGGCGGTGGGCGGCACCCATCCGCCCAAGTGGTCGCCGGACGGCTCGCGGATCACGTTCGTCTCCGGCGGCGGCCTGGGCTCGGTCAGCACGGAGGACGGCGCCTTCGAGATCCTGACCGAGGACCTGTCGCTGAGCGGCGTGGGGTCGCTGGGGGCGCCGCAGCCCACCTGGTCGCCCGACGGGCGCTGGATCGCCTACACGTCGGACAAGAGTGGAGCGCCGGACATCTGGCTGTGGTCGGCCGTGGAGGGCGACGGCATGCGCGTCGGCGTCGACGTGCAGCTGACCGGGTTGTCGGCGCGGGCCAACGGACTGGCCTGGTCGCCCGACGGCACCCGGATCGCGTTTTCCGGCGACCGTTTCGGCAACATGGACATCTGGACGGTCTCGGTGCCGGACGGCAAGGTAAGCCGCCTGACCGACGACCCGCTTTATGAGGGCTATCCCAGCTGGACGCCCGATGGAAGCCGGCTGCTTTACGTGCGCATGGACGACCGCTGGGTGGACCACGATGTGATCGAGGTGGACCCCGACGGCAAGAACCCGCGCACGGTCGTGCAGGACCGGGGCTTTTTCGACTACCGCGCCGGGCGGGCGTTCGCCTCGGCGCAGGTGTCGCCCGACGGGGAGACCGTGCTGTTTCGTTCGCAGAGCAGCGGCTGGCTGAACTTCTGGGTCGTGCCGCGCGACGGCAGCGGCGAGCCCCGCCAGATCGCGGCCTCCGACTACGACCAGAGTGACGCGCGCTGGTCGCCCGACGGCAGCTGGATCAGCTACACCGAGAACCGCGACGGGGTGCATTCGCTGCGGCTGGTCTCGGCGGACGGCACGAAGAGCAAGGTGCTGGTCGAGCCCGAAGTCGGCGCCGCGCTGCGGCCCGAGTGGTCGCCCGACGGCAGCCGGATCAGCTACACGATGGAGACGCCCACGCGGCCGGCCGAGCTGTTCGTGATGGACGTCGAGTCGGGCGAGAGCCGCCAGCTTCACAGCACGGTCGCGGCGGGGTCGGCCGAGCAGCTGCACATGCCCGAGAAGGTGGCCTATCCCAGCAGCGACGGCCTCACGATACCGGCGTACCTGCACCGGCCGCCGGACGCGGAGCCGGGTGAGCGGTTCCCCGGCGTGATGTGGATCCACGGCGGGCCCACGTCACAATTCGACGACCAGTTTCGGAGACACCAGCAGGTGCACTTCTTCGCCCAGCGTGGCTACGTCGTCCTCATGCCCAACATCCGGGGAAGCTCGGGGTACGGCCTGGAATTCGAGGACCTCAACAACGGCTGCTGGGGCCACTGCGACCTGGAAGACGTGCTCGCGGGCGTGGATTACCTCAAGACCCTGCCCGACGTGGACCCCGACCGGATCGCGGTGACCGGGACCAGCTACGGCGGCATCATGACGATGGACGCGGTGGCGTTCGCGCCCGGCGTTTTCCAGGCCGCGATCGCCCTGTCGGGCTACGGCGACATGACCGACTTCCACACCAGGGTGCACGAGCTGCAGCACATCAAGCTGCTCGAGTACGAGCTGGGCCCCTACCCCGAAAACCGGGACGTCTACCTGAACAGCTCGGCCATCCTGAAGGCGCACGAGGTGACCACGCCCACCTTCGTGATCCAGGGCGAGGGGGTCGCGGCCGAATGGCGGCTGCGGGAGGACCAGCCGCAGGCCTCGCTCGACTTCGCGCGCAAGCTCGACCAGCACTACAAGATCGTGCGCTACAAGGCATACCCGGGCGAAGGCTACTACGTGTACGGGCGGGACAACACGATCCAGAAGCTCCACGACATGCTGGACTTCTTCGAGGAGTTCCTGGTGACGGAGATCGGCGGGATGTAAGGTTCGGTATACATAAGGACGATTTACGACTGTTCAAAATGTCCCGGCGGAGGCGTGATCGGGAACTCGACGATCGCGTCGACGATCCCGCGCGCCACGCGGTCGGGTTGTCCGATGATCAGTTCGCGGTCGCCGGCGTTGGTGAGGAAGCCGGTCTCGATGATCGCCGCGATGGTCATGGGGTGCAGCGCGTGCTCGTAGCGCCGGAAGTTGAAGGCGTAGTAGTTGCGCATGCGCCGGGTTGTGTCCGGAAGCCGCCGGAGGCCGGTCGCCGCGCCGTAGGTCCGCCTGAGCAGGTCTACGAAACCGGAGGCCCGTCCGGTCGCGTCGCGGCTCGGGGCCGCCACCCGGTAGCCTCTGGCGTTCCTGTCGTTGCTCGCGTCGGCGTGTATGGCCAGGAAGAGGTGGGCGCGGTAGCCCGGGGGTACCACGGCCGGCAGGATGTCGACCACGTAGCCCAGTTCTTCCAGCATGGCGCCCGTGCGGCGGACGATCTCGAGGTTGACCTCCCATTCGGCGATGCCGTTCCAGTTGCCACCGTTGCCACGCAGTCGCGACAACTCCCGGGGGGCTTCGTGCGCCCGCCAGTGACCCACCTGCAGGCCGATGCGCACGGGTCCATCCGGGGCGCGCCACTCTTCGGGAGTGGGGATGGGCCCGGGATAGCGGTTGCGGTAGCGCCACCGCCTGCGCTGCTGGGGCGGCGGCTCCTGGACTCGCTGGACAACCGGGGTGTCCTGCGCGAGGGCGACCGCCAGCATCTCATCGGTGGCGGGCTCGGCACCACCGCCAGACACGACTCCACCGGCAGACACACCCAAGGCGATCAGGCCCAATGCGCCAACCCCTGCCGACACGATGATCTTCACGAACAGACTCCTTGCCGAGGGTGGCCCGGTGCGCCGACACGATCAGGTCCCATGGTGGGTCCACGGGAGCACCGGTCGCAAGCCCTGCGGCCCAGGGAGGTTGCCCGAAAGGGCCTAGAGTGACGCCAGCCGCTCGAAGGTGTCCGGGTACTTTCGGGCCATGAGGATCAAGGCCGTCGCCGAGGGCGGCGGCTTCGACCTGCCCTGTTCCCAACCCTCCAGAGTCCGCACAGGCGTGCGCAGCAGGGACGCGAAGACCGCGCGTGACAGCTCGAGCTCCTCCCGGATGCCTCTGATCCCTTCGGGCGATAGCCTCGGCAACGGTCCCGGTACCCAGGTCGTCCGGAGCGTGCGCTTTCCTGCCCGGTGCTCCTGCACTTCGCGAAGTGCCTCGAGCACCTCAGCCGCGATATTCCGTTCACCCATTCTCTATCTCCCCGGCCTCAACTGACGCTCCCGGTCCCTCTTCAGATCCCCGATGAGGTCGCGAATCTGGTCCAACAGGCCCTTGCTCTCCGAGCCGGTCGCGCCGGTTACGACGACCTGGTCGAGTACGATGGAACCTACGGCCCCGTCCGCCGTGGCCGAGGTGATCGTCGTGACGTGAAGGTTGAGTCCGTGGTTGACCCGCAGGCCGAAGACGCCGTCAGTGGCCAGACCGTCCCGCGGCCCGCTCCACAACAACTCGCCGTTGACCGAGAAGCGTAACTCGTCGCCCGTGGCTTCGAGCGCAAGCACGTTCTTCGCCGTCGCAGAGCCCTCCGGTTTGGTGGCGTACGAGACGATCGCGGGGTGGGCCGTCCAGTCGTGGACGACCGGTGTCTCGGTCCCCGCTCGGCTCTTCACGAGGAACTCGCCGCCCTCGCGCAGCAGGAAGTACGTGTAGCGCTGATCCGGGCCCTGAAGGTCCGAGCCGCCGATAAAGAAGCCGAACGCCTCGCGTCGCCCCTGCGGGTCGAATAGGAAGGTCTCCGACTCGATGCGGAAGTCTCCTGTAGCGACCGAATCGGGGTGCCAGGCGATCATCGCCGGGCCGGTCGTGACGTGGTAGCCGGGAGTCATGGTGACGAGATAGAGGTCGTCCATGCTGGCGCCCTCGCGGTCGAAGCGGACCTGCCAGCCTTCGGGGAAGGGCAGTCCTTCGTCGTCCTGGGCGACGGCGGGGAGGGCGGTGAGCGCAGAGACTACTGCGGCAATGGCGACCGCGACCGGCGCGGCGGGCAAGTGGCTCGTTCTGAACATGTAGCGTCCTGGGATCGAAATTGCGGAATCATGGAGATGTCGGCGGGGCAGGAGTCCGTTTGCGCCTCTCCTGAGTCGACCCCGTCAGTCAGCCCAGTTTGGTGGCGTCGACCGCTTGGGACAAGCCCTCCAGACGACGCAGGGGTCATCGCGGGGGCATCAGCCTCCGCCCTACCACATAGGGCACACCCAGTGCATCGTCACGGGTTCCCCAGACGTGAGTCGCTGTTGCGTCCGTGGCCTGCATGGCTTCAGGCAGCAGAACGCGGCGGGGTTCGCCAGACGAGTCGCCGCGCGGAATCGTGTAGTACACCCTCAGCGTGTCGACCCTCTCGAAGGTCTTGAGCCACACATCGTCCGAGGCGGAAAGGAAGAAGCTCGCCGCAGCCGGCAGGTACTCGGGTTTGTAGAGCGCCTCCTCAAATGCCTCCAGATAGCTGAGCTGTTCGGCGCGTAACATCCCGGGGCGTGGGAACGCCCCTATCCAGCCGTCTACTATTTCCTGAACCCACTCCGGGGTGAGATTGTGCGGCTGGAACTGCAGCCGTCGTTCCCAAAGCGTATCGCCCTTGGCATTCAGCTCGAGGAGACCGAGAGAACCTGGCGGTCCGCCGGATCGACGCATGACCAGGATCTTCCCATGCGCGAACGCCGTACGGTCATCGTCACCGAAGTATTGTGCCGTGAAGGTATTACTGTCATCCATGATGACGGCAAGCAGTTGATTGCGTGTGTCCTGCCAGAAGATCTCCTCGGGTGGCAGCCACTGCCCCGCATCGGAGCGCCGGACGAGCAGGAGAGGCTGGCGCACCATCGGGGGGCCTCCCAGCAACCCCGCCATCCTGGACGCGGAGTACAGTGGCCTGACCACGTATCCTCCGTCGGTCGTGGGTGTTTCGATGCCCACGCGCGTATCCTGATAGCGTAGCGCTGTCGTCGTCCCGATCTCCGTGCCCTCCAGCACCCCGTCCGCGGTGTAGTGTGTGAACCGCGTCCCCCAGCCCTCCTGCACCGAGAACCCACCATCCTCGTTGAAGTAGATTCGCGCCGGCCGGTTGAACTCGCCGGGCCCCTCACCCTTCCTGCCCACCACGAACTGCAGGGATCCATCCGGATTCCACACGCTGACCTGGGTCTCCATCGGATCGACGACGAGGATTCTGTTCCTGTAGGGATCGGCCCGGAGAAAGGCCCAGTTGAACAGCACGCCCTGTTCGGCCGTGCCGGTGAACCTGTGTTCGAGTTCGGTGACCCATTCCGCGTGCTCCCGGGTGTCGGAGTCGTCTCCTCCGCAGGCGGCGCACGCGAGCAGCAGAAAGCCCGCAGTCGTCCGCAGGTCTCTTACCATGACTCCGTCCGCCCCTGCGCTGTGAAGACGAGCACCCGTTCGCCGACCTTTTCCTCCGTCAGTTGCTCCCAGCACTCGGCGTAGAGATCGACCTGGGCACGATAGCGGCCCGACCGCTCCTCGAAGTCGGGATCATCGCCCATGTCTGTCTTGTAGTCGGCGACGACCCAACGGTTCCCGTCCTTGAAGACGAGGTCGATCACGCCCTCGAGCACATCGGGCCGGTTCGGTTCCCCGCGACTCAACGCGAAGGGGACTTCGCTGTGGCGCTCGCTGCTGGCCATCGCCCGCGCCCAGATGTCGGAGCCGCGCACCGCCTCGACGAGCGCCATCAGCGCCTCCAGTTCGGTCGGCTCGCCCGCCGCGTCAACCGGGCGCTCGTACTCGATCAACAGGCCGCGCGCGTACTGCGCCAGGGCCTCGCCTCGGGTGCCCTCGCCAGCTGCCGCCAGCACATCATGGACCACGCTGCCCCACTCGTAGCCGCCGCTGGTCGGGTCGAGGGAGGAGGGGTCGAAGCGGTCGGTTCGCACGGCGGGGTCGTGCGCGGAGGGATCACGCACGGCAGGATCACGGGCGGGCGCTCCCTTGGCCCTCGCCGTCACGGTCTCCAACCGGTAGCCGGGTTCACGGGTGCGCGCTGCCGCCGACGCCACTTCCGCCAGCGACTCCGTCAGGTCGATCTCCGGGTCCAGCCGGTCCGGCTCGGGGGGCAGCCCTCGGGGCAACTGGATGCCCATCCCCAGGCCGGCCACCCACTCCTCCAACACCTTCCAGGGCGACGAATCCCGCCCGCGCAGCCCCGAGCCCCGCGCGATCCACAACTCGTCCCGGGCACGGGTGGCGGCCACGTACAGAAGGCGCGTCTTCTCCGCTTCTTCGAACGTGGCCTCCACTTTCCGGTCCTCCTCCCAGGTTGCCGGCTGGGTGATGATCTCGGTCGCGTATCCCCGCTTGACCACGATCGGGATTGTCCCGCGCGCGGCCCCCGTCTCGTCCCGGGCGACGCGCATCCGCGGCTTGCGGTCGAATTCACCAAAGGGCGCGGCGAGGAAGACCACATTCGCTTCCAGGCCCTTGGCCCGATGGAGGTTCATCACCCGGACGCAGTCGCCCCGCCCCGGCACCAGCGGCGCCTCCGCGTCCTCCCAGTCCAGCGCGGTCGCCAGGGCGTCGACGGCACCCGCGATCGACGTGTCGCCCTCCAGCGCCCGGGCACGCACCGCATCGAGGAGGTAGGAGAGCGCCCCGGCGCGCAGTCCTCCCAGATTGCCCGCAGCGGCCAGGGGGAAAAGCCCGGTCTCGCCGATCACGCGTTCGGCGGTAACGTCCGCCGGCTCGCGCAACGCCCGCTTCCACCACCCGTGCAGCACGTTGATCGCGTCCGCCACCTCGTCGTCACCCACGGACGGACGGTTGATCCTGAAGCGGCCGCCGCGGTCCCGGTACGCCACCAGCCGGTCCAGCGTGATCCCGAACAGCGGGCCCGTCAGCACGCCGAGGACCCGAGGCTGATTCGCCGGATCCTCCAGACAGCGGAAGAGGAGAAGGAGAGCAGCCAGTTCGTCCTCGAAGCCCACCCCGGCACCCGACACGTCGACGGGGAGGTTTCGGTCCTCAAGGGCCCGGGCATAGACCGAGAGGTACTTGCGGTTCCGGGTGAGGATCAGGAAGTCGTCTGCTTTGCGTTCGCCTGCCGCCACGCGGCGCGCGATCTCGGTGGCAATCCGGCCGGCGTCGTCCCGCGCGACCTCGTCCTGCCTGCTGCCCGAGACCGAGTACGTTGCCAGGACACCCATCCCCTCGCGCTGCGTCAGCAGGGGGGCAAAGGCTGCCTGGCGGTCGCTGTCGTCCTTCCCGAACCGGTCCTCCCGGTCGAAGACCCCCTTCACCAGCGCCTCGATGCCGCCGAGCGAGCGGAAGTTGGCTTCGAGGACCAGCACCTCGCCGAAATCCTCGAAGCGCTCCTTGACGAGCTGGTAGAGCGCGATGTCGGCGCGCCGGAAGCGGTAGATGCTCTGCTTGGGATCTCCGACCACGAAGAGCGCACCGGGGCGAGGCACCACGGTGCGCCAGTCGTCGCCGGTCTCCGGGTCGCTGGCGAGCAGGAGCAGAATCTCCGCCTGCAGGGGGTCGGTGTCCTGGAATTCGTCGACAAGAAGACGTGGATAGCGTCGGCCCAGGTCGCGGCGAGCCTCGGGATTGTTGCGGAGCAGAGCCGCCGAGAGGACCAGCAGGTCCTGGAAGTTGATCTGGCCGCGGTCCTTGCGCTGGCCCGCAAAGGCCGCGGCCGCGTGCCGGGCGACGTCGATGGCGACCGGATAGCGGTAGGCCCACCATTGGCGCAGCACCCTGTCCGCCGGCCCTCCGGCCTCCGCAAACTTGCAGAAATCCTCGAAAAGCCGCTTGGCCTGTGCCTTGCCCGCCCCGTCGTCCGCCCACCGTTTCTGAACCAGTCCACTCTTCTTCAGGTGCACCCGGGCCAGCGCGTCGAAGAAGGCCCTCGGATCGCTCCAGTCCAGAGTGCGGCGCCAGTACAGGAGCGTGCGGATCCGCTTGCCGAAGTTGTCCCATCCGTCCGGCGGCGTGCGGCCCCGCATCAGTCCCTGGGCGCGGTCGAGGAGTTGTTCGAATTCGGCCCGCACCGCGCGGACGGCCCGGGCGTCGGGTGACTCCACGCGGTCGAAGCCGTAGTCGACATCCGGGTTTTCGACCAGCTCCCGGAATGTGTCCTGCAAGTGGTCGGCCGCGATACCGAGCCGGTCGAGCTCCTCCAGGCGGGGATCCCCATCCGTGGCCAGGCGCTCCAGGTACTCGACCCAGGCGCTGCGCTGCATGCGCTCCGCCTCCGACTCCAGCACTTCGCGAAAACCGGGGTCGAGTCCTGCCTCAAGGGGCCGTTCGCGGAGCAGCCTGGCACAGAAGGCGTGGATGGTGCCCAGGAAGGCGTGATCGATGTCGCGGACCGCGGCCTCGAGCGCATCCAGATCCGGGTGCCCGGATGCGAGCTTCGCCGCCTCCTGTTCCAGCACCACCTGGAACTTCTGGCGCAGCTCGGCCGCCGCCTTGCGCGTGAAGGTGACTGCGGCGATCTGGTCGACCGTGCACGCCCGGCTCCGCACCAGCGCGACCATGCGGTCCACCAGCGACGTGGTCTTCCCCGAGCCAGCCCCCGCTTCGACGAGCAGGTTGCGTTCCAGGTCCCTGCCAATCCGATCCCGGGCGGCCTGGTCCGGAGGGAGGGTCAACCCGTTCACTCGTCCTCCCAGTTGCGCACTCGCCGGAGGGACGCCAGCTCCGGCAGATCCTTCAGATTGCGGGCCGTCCAGTCGGCGAAGCGGCACGACACCTGCCCCCAGTTGCCGCTCCGCACCCCGCACACCTCGCCGTAGTCACAGAAGCGGCAGTCGTTCCTGGCGTTGTCGGTCGCCGGGAAGTCCCCCGCGGCGACGCCTTCGAGCAGGGTGGCGACAAGGAGTCCGCCGGTCTCCAGCTCTTCCGTCTCGAACGCCCACACGCGGTTCTCGCCGCGGCGGGTCGGGAAGTGGTACTCCATCCCGCTGACAGTCCTGTCCAGGACGCTGGCGGCCGCCAGAGTGTAGATCACGTGCTGCACCCGGCGGCCACCGTCGTAGATCCCCGACTTTCCGCCGTACCCGTGGTCGGTGCCGGTCTTGTAGTCGACCACCCGCAGCTCGGCCCCGTGGTCGTCGAGCCTGTCGATGTAGCCGCGCACCTGCACGGGTTGCGCGTCCGCTTCGATCGCCACGGGATCGTCCGTCATCCCGAAGGGCATCTCCAGGCCGATCCATGGCGGTGGTTCGCTGCGAATCATCTCGACGAAGGACCGGGCGTCGTCGCGCAGCGCCGCCATCTCCCACTCGTGGACGGCATGACTGGGCGCGGGCACCTGCCACAGCTTCCGCGCCCCCTCGGCGTCGACAAGCGACAGGGCCAACGCGAGAAAACCCTCTTCTTCGGGGTCCAGTCCCCGTTCCCGCGCCAACTCCAGTGTGTGCTGGTAGACCGCGTGCAGGAGACTGCCCCGCTCGAGCGGGTTGAGCCAGCGGTGGGCATCGAACTCCGGGTCGTCGGGCGGATAGGCGCGCAGGACATAGCTGAACAGGAAGCGGCGCGGACAGGCGCCCAGGCTTCCCAGTCCGCTCGCGGAGAACGTGTGACCCGACAGTTCCTGGTACGAGAGCGGAGGCGAATGCGTGCCCAGAAAGCCCGTATGCACCGACGCGAGGTCGCTGCGCAAACCCTCCGCTGCCGCCATCCCCAGGCCCAGTCGGGGGTAGGCACGCCCAACCGCCTCGAGTCCGTTGAGCAGCCTGCCATCGGCAGAGGCGAGGGCGCGCAGCCAGACATCTCCCGCGTCCACATCCGTGGTTAGTTCGGCTCGCGGAAGGCGTGACTCGCTGGCGCCCAGGTGAGTCTCGAGGTGCTCGAAGTTGAGGGTCCGGTCACCCTCGCGCAGCCGCAGGGCCTGGAGCAGTTCCGGCGCGGGTGCGAGTTCGCGCGCTTCGGCCGGATCCCAGCGCGAGAAGCTGAGGGTCAGCGTCCCGCGGAGACGCGCGATCAGTTGGGCGAAGTTGAAACGGGCCTCTGCAATCCGGTCGCGTGCGAGGGGGAGTTCGCCGCGTCCCAGATGCCACCGTTCCCTGTCCAGCAGCAACGGATCCTCCATGGTGGACCCGGGAAAGCGCCCAGAGTCCATTCCCACGACGAAGGTGTACGGCCGACCCGTGGCTCCGCCGTGGGCGAAGTCGGTCAGGTACAGGTGGCCCGCGGCCGAACTCCAGGGGGCCATTCCTTCGGCCCTTGGCGCCGGAATGCGGATCTGGAGGAAGGACTTGACGATGGCAGCGGCCGACGGGTAGTCGGTCGGTCGGGTCAGCGTCGCCTCGATCCGGTCGAGCTGGCGCAGCAGCCGGTCCCGGGCGGTGTCGTCGGTGTCGGTGCCCGGGGCGACGCGCGCGAGGATGCTCTTGACGCCGGTCGCGACCCGGGCGGGGGACACGGTGCCGTCGACCGGAGGAGTCGCTTCCAGTAGCGGCCGAATGAGCGCTTGCAGGGCGAGCAGGTTCTCGCGCCTCCGCTGCTTGAGCCGCTCGAAGCTCTCCTCGTTCTGCAAGGGGCGCCGCTTCAAGCCGTCCAAACCCTCGATGGCCCGCTCAACGCGGGCGATGTGGCGCTCCCTGCCCCACCCGATGCGCAGCCGCCTCAGTTCGCGGGCGAGACCGGGACCCCGGAGCCGGTCGCCCGGCGGGGGCGGCTGCACGTCCCCGGCCTCGATCAGGGCGCGAAGGCGCGATTCATGGAAGTCGTTCTCGATCCACTGGAAATAGGTCGTCACAACGCGGCCGGGGCGCGTGCGCTCGACGGGGAGGCCCACCGCAAAGGTGACCGGTATGTCCAGTGACTCCGCCAGCGCATGCAGCGCCGACCCGTACAGGGAGGGATCCGCGGCGATCACCTCGACCTCGTCCCAGCGCGCGCCCAGGTCGATTGCGCGGCGCAGAACCCCCCGCACTTCATCCTGGACGGACCCCGCCGCGAAGAGTTCGATACGCGGCCGCGGCCCTTCGCAGCGTTCGACGGCGTGCAGGTAGCTCCCGGCCGCGGCGGGTGGCGCCACGTCCCAGAGGATGCCCTTCGGTACCCGCATTCCCTCGACCGGGTCCGTCCTGAGGAGGGTCGCGCCCCGGTTCTGCAAGGCGCGCGCGAAGCGTCCCGCGAGGCCACGGTCGGGGAGGCCCGGCAGCAGGAAGGTCGGATCGCTCAGGGGCGGCGCGGCGGTATCGTCTTCCAGAATCCGCGTGGCGGTCCGCAGCACCATCGCATTGTCTGCGAGGTTGCCGGCTTCGAGGAGTTCCTCGTACCGGCGGAGCACGGCCGTGATGAGCGCCTGCCGATCCGTGGCCCCCGCGGGGCGCTCGATCGAGGAGGAATCGATGCCTCCCAGGCGCAGGGCCGCCACCGAGTGACGGACCGCGTCGCGGAAGCCGACCTTCTCGCGGAGCGTCGGAAAACGGAAGTCGCGCCCCGCTGCAAGCGCCTCGTCGATGGCCCTCTCCACCAGCGCGTGCTCGTCGAAGGAGTCGATCACCTTGCGACCCGTGGCCGACAGTGTACGCGCAACGATTTTTGATGCGAGGGGTCGTAACGTGTTGACCTCAAAGCCCACCCACGACCGGCCGCGCAACGCGACCTGCCGCAGCAACTCCTTGCCCTCGCCGCGCGTGCGGGCGATCAGGATCTTGCGGGCCCGCCCGCCGTGCCGTGCGATGCGCTCCAGCTCCTGCACGAGAATGCAGGCCGTGGCGTGATCGCCGGCGGGCGGCGGCACCGCACGGCCGCGGCCCTCCTCGAAGTCGAGGTAGAGCTGGCTCACGTGGGGCCGCCCGCCAGGCCACGGTGGGCCGGGGGCCCCGGGCCGAGAGGCTGTCGCGCCGGGGGCTCCGGAGCAAGAGGCCGTCGCGCCAGGGACTCCGGCCCGTGCGGTTCTCCCGTGAACAGCCGTCCCAGCCGCCGCGCCTCGCGCCGCCGCCAGATGCCCCGGTGGTAGGCGTCGCTGGCCAGCAGGGAGAGTGTGATGGTGGCCTCTCCGTACACCATGCGTTCCCGCGCGGTCTCGACCTTGCCCCAGGTGGTGGCCTCGCGCAGGGTGGAGCCCGAGAGGCCGCCGTCGCGTACATCCGCCACCGTGAGCTGAACGGCGTATTTGTGCATGGGGATGTCGGCCGGGCCGGGATCGCCGCCCTCCTCTCCACCCCCCTCCACCAGCATCCGCGCGGCCACCACCGCATCCTGCGCGAAGTTCTTCGGCACACCCCCGCCCACCATCAGCAGACCCGTCTCGGGCGCCGCCAGCTTGATCCTCGCGAGCTCGTGGAAGTCTTTGGCGGAGTCGAAGGCGATGTGCGGCAGCCCGGCCGCGGACGCCCTCGCCCGGTGCGCGATCGCCCCAAACCCCGCGGACGAATCGCTCAGCGCCGGCACGAAGACCGGCACGTCCTTGCGGTACGCGGATAGCACAATCGAGCGGGCGTCGCCATGGCTGCGCGCCAGGTACTGGCCCATCTCCCGCACCACTTCGCGGCTGGAATACGCGCGCGCTGCCATCCCGTCCAGGACCTGGGCCACGGTCTCGTCACAGACCTGCAGCTCGGCTTCGTCGATGTAGGTGTCGTAGATGCGGTCGATGCCCAGTTCCCTGAGCTCCTCGTCGCTCGCCACCGGCGCCTCGACCGAACCCGGCGCCATGTAGTGGCGGAAGCCCAGCGCCTCGAAGAAGTCCTGGTCCACCACGATCGCGCCCGTCGCCACGATCACGTCGACCATGTCACACTCCACCAGGGTCAGCAGCGCCTCCTTGAGCCCGGCCGAGACGAGCGAGCCGGCAAGGGTGAGGATGACCACGCCGCGGGGCTCCTCGAGCATCTCCGCGAAGACGTCGGCGCCTTCGGCGAGGTTGCGGGCCTGGAAGGCTGCGCTCCGGTAGGTGTCGACGACCGCGCGGCCGTCGAAGGCGGTGACGTCGATGTGCTCGACCGGCCTGGCGAGCAGCCGGCTCTTCGCCACCTGCTAAAACACCACCTCGACGCCGAGCCGGTACGTGCGGTTCGGCGACAGCGTGATGCTGCTTTCGCTGCCGAGGGCCAGCCCGCTGCCGAACGTCAGGCCGTTGAGCTCGCCGTCGACCAGGGCGTTGCGCGACCAGATCCAGAGATTACGGCCGGAGGCGTACACGGTCGCGCGGTTGGCGTTGATGCGCGCGGCGATCCCCTCGGGCAGCGCGTAGCGCACCGAAACCTCGCGCAGCTTGAAGTAGTCGCCGTCGTAGACGAATGCGCTGCGGGCGTTGCTCTGGCTGTAGCGGCCGCGCTCCGTGCCGTCGGCGTTGTACTGCACGGGGAACGCGTACGCGCATCCGGCCGCCGCCCCGTCCTCGGCGCCGCAGCGAGCCAATTCCCGGCGATAGACGCCGTTGAAGGTCGCCCACACCGAGCCCCAGTCGAAGACCTCGTGGCCGCCGGCCCAGTCGGCCAGCGCGGAGATTGTGAGGTCGTTGGCCACCGAGATGGTCGTGTTGATGCCGCCGCTCTTGTCGGGTGTCGGGAATCCGCCGGTGAACTGGCGCTCCGAGGCATCGAAAAGCCCGTCGCCGTTGGTGTCCGAGGGCATCGTCACCCACCAGGCCCCCACCGGCCCGCCGCGGCAGGTGTCCTCGTTGCCCTCCTCCGACATCATCCAGCAGCCGGTGACCCGCTTCTGGGACCCGTCGACGGAGAAGTCGGGGACTCCGCCCATATCGGCGATCTTGTTGTCGTTGTACGCGAAGGTGCCGCCGAGCGACCAGGCCAGCATCCGGTGGTTGATCAGCTGGACGTTAACCGCCACTTCGACGCCCCGGTTCAGGATCTCGCCCACATTCTGCTGCTGGGTGCCCAGGCCGGTGACCGGCTGGCGGGGCACGCTGAAGAGCGCGTCGGTGGTCCGCGCCTCATAGAACGTGGCGTTGAGCCCGATGCGGTCGGACCAGAGCGCGGCATCGATTCCCGCCTCGATGGTGGAGGTCTTCTCGGGTCTCAGTTCGAGGTTGCCGGGGTTCGCGAAGCGCGGGGCCGACTCGCCCCGAAAGGGACGTGCGGAGAACGTCCGGTCCTTGCTGAAGGCGCCCGGGAACTTGCCCGTCTGCCCGTAGGCCGCCCGGACCTTGAGTTCGTCGACGAGCGGAATCCCGATGTCGTCCGACAGCATGTACGACGCGGTCGCCTTGGGATACAACTCGAAGTCGATGTCGTCTCCGAAGCTCGACCCCGCATCCATCCGGAAGCCGCCTCCCAGGTACACCTTGTCCCACAAGCTCACCTGCTCGTCGAGGTACACGCCCCCGTTGAACACCTCGACGTTGCCCTCGTATGCGCTGATGAGCGCCGCGGCGTCGAAGTCGTTGGTTCCCGGGAGCGCGAAGGTCCGCCCGTAGCCGTTGATGAGGCTCATGTCCTCGCGGAAACCCTGCACGCCCACGGTGAGCGTGGAGGCGAGCCAGCCGTCCGTGTTCTCCCAGGCGTGGGTCACGCCTCCGTCCATGGAGACGGAGACGAAGGTCCGGTCGCGCCGCGTGATCTCGCCGGTGGGATCGTCCACCGTGAAGCCGATGGGCTGAAGCACGCGTTGCGCGTTGGTCCGGTGGTCCACGCCCACCTTGAGCCTGGTGGAGAGGCCGTCCCGGATGTTCCAGCCCAGCCCGCCCGCGAAGATGGCCCGGTTGACCGCCTCGTCGATGTCCGGCATGAGGAAGATGCGCAGCGCCTCGTGCAGGTCCGACGTCCCGGAGAAGAAGAGGGCGTCGCCGACCTCGAAGGTGGTCAGCGGGTCATTGATCGCCGCACCGTTGTAGAGGCGCTGGAAGTTGTGGCGGACGAAGCTCCCCGAGAACTCGAGGGTGAAGTCGTCGCTCAGCGAAGCCTGCATGCCGCCGCGAAGATTGTAGTTCGTGCTGCCGTCCTTGGGCTGCGTCCCCGTGCGGTCCTCGAGGCGGCCGCTGACGCTGTAGGTGACGTCCGCGGTTCCCCCGGAAACCCCGGCGTAGTAGCTCTGTACGCTGCCCTGCTGGAAGTAGTTGTCCCGCATGAAGGTCTCGGCGACCTCGCCGGACTCCACGCGTTCCGGGAAGATCAATCGCGTGTCCAGGATGTTCCACAGCTCGGGCTGTTCGATGCCCTGCTCGACCCTGGCCGTGAATCGCGGGGCCCCGGGTGTCCCCTTTTTGGTGAAGATCTGGATGACCCCGGTGGCCGCATCCGAACCGTAGAGGGTCGATGCCGCGCCGCCCTTGGTAACCTCGATCCGCTCGATGTCGCTGATGAGCAGGTCGGCCAGCGCCGACGACTGCTCCCCGCCGGTCCCGAACGCGGTGGCGTGGTCGTTGTCCACGCGTACGCCGTCCACGTAGATGACCGGGGTCTGCGGGTTGAAGACCGAGGAGATGCCCCGGAAGTTGATCAGCGAACCCGTGCCCGGTTGCGCCGAGGTCGCGCTTATGGTCGCTCCGGCCACACGGCCCTGGAGGACCTGGTCGATGGACTGGACCGGGGCCAGTTCGAAGTCCTCGGCACTGAGCACCTCGACCGAGGTTCCCAGCGCGCGCCGCGTGGTCTCGGCACCCACGCCCGTGACCACGATCTCGTTGAGCGCGATCGCCGTGGACACCAACTCGATGTCGACCGTCACCGTCTGGCCGGCGGCCAAATTCACGGTTCGCTCGGCATCCTCGTAGCCGATCAGGGTCACCCGCACGACATGCTCGCCGGCGGGCACGTTCAACATGACGTAGCGCCCGGACGAATTGGTGATCTGCCCGATTCCGGTTCCCGCGACCAGGACCTGGGCGTTGGAGAGCGACCGCCCGGAGGCGCCGTCCAGGATCTGACCCTGGACGACGCCCGTCTGGGCTGCGGCCGGCGCCGCGCCGACCGTCAAAGCCAATAGGGCCGCAAGCGCGGCAATGCCTCTGATCAAGCCGGCCCTAGTTGAACGGCGACGCGTTGTTCGCCACCAGCACCTTGTTCATGTCCACGTGCATCGTCACCTCCATCTTGACCAGCGGCGCACCCGGATCCACGCCGTCGTACAGGTCGAGAGGCGAATAGATGTCCATCGCGTAGCGCGGATTCTGCGGGATGTACCCGGGGACGATCGGGAGAGTTCCCGGATCTCCCTCGCTGATGTTGTCGTTCTGGTCGATCTCGCGGAGCATCATCGGGAGCTTGATCCCGAGATCCGCGAGGCGGCGGCCCTCGAGCAGGAGGATCTCCTGCCGGGCCAGCCACAGCGCGTGCCACACCTCGGCCTCGCTGCCCAGGCCGGCAATGCTGTCCGCACTCAACGACGTGCCGGAGATGTACGGAATCTGCAGCCCGTCGCTCGGACGGTTGAGCACCAGTCCGGCCCTGTAGGGACTATCGGCGTCGGCCCTTATCACGATCTCCTCACTCCGCGGGCGCAGGCTGAGGTCCGCGTTCCGTCGCTCGTCGATGTCGTCGAAGGACACCATGCCCCGGCTCTTCGCCACGGTAACCGCGCTCGCCAGGTGGCTCCGCGCCTCACCGACGTTGCCCGACGCCAGCGCGGCCTCGGCGAGGATCAGGTGCATCTCCTCGGCCTTGGCGATCGGGATGGCCGTATCACGCTCCGTGTACTTCGGGTCCAGGAAGTCCAGCCTTGGCAAGGGCTGCATTTCCTGGAGCGCGCGGAGCACGAGGAAGAAGACCGACGTGTTGGCGAGGAACTGCTCGTCGTACGGTGGCGCGTAGAGGAAATCGGAAGACGCTCCGAGCACCGCGTTCGCCGCCGAGGCGGCCGCGCCCGCGTCACCCAGGAGCCGGTGGGCCCTCGCCAGCGCCGCGTTGGCCTGCGCCCCGAAGCCGGTTCCCGCCTGCAGGTCGCTGATCGCCTTGGTCAGGGCGACATCGGCAGGCTGCGGTGTGCCGTCCTCCTCGTGCGGCACATGGGAAAAGACCTCACCCATGGTCAGGAAAGCCATGCCCCGGTAGTAGTGTGCCTCGGCCACGAGTGCCGGCGGCGCGCCTGGATCGTTGGGCGCGATCTCGTCGATGACGA
This sequence comes from Gemmatimonadota bacterium, assembly GCA_009844885.1. GTDB lineage: Bacteria > Gemmatimonadota > Gemmatimonadetes > Longimicrobiales > Gaopeijiaceae > Bin94. Next base: position 43,709 of record VYAQ01000226.1, read on the forward strand.
AGTCCGCCAGTGAGCGCAGCTCCTGCACGTTCCAGTACACGCCGCTGGCACTGGTCCCGGTACCGTTCACGTAGTCCGGGGTAACCAGGTTCGGTTCGTCCATGTCCACGGGAATGCCCGTGCCATGGATGGAGTAGTTGTCGCTGATGACCTCGGCCGCGACCACGTACGCGTTGATCATCCGCGCGAACTGCGCCCGCAGTCCGGGCAGCAGCGCCTCAGTGGGATTGGTGGCCTCGGCCAGGTCGTCGTCGGTGGTCGTAGGGTTGTTCACCCGGGTCGGGTCGATGGCGTCGCAGGCGGCAACCGCCAGAAGCGCGAGGAGCAACGCGGCAACAGAGCGACCGCCCGCTCCGAAGATCGACATGTTCTGCTTTTTCATTTGTCTGGTCTCCTTAGGTCACAGCGGTCTAGAACACGACCTCGACACCGAACCTGAAGGTCCGGTTCGGGGACAGGGTGATGCTGCTCTCGCTTCCCAGCCGCAATCCGCCGCCGCTCAGTCCGTTCAGCTCTCCGTCGATCATCTGGTTCCTGGACCAGATCCACAGATTACGGCCGTTGGCGTAGACCGTCGCACGGCCCGCCCCCACGGTGCCGGCCCAGTCCTCCGGCAGACGGTACCGCAGCGAGACCTCCCGGAGCTTGAAGTAGTCGCCGTCGTAGAGGAAGCCGCTCCGGGCAGCGCTCTGGCTGTACTTCCCGCGTACCGTGCCGTCGGCGCGGTACTGCGTCGGGAATGCGTAGGCGCACCCTTCCGCGGCCCCTTCCTCCATGCCGCAGCGAATCAGCTCGCGGCGATAGATGCCGTTGAAGGTCGCCCATACCGACCCGTAGTCGAACACATCGTGACCACCGGCCCAGTCCGCCAGGGCGCTGATGGTCAGGTCGTTGCCGATCGAGACCGTGGTGTTGGCGCTGCCGCTCTTGTCGGCCAACGGGAATGTTCCGGTGAACGTCCGCTCTGAGCCGTCGGGCAGCCCGTCACCGTTCGTGTCCACCGGCGTCGTCAAGTACCAGGCCCCCACGGGCCCGCCGCGGCAGGTACTGTCGTCGTTCGGGTCGCTCTGCGTCCAGCAGCCGGTGACGCGTTTCTGGCCACCCTCCGCGTTGAAGTCCGGAACCCCGCCCATGTCCGTCACTTCGTTGTGGTTGTAGTTGAACGTCCCGCCGATGCTCCAGGCCAGCGACTGCGTGTTGAGCAACTGCAGGTTCAGCGCCACTTCCACGCCCCGGTTCAGGATCTCGCCAACGTTCTCCTGCTGGATGCCCTGGCCGGTGACCGGCTGACGCGGCACGTCGAAGAGCGCGTCGGTGGTGCGGGCCTCGTACGCGGTGAAGTCCAGGCCGACGCGGTTGTTCCATAGCGCCGCGTCGATTCCGGCCTCGATCGTGGAGGTCTTCTCCGGCCGCAGATCCTCGTTGCCGGGGTTGGAGAACCTCGGGGCCGACTCGCCGCGGAAGGAGGAGGCCGAGAATGTGCGGTCCTTCAGGAAGGCACCGGGGAACTTGCCCGTCTGCCCGTAGGCGGCGCGAACCTTGAGCTCGTCCACGAGGGGCAGTCCGAAGTCGTCCGAAAGGATGTACGACCCGGTGGCCTTGGGGTAGAACTCCGTGTCGATATTGTCGCCGAAGCTGGAACCCGCGTCGATCCGGAAGCCGCCGCCCAGGTACAGCTTGTCCCAGAGGCTGACCTGTTCGTCGACGTAGAAGCCGCCGTTGAAGACCTCGCTGTTCCCCTCGCCCGCGGTGATGACAGCGGCGGCGTCGAAGTCGAAGGTGCCGGGAAGCGCGAAGGTGCGTCCGTTGCCCCAGATGATGCTCAGTTCCTCCCGGAATCCCTGCACGCCCACGGTCGTCGACGATCCGACGGTCCCGCCGGCGCTCTCCCAGCCGTAGGTCAGGCCGCCGTCCAGAGACACCGAGGTGAAGGAGCGGTCCCAGCGGCGGAGGTTGCCCGTGGGCTCGCCCGCTGTGAAGCCGATGGGCTGGTAGGTACGCTGCTGGTTGTTCCGGTTGTCGGTGCCCAGCGTCATCCTGAACGACAGGTCGTCCATGATGTTCCAGCGGGCCCCCGCCGAGAAGATGAAGCGGTTGACCGCCTCGTCGATCTGGGGGAGCAGGAAGATGTCCAGGGCCTCGTGCAGCGTCGACGCGCCCGAGAAGAAGAGCGCGTCCCCGACCTCGAAGGTGGTGAGCGGGTCGGCGATGGCAGACCCGTTGTAGAGCCGCTCGAAGTTGTGGCGGACGTAGTTCCCCGAGAACTCCAGGGTGAAGTCTTCGCTGAGCGACGCCTGCAGGCCGCCACGGATGTTGTAGTTGGTGCTGGCGTCCCTGGGCTGCGTGCCGGTGAGATCCTCCAGACGGCCGCTAACACTGTAGGTGACGTCGGCGGTTCCCCCGGTCACACCCACGTAGTAGTTCTGGGCCTGGCCGTTCTTGAAGTAGAGATCCCGCATGAACCGCTCGGTGATCTCGCCGGACTCGACGCGCTCGGGGAAGATCACGCCCATGTCGAAGATGTACTTGAGCTCGGGCATCTCGATCCCCCGCTCCATGCGCGCGGTGATCCTCGGCGCCCCCGGGGTTCCCTTCTTGGTGAAGATCTGGATCACGCCTGTGGCCGCATCCGATCCGAAGAGCGTCGATGCCGCTCCGCCCTTCGTGACCTCGATGCGCTCGATGTCGCTTACGAGAATGTCCGCGAGCGCGGACGACTGCTCGCCGCCGGTTCCGGCCGCGGTGGACTGACTGTTGTCGACGCGCACGCCGTCGACGTAGATGACCGGGGTCTGGGCGCCGAACACCGACGAGACGCCGCGGAAGTTGATCAGGGATCCGGTTCCCGGCTGCGCCGAGGTGGCGTTCACCGAGGCGCCCGCGACCCGCCCCTGAAGGAGCTGGTCGACGGATTGCACGGGCGCCAGTTCGAAGTCCTCCGCGGCGAGCACCTCGACCGAGGTGCCCAGCGCACGTCGCGTAGTCTCGGCACCCACGCCCGTGACGACGATTTCGTTGAGCGAGATCGCGGTCGAGGACATCTGGATGTCGGCGGTGGCCGTCCCCCCGGCCGTGACCGTGACCGTCTGTGTCGCTTCGTCGAATCCGATCAGCGTGGCCTGGACCGTGTGTTCGCCGGCGGGCACGTTCAGAAGCACGTAACGCCCGGACGAGTTCGTGAGCTGTCCAATCCCGGTACCGGTGATCAGAATCTGGACGTTGGAGAGCGGCCGCATCGAAGCCGCATCCACGACCTGCCCCTGCACGACCCCCGTCTGGGCCAGGGCAGGAGCCGCGGCGGCGGCCGTCAGCGCCACAAGCGCCAACACGCCCCCCGCCACACTGCTTGCAAGTCGACTGAATTGCATGGTTTCCTTCCTTGTCTTGGTGACTCGAGTTTGCTGGATGCGCCTCGCTTCCCGGCGCCTCCGAAAGGTGGTGGAGCTTCCGCCCCAGATACGGTCAATGCCTGGGTTCGTTGCACATCTCCTTTCTCCGTCTCTCAATCGGCGGCTTCAAACGCCGGGGAGACAACTTACCTATACATCGAGGTTCCGCACATACTTGGCATTCTTCTCGATGAATTCCCTGCGATGTTCCACCTCGTCGCCCATGAGCTGCGAGAAGATCCTGTCGGCCTCGACCGCGCTTTCGACCGTGACCTTGAGAATCGTCCGCGCATCGGGGTCCATGGTCGTCTTCCACAGCTGATCGGGGTTCATTTCACCCAGCCCCTTGTAGCGCTGGATCGACACGCCCTTTCCTTCCCTGCCGTTGGTGAGCTTCCGGATCTCGTCGTCCCGCTCCTCGTCGGAGTAGGCGTAGCGTTCGACCCGGCCCTTCTGGACGCGGTACAGCGGCGGCTGCGCGATGTACACGTAGCCCGCCTCGATCAGCTCCTTCATCTGGCGGTAGAAGAAGGTGAGAAGGAGGGTGCGGATGTGGGCGCCGTCGACGTCGGCGTCGGTCATGATGATGATCTTGTGGTAGCGCGCCTTGCTGAGGTCGAAGTCGTCCCGGATCCCCGCGCCGATGGCCGTCACCATGGCCCGGATCTCGTCGTTGGAGAGGATCTTGTCGATGCGCGCCTTCTCGACGTTCAGGATCTTGCCCTTGAGCGGCAGAATCGCCTGGAATGAGCGGTCGCGGCCCTGTTTCGCGGAACCGCCGGCGCTGTCTCCCTCGACCAGGTAGATCTCGCTGAGCGCCGGGTCGGCAATCGAGCAGTCGGCGAGCTTGCCCGGCAGGACACCGCCCTCGAGTCCGCTCTTCTTGCGCGCCAGGTCCCGCGCCTTGCGCGCCGCCTCGCGGGCCCGCGCCGCCTGCAGGGATTTCTCGATCAGCTGCTTCGCGGAGCGCGGGTTTTCTTCCAGGAAGGCCGAAAGGTGCTCGTTCACGGCCGCCTCGACCGCGCCCCGCACCTCCGAGTTGCCCAGCTTGGTCTTCGTCTGACCCTCGAACTGGGGCTCCATGACCTTGACGCTGAGTACGCAGGTCAGCCCTTCACGCACGTCGTCCCCCGACAGGCTCTCGTCCTTCTTGAAGATGTTGTTCTTGCGCGCGTAGTCGTTGATCGTGCGGGTCAGCGCGGCCCTGAGGCCGGTCAGGTGGGTGCCGCCCTCGTGCGTGTTGATGTTGTTGACGAAGGTGTGGGTGTTCTCCGAAAAGCCCTCGTCGTACTGCATCGCCAGCTCGATCTCGGCCTCCGGGCGGCTCGTCTCGAAGTAGATCACCTTCGGGTGGATGGGAAGCCGCGAGCCGCGCAGGTACTCGACGAACTCGGCCAGTCCGCCCTCGTAGCGGAAGGTCTGCTCGGTCTCCTCTTCCTTGCGCTCATCCCTGAGGACGATTTCCAGACCCTTGTTGAGGAAGGCGAGCTCGCGCAGCCGGGCCGACAGCGTGTCCGCGTTGTAGGCGAGAACGGTGAAGATCTCCGGGTCGGGCTTGAAGGTGACGAGCGTGCCGGTGCCGCTGGCGGGGCCGAGCATGGCAAGCTCCGACACCTTGATCCCACGCTCGTAGCGCTGGTGATAGCGCTTTCCGCCTCGCCGCACCTCCACCTCGAGCCACTCGGAGAGGGCGTTGACGACGCTCACGCCCACGCCGTGCAGTCCACCCGAGACCTTGTACGAACTCTTGTCGAACTTGCCGCCCGCGTGCAGCGTGGTCATGGCGAGTTCGACCCCGGGCGCGCCCTCGGTGGGATGAATGTCCACCGGGATGCCCCGTCCGTCGTCGTCGACGCTGACGATGTCGCCGGGATGGATCACCACCCTCACCCCGGTGCAGTGCCCCGCCATCGCCTCGTCGATGCTGTTGTCCACGACCTCGTAGACGAGGTGGTGCAGTCCACGGGCCGATGTGGAACCGATGTACATCCCCGGCCGTTTCCGCACGGCCTCCAGTCCCTTGAGAACCTGGATCCGCCGGGAAGTGTAGTCGCCGCTCTTACTGTCCGCCGCCATGTATTTGCCCCGAATACCCTTTCAAATGGTTTCGTCGATTCACTCGACCGTTTCAGCCAGCCGGAAGCGGATATCGCCGATGGGCGCATCCGCGCGGACCGAATTCAGCCGTTCAAGAATCATCCCCTTCATCATCGAAAGCTCATTGAGCCACGCGCTCGAGAGCACCTCCACCACCAGCGTGTCGCCCCGAACCTCGACCGGCCTGGTGACCCCGCTCACCCTGTCCCCCACCGTGCCGGGCCAATCGTCCAGGGCGCCGAGCCGCGCCAGCGACTCTCCAAGGCCCGACTCGGCCAGGTAGCCCTCCAGAACCTCGCCGACCGCCTTGAACGCGGCTCCGCGCGCGCGGCTCTTCGCCTCGATACTCACGCCTCGATCGTTCCCTCGCGTATACTCCACCGCGCCAGCGAGGGTCCTCTCAGCCGCACATCCGACTCCTTGGGCGCTGTAAGAATCACCTGGCCGGTGCACTCGTCCTGCAAGAGCGCCATGACCCGCTCCGACCGGCGCTCGTCCAGCTCGGCGAAAGCGTCGTCGAGGAGGAGAATCGGGTCGACCCCGCGCTGGCTCCGGATCGTCGCCGCCTCGGTGAGGCGCAGCGCCAGTGCCGCCGTGCGGCGCTGCCCCCCGGATCCGAAGGTCCGGACGGGAAGGGCCCTCTGCTTCGACGCGATGGCGAAAACCAGATCGTCGCGGTGCGGCCCGCACGTGGTGACGCCGCGCCGCAGATCCGTGCCCCAGCTCTCCTCCAGCCGGGCATGGAACCGTTCACGGATCGTGTCCTCGCCAGGCACGGACGCGTCCTCGGCCCCGGTGCCTTCATCGTTCGCGCCACCGCTTCCGCGCAACGGCAGATCGGGCCGGTAGGACATGGTCACCGGATCGCGACCCGAGATGGCCGAACAGTACCGCGTGAAAGTCCCGGCCCGCTCCGCGACCCATTCGGCGCGCGCCCGCGTCACGCGCGCACCGCTTTCAACGAGCAGACCGTCCCATGCCCGCACGGCCATGGCCCCGGCGTCCGCCTTGAGGGCCGCGTTCCTCTGCGCGAGCGCCTTCCTGTACCCCGAGAGCGCTCCGACGTACCCTCCGACGTTGAGTGACAGGAGGATGTCCAGGAAACGCCGCCGCAACCGCGGGCCCCCGTTCACCAGATCCACGTCGGCCGGCGAGAAGACAACCGCCCCGAGGTGCCCCAGCGCTTCGGAGATCCGGACGGAATCGTTCCCGTCCACGGATACCCGCTTCCGCTTCCGCTTCCGGTCGAATCCCGCGGCAACCGTGGCCGGCCTGTCTCCCTGCACGGACCCTCTCAAGTGAAAGACATCCTTCGCGAATTCCGTGAGTTCGCCGTCCCCCGCCCCACGGAAGGAGCGGAAGCTCTCCAGGTAATAGATCGCCTCCAGGAGATTGGTTTTCCCCTGCGCGTTCTCGCCGATTACCGCAACACCCTCCGGGGGGAAGCGCAGCTCCTGGATTCCGAGGTTGCGGAAGTGGCGCAACTCCAATTCACTCAGGACCACGAACGCGGTTGGAACCAGTGGCGGGAAACTCCGGACATGCACTGAATATAACAGGATCGGACCTGCTTCCGACGGCCGTTCGACAGGGCCGCCGAACGACCCGCCAAACCGCGTGCCCGCGTCCGTCTCTAGCAGCCCGTGGACAAAATCCCCCCGGCATTCGAGCGGCGATCCACGGACTGCTACGATCCCTCGAAGTTCGCTTTCCGCTTCTCCAGAAACGCCGCCATCCCCTCCCTCATGTCGTCGGTGGACGCCAGCAGTCCAAACAGCGACGCCTCGAATTCGAGCGCGTGATCCATGGTGCTCTCGACCGCACCGTAGGCCGAAGCCAGCGCCATCTCCACGGCAACCGGAGCGTTCCTGGCGATCCGCGCCGCCAGCGCACGTGCCCGGTCCATCAGTTCGGCGTGGGGGACCACCATGTTGGCCAACCCCGTTGCCGCCGCCTTCTCGGCATCGACCATGTCGCCCGTCACGATCATCTCGATCGCCCGCCCCAGGCCCACCAGACGCGCGAGGCGCACCGTTCCGCCATAGCCGGGGATGATCCCCAACCCCACCTCCGGCAAACCGAAGCGAGCCCGGTCGCTTGCCACGCGGAGGTGGCAGGCCAGGGCGAGTTCGCACCCGCCGCCCAGCGCGTAGCCGCCGACCGCAGCGATCACCGGCCTGGGAAAGCGCTCGATCCGGCGAAGGACCTGCTGGCCGGCACGGCTCACCTCCGTCCCGGTAAGGGTCCCCATCTCGGCGAGCACGCCGATATCCGCGCCGGCCACGAAGGCCTTGTCGCCCGCTCCGGTCAGGATCACGGCGCGCACACGCCGGTCGTCGCGCAGGCGGCCGAAGGCGGCATCGAGCTCGGCCACGACCTGCGGATTGAGGGCGTTCAGCTTCGCTTGCCGGTCGATGGTCACCGTCGCGGTGGACCCGGACACTTCGCTTCGTACGTACTGGCTTTCGCTCATCGGGGGGCTGTCTCCACGGGGCTCGTTGAGGCCACGGAGGAGGCCGTGGCGCGCGCGCTGGGAACCTATGTGTCTCGTTGGGACATCGCCAAGTCTGAACGGGACACAATCGGCCGGAGGGCGTAGCGGTACCGGCGGTCCCAACTTACCTTCCTTGTCCGAACGCCCAGAACCGCTTCTTCACGAGGAACCATGGCGCGCTCTCTGAACAAGGTGACGCTGATCGGAAACACCGGGAGTGACCCCGACGTGCGCACGACGCCATCGGGCACGCGCGTCGGCAAGCTCTCGCTGGCCACCAGCCGGTCCTTCTCCGACCGCTCGGGGCAGCAGCAGGAGCGGACCCAGTGGCACCGCCTCACGTTTTTCGGCCGACTGGTGGACGTCGTGGAGCAATGGGTCAAGAAGGGCGACCGGCTCTACGTCGAAGGGCGAATCGAGTACTCCCAGACGCAGGACGAACAGGGTGGCACGCGCTATTGGACCGACATCATCGTGAACGAGATGATCATGCTCGGTGCGGGTGCCGGCGGCCGGACGGACGCGCAGCCTCAGGCTCGCGGCGGGTACAGTCCGCCTGCCAGACAACCCATTACCGAACCCGAGGACGACTTGCCCTTCTAACCGGGCGCAGACGGCATTTTCTGCCGGGGGACAGGATCTTGGCGAACGACGCAATCGAGATGGAGGGCACCGTAACCGAGGTTCTTCCCAACGCGAATTTCCGCGTGAAGCTGGAGAACGGACACGAGATACTGGCGTACCTGTCCGGAAAAATGCGGAAGTTCTACATCCGCGTCCTGGCCGGCGACCGCGTCAAGGTCGAGATGTCGCCGTACGACCTGACGCGAGGCAGGGTCACGTACCGCTACAAGTAAGGCGCCTGGAGCCCGTGGACTCCTACTCCTCTTCTTCGCTCTTCCAGAGCCCGAGCAGGTAGGGATCGAAGCGCTCCGGACGCTCCAGATACTGCCCGGCCCAGTCGTCGAACTCGGGCAGATCGAGTTGCTCCCGGATTCTGGCGGTCGCGTAGCGGATGGCGTCGTTGTATGAGGCCGGCGCTACCCCCTTCGCCAAGCGCGCCTCGCTTTCGGCCAGCGCATAGATCTCTTCCGGATCGAGAGACAGGACGGCGTCAGCCACACGGGCGGAGCAATAGTCCCGGTACTTCGCCCTAAGTACATCATCCCCGTCTCGCTCGGCCATTGTCGCCCTCGTGCCTTACCTCACGGTCCCCAAACGGCTTCGGAAACACGGCACCGGCGATCCCCTGGGGATTCAAGTCCAGGGACCCCGGTCAGCCAACTCCAACTTTCCGTTTCCGCCACGGTGCGTCAAGGTCGGCAGCCGCGGCGCGTGAGGTCCGTAGCCACCGTTGCGTCAAAGGGTCGGTGGCAAGGTACGCACCGGAGGGCGGTGCGCCGGGGACGGCAGGTAATGAAGGCGGCTGGTCCCGCGCTAAGGGTGCGCGAAGCCCGTGCCCGAGTCCGCGGAGTGGCCCACGGAGCGGTTGTGGCGGCCTTCGGTTTCTCTAAGTCGGTGATAGATCGAACGTCGCGTGAGACCGTACTGGACGACCCGGCTCAGGAAGTCCGGGTCCGAGCGTTGTACCTCCTCTGCTTCCGCAGCCAAGTCGTTCGGGAGACGAACGTTCAGTTGCACGGACCGCGTGTTCCACATGCGCACCACACCCCTTAAGAATGGAAATGTAATTCTCGCCAATTTCAGCCGACAAGCCCTGGGGAAGAGCGTGGCGCCGGCAGCGAGCGGGCAACCCTTCCGTCCGAAGGTCGGGCTTGAACCATACAAGGCTCGAACCCGGCCCGCAAGCACGTTTCCGGTTCTGTATCCAAATCCCCTAAGTCGTTATATATCAATGTGTTACAAGAAAAAGCCACTTTCGTAATCCAGTTGTTTCCAGATGGCTTGAGGGACCTTACCGTTGCGGTTACGACGCAAGCTAAGTGACAAGTTCATAAGCAGTTGGATGCCTCTTCCGAAGTCGGACCGGAAGGCGTCGATAAACAGATTTTTGCCAAAAAATCGTCATCGGAAAGCGCGGTCGAAAAACCCGTGAAACGCTCGCCTCGGCCGGTTTTCCCATGGTGGAACACCCCCGTAGTGGTCGGGAGCGCCCCCCCTTCACCCCCGTCAGCCTCCGTTCCCCGATCGGACGGTCCGCAGGGCCGCCCGCCACCACCTCGGCAGACCTGATTGCCGCCGGGGAGCCCGCTCGCCGGCAAGGCGGCGGTTCAGTGCACGGCGAGCCCGCTGCCCACCGCGTCGGAATCCCCGAACGAAAGCCGGTTCAGGGTCGCCCGTTCGCCGAAAGTGGACACAATGCCGCCGACGGCCCGGAATCGCTCGGGCTCGAAACGCGCGATCAGATGACTCAGGCCGCCGCGCATCCGTTGGAGGCTCGTCCGGAGTTCGTCGAAGTCCACGGGGATCCCGAAGCGCACCTGGCGTGATTCGGCCCGATCCGGGGCATCGGCGGGCGGGCGGCCAACCGGCAGGCCGGGAAAGACCTCGCGGAGGACGCCTTCCAGCATCTGCGCACCCTCGCGCGTCGACGCGCGGAATACCAGAGCGTTCGCCTCGTAGTCCAGGTGAACCCGCGTAACGGTCCCGCGGCCCGTGACGATACGGACGACGGTATTCTCGTGCAGGTCCAGGTCCTTGCATATGTCGCGGAAGCCGATCCGGAGCAGCGTCGGCCGCGTCAGCGACGAGAAACCACGGCGGTTGAGGACCCTGAGAGCCAGGTTGAAGCAATAGCGGCGGAATTCCTGGCTGTCAGCTTGATCAGCAGATCCGGGCCTCTCCGCCGAAGCCGGTTTGCGACCGGCTTGCGGGTCTTCCTCGTCGGCTGCCGCGAGGCTCCTCAAGTGGGTGAGCGTGGGGTCGTACACCCAGTCCAGGACCACAAGTTCGGACGCCAGATTCAGATACTTGATCCTCGCCGATCCCAAGTCGATCGCACGAACGGACGAGGCGAACCGACCTTCCAGGACCACCGCGAGTCCAATGTCCTGAATCCGCCCTCCCGGACGGTACAGCTCATGGGCACGCCGGTACTGCACGACGGCCCTCGTGAGCGCCAGTTCACAGATGCCCGGCACATCGGCCATCGCCTCTGGGCGGCTTTCCGTCGTTATCATCCGGTGCATGGCCTCGGCCGCTCCGTGAACGCGGGCTTGGGGAGGGGGCGGGGCCGGGATAATAACCATATGTTTACCCGGCGGGCAAGACACGTGGCCCACGCGTTCCGGCACTTGTTTCCAACCCCCACTCGCGGCTATGATTAAGGTCTTGTCACGATTTTCTCAACGTGGGGTGATGACTTGGAAGTCTTCGTCAAGGAAAACGAGAGCCTGGAACGGGCGCTTCGCAGATTCAAGCGAAAGGTGCAGAGGTCCGGGCTTTACTCGGAGCTCCGCAAGCGCCGCTTCTACGAGAAGCCGAGCGCACAGCGGAAGCGCCGGCGCGAGGCAGCCATCCGCCGGGAGCGGCGACGCCAGCGCCGGTCGCGGCGATAGCCTCAGACCTTTAGCGCCACCGGCCCCGCGGGCGTCCAGTCGTAGAACCCGGCCCCGCTCTTGCGCCCGTACCGTCCCATGGTCACGAGACGCTTCAGCAGCGGTGGAGCCGCGTAACGCTCTTCCCGATACTCGGCGTACATGATCTCCGCGACCTGGTAGAGCGTATCCAGGCCCACGAAGTCGCACAGCACGAATGGGCCCATCGGGTGCCCGCAACCCAGGGTCAGGGCGGTGTCGATGTCTTCGACCGAGGCCACCCCGCGCTCCAGTTGCCGGATCGCGTCGAGCATGAACGGGACCAGAAGCAGGTTGACGACGAAGCCGGAGTTGTCCCTGGCCGTGATGGGCACCTTTCCGACCCGTTTGGCGAAGTCCCGCGCCGCCTCGAAGGTCTCGTCGCTGGTCGCGATGGTCCTGACGACCTCGACCAGCTTCATGACCGGCACGGGGTTGAAGAAGTGGATGCCGATGAAGCGGTCCGGCCGCGATGTGGCTGCGGCCATGTCGGTCACCGTCAGTGAGCTGGTGTTGGACGCGAAGATCGTCCTTTCGGGGCAAACGCCGTCCAGATAGCCGAAGAGGTCGTTCTTCGCCTCGAGCGACTCGACGATGGCTTCGATCACCATGTCGCGGTCGGCGAAATCGTCCAGCGAAGTGGTGAAGGCGATGCGCGCGAGCACCTCGTCGCGCCCGGCCGCATCGAGCTTCCCCTTCGAAACGGCCCGCTCGAGCGACTTGCCCACC
>VYAQ01000386.1 GCA_009844885.1 Gemmatimonadota bacterium
GGTGATTATGCATTTGGAGCACCGCCGCCCGTCGGGTTTCGGTCATTTTCCGGCCTTCCGAGCAGTTGCGCCATGGTCCTTTCGCGCACCGCGCGGCGGGCCTGTTCGGTCTCGGCAAGCTTGCGGGTCTCGCCCCATACGGGCCGGAGATTCGCGGCGTCCTTCATTCTCACCTTTGACGTGAAGACCCACAGGTAGATTTCCCATGTCCGAAGGAGCGCGGGGTCCGTGAGCGGCTCGACGGGCGGACATTCCACCCCGAGACTGTTCAACCCCCGTGCCAGTTCGCGAATCTCGACTTGGTGTCGCGGGTCCAAGGTCTCGCGCGGATCACATGCGCGCAACGCTTGGATGAGAGCCTCAAGGTCCGGCAGCTTCCTTTCCCATGGTGTCTTGCCACGGTCGGGGTCGGGCCTGCGGAACATCAGCCAGGCCATGACGCCGAAGTAGGCGGCAATGGCCAGCAGTGCCCATACAGGCCACTTCTCAAACACGTGGACCTCCAGCACGACCACCAAGGCCGCACCCGCCACGGTACCGAACACGGTACCCACTGCCCTTCTCGTCTCCATGCTTCATCGTACCCACCTCCTTCCGGTGCGTCAAAGACGCGGTGAATAGACCCTTTGGGGCGCGAGTCTCGCCGTGCAACCTCCCCTTGCGGATTCCGTAGCCGCCGTCCATCTTCGGGGCATCTCTCTGACAGGCAGGGCCAGCCCATGTCGGGCCGCCTGCCCCATAGAACAGCCGACCAACTCGGCCTGACGGGTAGCTCCCTGATGGTCCGGCGAAAAGGCAGGACCTGATCGCGGTATTTCCCTGTGTGTCAGAGAGAAAACGGCCCGGCACCTGGCCGGGCTCCACGTACACCCTCGACTGGGAGTACCAAATGCTGCGCCTCCTCCTTCTCATTCCCGTACTTGCGGTGGTCCCCGCCTGCGAGTCGCCCACCGCGCCGCCCGAGCCTCCCGTGGGATCCCTGCGCGTGCAGGTCCAACTACAGGGGTTCTGTGACTTCGGGACCGTCATCTGCAACGACGATGACGAGATCGTCTGGTTCTTCAACAACGTGGAGGTCAAGCTCGATAAGGACTTCCACACCGTACCGCCGACGCCTGATATCTCCCTGACAGCCATGACCAGTGACCAGGGCGAAGTCCGGTTCGAGAATCTGCCACCCGGCAGATACATAGTCTCGGTGCCGAACTGCCATCACATTTACCTCAACCTGTGGTTCCCGGTGTCTCACCCCGTCACGGTGATACCCGACCGGGAGGGAGTCGTACGCATCGAGGGCGTCCCCCTTTTCTGGGCTACGGGGCACCCGGCGAACTGCGGCTCCTGTTGACGTCGAAATCAGAGTCGCCAGCCCTGACGTGGTCCATCTACATCCTGTACGGCGTGACGCTCGCTGGCAGCGTTGCGGGCACGATGGACTGTTGGCCCGAGGCGTTCGTCGGAACGCTACTGGGTTGGGGAGTGGGCGCAGGCTTCTTGGCCTTCTATGTCCCCCACCTTCGTGACGCCATGAACCGATGGCTGAAAGAACGTGCCGTCGCCAAGGAGCGGCGGCGGCGGCAACGAAGGAGCCAGCGCCGCCATTGAAACGGTGCTGGCCGGGGGGAGAAGGGGAGAACGGGTCAGGCTGCGGCCTTCTCGGCCTCCTCCAGACGCCTCCGGGCGTCGAGCACGTCGAGGACATAGGACGTGCTGTCGCGGCCCGTCGTGCGGACATGCGCGAGCGTCTTCTCTGCGCGCTTCAGGTGCGCACGGAGCGTGTCGATGGTGCTCATGAGGGGTTGGCCTCCTGTCGAGGGGGTGACGGTGCGCCAGAGCGCGGAAGAAAAGGCCGGAGGCGCTGCGACACGCCCCCGGCCTTGCGGGGATGCTTGTGGGGACGGCTCGGGGTCAGGCAATCAGCCGCCGATACTCCAGCGGATCGGTGTTCATGATCCGGCAGAGCGTGTCCCGGAAGATGTAGGGGTTCGCCCGGTTGTTGAACCGGAACTCCAACTCCTCCAGGTAGCGGTCCATGTGCTTCACGGACATCTTGTGGAAGCTCCCGACGATGGACCGCTTGAACAGGCTCCAGACGCCCTCCACGCTGTTCGTGTGGACATCCCCCACCACCCACTCCTCCTCGCTGTGCCGGACGGTCTCGTGCCGTCTGGTGTCCGTCTCGACCCCGATGTAGGACCGAAGCTCGTCGGTGTAGATCGCCTCGGCCTCGGGGCTCACGGTGCGTTCCACGAAGTCCTGAATGGTGTCCTTGCGGACGTTCGGGATGCGCTCAATCCGCACCTGGCCGCCGCGCTCGATGGCGCCGGCGACCCAATGCTTGTTGGCGTGTGCGTTCTCCCGGCCCTTGATGCGGCCGCCGACCAGAGTTTCGTCCACCTCGACGATGCCGAACAGCGTCGGCCCGGTGAACGGGTCGTTCCCCATCGCCTCGCGGATGCGGTGGCACAGGTGCCATGCGGTCTTGTACTGGACCCCGAGCGTCCGCTTGAGCTGGTTGGCGCTCATCCCCTTCTTCGACTCGCACATCAGGTAGATGGCGAGGAACCACTTCCGGATCGGCAGGTGCGACCGATGCATGATCGTTCCGGCCGTCACGCTGAAGCGGTGGCCGCAGCCCCGGCAGTTGAACTGGTTGCGGCTGGGCACGTCGCCGACATCGGTGTCCCCGCACCGGAGACAGGCCACGCCGTTCGGCCACCGGATTGCCTCCAAGGTGTCCCGGCACCTATCATCAGTGTTGTACTGGTCCAACAGCGTCACGAGGTTGACTCTCTTCATGAACGGTTCTCCTGACGGTTACGAACTGGAATGGCTGCAGCGATCCGAGGGCAGGATGTTCGCCTACCGCTACACGGGAGACGCGAACGTGCCCGACCATCGGCTGTGTACTCCGTGCTGGAACACCGAGAAACTGACCGTCGTTCTCCATGAGAGACCCACGTCCGGCGGCGAGGAGTACCGCAAGATCGCATGTCCGAAATGCGGTTGGGAAACCACCCTGAAACGAGGTTGACTCTCTTCATGGCTGAATCTCCCTATCGAGAATGGTCAGTCCGCTACCTCGACGATCGCGATGCTCCTGCGAAGGTGTTCGATGAGGTTGCGGCGCGGTATGGCCGAAAACTTCCCGCCGCCGAGCGGGCGGATTTCCGCAATCGCCTCCGTAACGATTTTGCGGTGCTCGTAGTCCAAGAAGGCCTTGAGCACACCACCTTCGAACCAGACCCCACAGGCCGGGCATTTCGCGTCTCCCGTTTCCTCCGAGACGACTATGAGCGCGACCTGACACGGACGGCAGAGAACCTTCTGAACGGTGCTCATTCGATGAAATCTCCCAAGCGCAAGCGGTTGAAGCGTCCGCGCACGGTCCCACGAGCCATCGCCCGGAAAACCGACCGCGAAATCATGGAAGCGTGCTTCCCGAAGCGCGTGATGGACGAGACGGATCGTGTCCTAGATACCCACCGCGCAACCGCCGGAAACGCCCCGGAATAGTACGCTAACTGGGGTCCGGCGGTGCGTCAAATGCATAATCACC
>VYAQ01000334.1 GCA_009844885.1 Gemmatimonadota bacterium
GCCCCGCCCGTCGCCCAATACCCGCCCCTCTCGCGGTCGAACACGATCTCTCGGCCGAGTGACTCGGTGGCCACGCGCCCGTCCGCGAACACCGTGCGGCCGCCCACCCACGTCCTCACGGGCCAGCCCTGAAGCCTCGATCCGTGCCATGGGCTCCAGCCGGACTTGCAGCGCTGATCCTCGTTCCTCACCATCTGCTCCTTCTCCATGTCCACCAGCACCAGGTCGGCGTCGTAGCCCGACTCGATCCGGCCCTTGCCCACGATGTCCCAGATGCGGGCGGGGCGGTCGCACATCCAGGCGGCCAGGTCCGGCAGTGTGCAGCGGCCACCGTTGACCTCGTTGAGCATCAAGGGCAGGAAGACCTCGACGGCCGGGACACCGGAGGGCGACCCGGGATAGGGGACTGCCTTCTCCTCGAGAGTGTGCGGCGCGTGATCGGTGGCCAGGATCTGGATCGCGCCCTCCTTGAGCCCTCGCCAGAGTGCCTCCCGGTCCGCCACGGTCTTGAGCGAGGGATTCATCTGGGCCAGCGTGCCGAGGCGGTCGTAGTCGGAGGTATCGAAGAAGAGGTGGTGCGGGCACGCTTCCGCCGTGATCACGCGGTCGCGGGGCGCGCCGAGCCGGTTGTGCTCGGCGATGATCCGCACCTCGTCGGCGGTGGAGAGGTGCAGGACGTGGAAGCGGTGCCGGTGGCGCTCCGCGAGGTCGATGGCGCGCAGCGTGGCTTTGACGGCCGCCCTGCGATCGCGAATTCGCGAGTGGTCGTGGATGGTCAGCGGCCCGGCCAGGCGCGCCTGGTTCGCGCGCACGGTGCCCTCGTCCTCGCAGTGGGCCGCAATGGGCAGGGTCGTCTCGGCGAAGATCGCCTCCAGACACTCTTGGTCGTCGACCAGCATGTTCCCCGTGCTCGACCCGATGAAGATCTTGATCCCGGGGGTGGCGACGCCGGCGGACCGATCGGCCCGGCAGAGTTCGTCCAGGTTGTCGGTCGTGGCGCCCATGTAGAAGCCGTAGTTGACCACCGAGCGGCGGGACGCGAGGTCAAGCTTCGCCGCCAGCGCCTCGACCGTGATCGTCTGCGGCACGGTGTTCGGCATTTCCAGAAACGAGGTCACGCCGCCCGCCGCGCAAGCCCGGCTGCCGGTGCGCAGGTCCTCCTTGTGCGTCAGTCCCGGGTCGCGGAAATGGACCTGGTCGTCGATCACGCCGGGTAGCAGGTACAGGCCGGCGGCGTCCACCACCTCGTCCGTGCGTGCATGCACAGCCGCATCCACCGCCGCAATGATCCCGTCCTCGATCAGCACCGAGGAGCGCGCAACCTCGCCGGGCAAGACGACCTGCGCGCCGCGGATCAGCGTGCGGTGCGGCATCGGCTGGCCTCGTCGTGCGTCCCCACGGCCCGCCCCGCGGCCAGACTGACCGTCCGGCGCACTACAGGCGCCACCTCACGAGAAGTAGGGATTCTCCCCGCTCGCGTGGTCGGTCACGTCGTGGATCGCGGTCACCTCCGGCACCGACTGCGACACCATGCGCTCCACACCCTGACGCAGCGTCATGCGCGACATCGCGCACCCCTGACACCCCCCCGCCATCTCGATGAAGATCTCGGTGCCCTGCACGTCCACAAGGTTGATCACGCCACCGTGCGCGGCGATCGCCGGGTTGATCTCGGTGTCCAACACGTGGCTGACGCGCTCGGCGAGTTTGCCCGACGGACCCGCGTCGTCGATCGCCGCCTTCGTCGCGTTCGGATCCGGCGTGATCTGGAATCCGCTCTCCTGGATCTTCTCGACGAAGTCCACCTCGGCGCCGTTCAGCCGTTCCACGCTCGCTTCGTCGACCAGCACCGTAAACGACCCCGCGTCGACCTCGACATCGGTCTCGGCGCGTTGCTCGGCGTCGACCAGGGTGAGTTCGTAGTTCGGGGCGAAGGGACTCCCGTCCACCGCGATTCGCAGCGCCTGAAGTCCGTCCTCTTCCATGTCCATGAAGGACACGACCATGTCCCGCGCCTTATCTGTAAACGTCAGCTTCATCCGTATGCCTCTGGGTCGGGTGAACCGGGAGGAAGTAGTTTGAAAGGTGCCCATTTGAACCGGGAGAAGCAACGACGTGAACACGGTCATCATCACCGGCGGCAACCGCGGCATCGGGCTGGGGGCAGCACGCCACGTCGCTGAGGCGGGCCATCCGGTCATCCTCCTCTGCAGAGACCGGGGCCGCGGAGAAGAGGCCCTCGCCCGCCTCGCCCAACCCGCCGCACCGCACAGCCTCATCGTCGCCGACCTCGCGTCGCTGGCGTCCGTGCGCGAGGCCGCCGCCCGAATCAACGAACTCGAACCGCCGATCGCCGCGCTGATCAACAACGCCGCCGTGCTCCCCGGCAAGCGCGCGGTCAGCCGGGATGGCTTCGAGCTGCAGCTCGCGGTCACGCATCTGGGCCACTTCCTCCTCACCAACCTCCTGCTGCCGCTGCTCAGCCGGTCACCGCGCCCCTGCCGCGTCGTTACCGTCTCCTCAGCCGCCCACGCGGGCCCCGCTTTCGACTTCGGCGATCCCAACTGGGAGCGGCGCGCCTACCGCAGGGCACGCGCCTACCAGCAGAGCAAGCTTGCCAATGTCCTCTTCTCCCTCGAACTGGCACGCCGAGTCGCGCGAACGAGCGTCGAGGCCGTGGTGCTGCACCCGGGCGTTTACGACACCGGGCTGCTCCGTGACTACATGGGAGGCGGTCCCGGGAGCGGGACACTGGCCCGCGTCATGGGCCGCGGGGCCGACCGGGGGGGTCCGGTTCTGGCCGAGCTTGCCGTGGGACGCCGGGATGAGGACCTGAACGGAGCCTACTTCAACAAGACGTCGCGCTCTTCGCCTTCGTCGGCCGCCCGCGACCCGCACGCGCAGTCCAGGTTGTGGGCGTGGAGCTCCGAGGCCGTGGCACTCTAGCACTCAAGGCCGTCTTCGGTAACTTTCGGACGCGTTTTTTTGCGCGCGGCGCGCGGTGCACTCACATCACACCCCGGGGGACAGGACGTGGCGGACCGGATGGAAAAGATCGTCTCGCTGTGCAAGCGGCGGGGCTTCGTCTTTCAGTCGTCGGAGATCTACGGCGGCGCGGCGTCGGTGTGGGACTACGGACCGCTCGGTGTCGAACTGCGCAAGAACGTGGCGGACTTGTGGTGGTCCGCGATGGTGCACGCGCGCGACGACATCGAGGGGCTCGACGCGGGTATCCTCATGCATCCGCGCGTATGGGAGGCGTCCGGTCATGTCTCGGGCTTCACCGACCCGCTGCTCGAATGCAAGACCTGCAAGAAGCGCTGGCGGGCGGATCACATCGAACAGGCCGGCTGCGCCCGCAAGCCCTCAGTCGCCCCCGGCGCCCACGCCGACTGCGATCTGGGCGAGCCCCGCCTCTTCAACCTCATGTTCAAGACCTTCATGGGCCCTGTGGAGGAGGACGCGTCGGTCGTCTATCTCAGGCCGGAGACCGCCCAGGGGTCGTACGTCAACTTCCTCAACGTCCAGCAGACGTCGCGCCAGCGCGTCCCCTTCGGTATCGCGCAGCTCGGCAAGGCGTTCCGCAACGAGATCACGCCGGGCAACTTCATCTTCCGCACGCGCGAGTTCGAGCAAGCCGAGATGCAGTTCTTCGTCAAGCCCGGCAGCGACGACGAGTGGTTCGACTACTGGCTCGACCAGCGCATCGCCTGGCACCACGAGATCGGCATCCGCCCGGAGAAGCTCAGGCAGCACGCCCACGGTCCGAACGAGCTGGCCCACTACGCCAAGACCGCCGTCGACATCGAATACGAGTTCCCCTTCGGCTGGCAGGAGCTCGAGGGCGTCCACAACCGCACGGACTTCGACCTCTCACGCCATCAGGAGTTTTCCGGCAAGCGCCTCTTCTACATCGATCCGGCCGGTGGCGAGCGTTACCTGCCTTTTGTGGTGGAAACGGCGATGGGGGTCGGCCGGGCGGCCCTGGTCGCGCTTGTCGACGGATACCGTGAAGAGGAGGTAGGAGGGCAGGAGCGTGTCGTGCTGGGACTTGCCCCGCGCCTGGCTCCGATCAAGGCCGCAGTCTTCCCGTTGATGAAGAAGCACGGGCAACCCGAGCAGGCGCAATCGCTGCTCAAGGCACTGCGCGGCGCGCGCATCCCCGCCGCCTACGACCAGGCCGGCTCGATCGGCCGCCGCTACCGCCGCCAGGACGAAGCGGGGACGCCCTGGTGCATCACCATCGACGGCCAGACCGGCGACGACCACAGCGTCACGATCCGCGACCGGGACACGTTGGAGCAGGAGCGGGTCGGGCTGGATCATGTCGTCGGCTGGATCCGCGAGCGGCTGTAGCGTCCGCGATCAGCCTGGTCGCAGCTCCTGCGCGAGAAACCTCGCGGCCTCACGCTCGGCCCAGAAGCGCGGCCGCCATGGGAGTTCGCCCTCCACGAACCCGAGGTGGCCGCCCCGGTCGGTGAACGCCGCCCTCAGGTAAGGGTGGCCCGCGACGATCGCATCGGGCGTTGCGCCCCGGGGCAGGAAGGGGTCGTCCCGGGCCTGGATAAGCAGCGCCGGCACCCCGATGTGCGCGAGATGGCGTCGCACGTCGGCGCGGGCGTAGTAGTCGTCGGCATCGGCGAAGCCGTGCAGCGGTGCCGTAAGGGCATCGTCGAAGTCCTTGAGCGTGCGGGCCGCCAGCGTGCGGTCCACATCGACTTCGCCGTTGAGCAGGTGCCGTTTCTCGTGCACCTTGCGGCGCAGGGAACGCAGGAAGTACGCCCCGTACGCGCGTCCCATGACGCCGTTCGAAAGGCGCTCCGCGCTGCCGGGGAGATCGAAGGGCACGGACACGGCCACGGCGGCGTCGATCCCGGGAGCGTCCCGGCGCTCGCCCAGGTACTTGAGCAGGACGTTGCCACCGAGGCTGAACCCTGCGGCACCGATCCGTCGCCCGGGCCGGCTGCGACGGAGATCTGCGATCACATGCGCCAGGTCGCCCGTCTCACCGGAATGGTAGGCCCTCGGCAGCCGGTTGGGCTCGCCGCCGCAGCCGCGGAAATTCATGCCCACCCCGCGCAGCCCGCGGTCGAAGAGTTCGCGGAACATGAGGGACATGTATTCGCGTTGTGTCGAGCCCTCCAGACCGTGCAGCAGCAGCACCAGCGGCGCCCTGGCCGCAGGTTCAGGGGCGAAGTCGAGGTCGAGGAAGTCCGCGTCGGGCGTGCCGACTCTGCGCCTCTCCAGCGGAAGCCCCCGGCCGGACCGCAAATACTTGCCGGCCAGGGTCTGGGCATGCCGGCCTCGGAGCCACCATGCAGGCCGGAAGCGGGCCGGGACGAAGCGTGTCTGGACGACTTGTGCCGACATTACTGGATTATAGGCACTCGTGACGCGAGGCGCCGGACCCGTGCTACGGCACTATTGCCCCGATAACCGCACACCCCGGGTCCGAATCCCGGCCCCTGGCGCGAACGCATACTGCGCTCCGTAGCCCGCATCCTGCGACGAAGACGCGGGGTTCACATAGACAGTAAACTCAATCTCGGCGCTTTTGCCCCCTGGGTCGGTCGCGAAGACGCGGCCGAAGGAGGCCCCGTCGGCGATCTTGCCGATGATGTGAAGCGTGTCACCCGAGACGGCTACGGAAGCGGCCGCACCCACGGTGGCGGAGTAGGTCAGCGAATCCCCGTCCGGGTCGCTGAAATACGTGGAGAGATCAAAGGTCAGGGTGTCACCGACATTGGTTCTGAGAATGTCATCGAAACTGCCCGTCGCTTTCGGAGGACGGTTCCTGTCGACCGTAACCTTGAACGACTGCGACGCCGACAGTCCGCCCAGGTCCGTCGCGGTTATGGTCACGGTGGCGCTGCCCACGGCAACACCAGTGATCTTCGCGTAGTACCCGTAGTAGGTGTCGTTATCGATCGAACCGGAGACGATGGCCGTGTTCGAAGAAGATACCGACAGCCGGAGATCGTCGCCGACATCATCGTCGCGGAAGTACGTGTTAAGGGGAAAGATGTCGACCTGCCCCGGCGAGGACGTCAGCGAGCCAATCTCGTTCTTCACCGTCGGAGCGTTGTTGCCGGCGGTGCCGACCTTGACCGTGAAGTCGGCCGAACTCGTCAGGCCACCTGGATCCCGCGCCGTAATCGTAATCGTCGCGGTGCCGTCCGACTTGCCGACGACCCGGAAGACGAACTCGTTGGTCCGGTTGATGCCTGCCACCGCCGTGTTCGAACTGCTCCCGCTGTAGGTCAGTTCGTCGTCATCTGGATCTTCGAAGTAACGCCAGCCCTGTATTGGCAACTGAGCGCCCTTTACGATGGCCCGATCGGGGGGTTGTGTGGCCAGGATCGGCGCCCGGTTGGTCGTGGGCGTTGTCTTCCCGACGGTTACGTCGAAGCTGATCCGGGTGGACAACCCGCCGGGATCCTCGGCCGCAACCGATATCGACGCGGTTCCCTCGGCGACTGCGGTCACCGTCAGGTCGGTGCCGGACAGTGCGGTCGTGGCCACGGCCGTGTTGGAACTCGAGGCTTCAAAGGTGAGGTTGTCGTCGTCGGGATCGGAGAAGTGGTTTCTCAGGTCTCTCGACTGGCTGCCGTCGAGATCCATCTGCTGGTCCGGGATCGGGGCCGCGGGGGCAGGCGGGCGGTTCCCGTCGTCGGGCCTGGAAACTACGACCCGGAACCGGGTCGAGGCCGAGCCGCCGTCGGGGTCCGAGGCTGTGACCGTCACGTTCGCGGTGCCTTCTCTGACGGCGGTCACCGTCAACTCATCGCCGGATACATCGACCGTGGCCACGCGCCTGTTGGAACTCGCCGCTTCAAAGGTCAGGTCGTCCTTGTCGGGATCACTGAAGTAGCGGCCGAGATCAAGAGTCTCGGTCTCGCCCTCATCGAAACGCTGCGCAGCGATGTCGGTTGTCGCGAGCGGCGGCCGGTTGGGGACCGTCACCGGGAAAACCAGCGTGGCCACCGCGCCTTCGGTATCGGTTGCCGTTACGGTCACGCTCGCCTCGCCGCCCGACAACGCGGTGACCGTGACGGTGGATCCGGTGGCGTTGGCCGTGGCCACGGTCGGGTCGGAGGTCGTCGCTGCATAGGTCAGCGAGTCCCCGTCCGGATCGCTGAAGTGGACGCTCGCATCGATCGTGAACATGGAGTCGGCACGCACGGTAAGTGGCGGCACGGATCCCTCCACCAGCGGCGGCTGGTTGGGCACCGTGACCGCGAAAGTCTGGGCGACCTCGAGGTCTTCGGTGTCGGTCGCCGTAACCGTGATCGTGGTCGCACCCTTTGCGACCGCCAGGACGCTGACGGAATTCCCCACTACCGAGGCCCAGGCCACGCTCCTGTCGGCCGACACGGCCGTGTAGGTCAGCGGGTCGCCGTCCGGATCGCTGAACACCGGGGCCATGTCGAGGTCTTCGGTCTGCCCCACGTCCACCACCTGGGCCGGAATCGACTCCATGACCAGAGGCGGCCGGTTGGGGACCCTCACGGCAAAGCTCTGCGTAGCCGTCAAGCCCTCGGTATCGGTGGCGGTCACGTTGACGATCGCCTCGCCCTTCGCCAGGGCCATCACCGTGATCATGCTTTCGACGACCGCAGCCGCGGCCACCAGCGTGTCGCTGGCCACGGCCGAGTAGGACAGCGCATCCCCGTCCGGGTCGCGGAAGAATGGTGCGACATCCACCATGGCGCTGTCGGCCACTTCGATCGTGTGTTCGGGTACGGAACCCTCGGCGAACGGCGGCCGGTTGGGGACCAGCACCAGAAAACTCTGAACGGCATTCAGGCCGCCTGGGTCCATCGCGGTCAGCGTGACCGTGGCCGTTCCCTTTGCAGTCGCTACGACAGTCAGGATCGTCTCCGCGACCGAAGCGTTCACCAGGCTGCTGTCCGCCGCCGCCGCGTAGGTGAGTTTCTGCCCGTCGGGCTCGCTGAAGAAGGCGGCGACATCCACCGTCGACGAGTCGCCCACGGCGACTTCCCGGTCCTCGATCTGGCCGATCGCCAACGGCGGCCGGTTGGGGACCAGCACGCTCATGCTCTGCTGCGCCTTCAGCCCGTTGTTGTCGGCCAGAATCGTCACTACCGCATCGCCGGGACTCACGGCCGTGACCGTCACGTTCGCGCCCGAACCGCTAACAGCCACCACGCCAGCATCGGAAGTCCACACCTTGTAGTCCAGCGTGCTCCCGGCGGGATCGTCGAAGCACGCGGTCACCGTCGCGGACTCACCCACCACGAGGGTCTGTTGCGGCAGCGAACCGCAGACGGCTGGTGGTCCGGGGGCTTCGCAGGCCGAAAGGACAGCCAAGACCGCCAGAGTCGCGAGAGCGAGCGGCCGGAACGTGCGTTGGGGGCGTCGAGGTTGGAGTACTCCCGCCCGCAATTCGACCTGCATCGTCATGCCCATCGGCTTCGCCCGGGTCCACATCCGCTCGCCTCCCTGCGGCTTCTTCACCTGCTATCCTCCGCCGGCTCCCTCTCAGGAACTCTCGCCACCCCGCGCCAACTCCACCGACGCGATCCGAGCGTGCTCCAAGCCTCATGTGAAACTACCGGGGGATTCGTGGGTCACGCAATAATCTCCCAACAAGATCCTGTCATACCGGAATCGAAATGTCCGGAGGTTGGAGCGAAACAGAATATCCCACTTCGGGTGAGCGGTGCGGACCCTTCGCCACGTACGGCACCTATGGCCACCGGGCACGCGAGGCGATAGCGTATCAGCGCCGTGGCTGTTCCTTCAGCGTACCCCGCCAAAAAGAGGAGTATGAACATCGTGTCCACCCGATCCCAGGTCTTCACCACGCGCTGGGGAATGCTCCTCGCGATGCTTGGCATGGCCGTCGGCACCGGCAACATCTGGCGCTTTCCGCGTATCGCGGCGTCGAACGGGGGCGGATCGTTCCTGGTGGCGTGGGCAGTTTTCCTGCTGTTGTGGTCGGTGCCGCTGCTGATCCTCGAATTCGGGATGGGGAAGGCGACGCGCCGCGGCACCATCGGGTCGTTCATCAAGACGATCGGACCGAAGTTCGCATGGATGGGGGCGTGGATCGCATGGGTCGCCGTCGCGATCATGTTCTACTACTCGGTGGTCATGGGCTGGACGATCCGGTTCTTCGTGGCGACGCTCTCGGGCGAGATCCCCACGGCGGTCCCGGGCAGTTTCTGGGACGCCTTCAACTCCACTCCGCAGGCTCTGATCTTTCACGCGATCGCGGTCGGGCTCGGCGTGTTCGTCGTGTCGCGGGGGGTTCGCGGGATCGAGAAGGCGGCGCGGTTCCTGATCCCCTCGCTGATCATCCTGGTGGTGGTGCTGGCGATCAAGGCACTCACGCTGCCCGGGGCGTCGGCCGGGCTGGCGTTCCTCTTCACCCCCGACTTCAGCCAGCTGGGCGACGTCAGGATCTGGCTGGAAGCGCTCACCCAGAACGCCTGGGACACGGGCGCCGGATGGGGTCTGGTGCTGTCGTACGCGGTCTACATGCGGGCCCGCGAGGATACCGCGCTCAACGCGTTCGTGATCGGTTTCGGCAACAACTCGATGTCGCTGTTGGCGGGCATCATGGTGCTCTGCACGATCTTCTCGGTCATGCCGGCTGCCGCCGGCGAGATCGTGGGCGCGGGCAACGAGGGGCTGACCTTCATCTGGGTGCCGCAGCTCTTCGCCGAGATCCCGGGTGGCCAGTTCTTCATGGCGCTCTTCTTCCTGGCGCTGGTGTTCGCGGCCTGGTCGAGCCTGGTGGCGATGATCGAGCTGGCGTCACGGATCCTGATCGACCTCGGGTTGACTCGCCGGCATGCGATCATCGCGGTTGGCTCGGCCGGCTTCCTCTTCGGGATTCCGTCCGCGCTCCGTATCGGGATCTTCCAGAACCAGGACTGGGTATGGGGCGTCGGCCTCATGCTGTCGGGCTTCTTCTTCGCATTCGCCGTGATCAAATACGGCGTGACGAAGTGGCGCGAGAAGTTCATCAACACCGGCGACTCCGACGTGAGGATCGGAAAGTGGTGGGACTGGGCGATGCGGCTGGTGATGGTCGAGGCCGTGGTGCTGATGGTCTGGTGGCTCGTGCAGGCCGCCGGGGATGACTTCGGCTCTGCCGAGACGTGGACGCTCTTCTCGCCGTACAACGTGGGTTCGGTGCTGATCCAGTTCGGGGTGGTGATCCTGGTCCTGCTGGCCCTCAACCGCTGGCTGGTGGCCAGGATCGAGAGGGCGGCGAGCAGGCGAGCCGCCCAGGGCGCCGAAGGCGGGTAGGCCTCGGCTTCACACGTGGCGATTCATGACGCCTACGCCCGGCTGACTCCCTACGAGTTGCTGCTGCCGGACGCCGCGTTTCCGGACCGTCACTTCCCGGGGATTGGTGAGGAGGCCGCGGCGCGGGGCGTCGACCCTGCCAACCCCGCCGCGTTCGTGATGCTCGGGCAGGTGCAGGCGGCTTTGGCCGAACTCCGCGCGGAAGATGCCGCGCCCGAGTCCGCCAACGACCACGGCAGCGTGCTTTTCTTCGTCTACCATCTGTGGCGGACCGAGGGAACCGTCGTCCTCACGCAACAGAAAACGATGCGCGCGCTGTTGTCCGGCGGAACCGAGCTGCCGAAGGATGGCCGCCAATCCCTGTGGTCAAAGGAATTGGGTGGGAGAGCGGGATACGTCCAGCTTCCCCAGCATCTCGTGTGGCTGGAGGAGGCGCGCAACGATCCGCAGGAAGGGCGCGACGTTTCACAGGAAACGCACGGCAATCCCCCGGAGTCCGTCGACGGCTTCCTCTGGTTCGGCGACTCCCACGGAGCGCTCCACCTGACGCTTGTCGCCGGCATGCGCGGCGACCGTCCGGGTTTTTCCGTTGTGCCAGTCCCGCCACTGCCGCTCGACGCCATGTCCGATTGGGCCACGGGACCGGCGCGTGAGGGCGGTGGAGACTTCGCGACTTCGCTGCCCGGCGCGGAACTCGATGGCCTGCTGGGCATCCGCACGCCGGCCGAAGTGTTCAAGCTGGCGGCGCTGATTCTGGCGCGGCTGGCACGGGAGCGGCCGCAAGCGTCTCCTCCGCCCGTCGCCGATCGCCCTCCAGGCACACGCGAGGATAGCCCCGCAGCTGCCGGACCCACACCGTCGGCCCTCCCCTACGCAACTCTCTGACGCCCATCCCGTGACCGCCCCATGAGCCCCCGCGAATCGAAGAAGGCCCGGACGGCCCGCGCGGCCGACATCTACGACATCCTCCTGACCGAATACCCCGACGCCGAGTGCGCCCTGCGCCACGCTTCGCCGTACGAACTGGCGGTCGCGACGATCCTCTCGGCCCAGTGTACCGATGCCCGCGTGAACATGGTCACGCCCGAACTCTTCCGCCGCTACCCGGACCCGGAGTCGCTGGCCACCGCGCTCCCGCACGAGCTGGAGGACGTCATCCGCTCGACCGGGTTCTTCCGGAACAAGACGCGCAACCTGATCGGCATGGCCAACGCGCTGATCGACGAACACGGCGGCGAGCTTCCGCGCAACATGAAGGAGCTGTCGGCGCTCCCCGGAATCGGCCGCAAGACGGCCAACGTCATCCTGGGCAACGCCTTCGGGGTCGACGAGGGCGTGGTTGTCGACACGCATGTGAAGCGCCTCTCGGGCCGGATGCGCTTCACCACGCACACCAATCCGGTCAAGATCGAGAAGGACTTGATGGCGATCTTTCCGCGCGGCGTCTGGACGATGCTGGCGCACCTGCTCATCTATCATGGGCGCCAGGTCTGCAACGCCCGCAAGCCGCGCTGCAACCAGTGCGCGATCTCGCACCTGTGCCCTTCGAGCGCGGTGTGAGACCACCTCTCACCAAGGACTGACGATGCACACCCGATCCGACGCCGTCGCGCTCCTCGAGGAATGGGTCGCGAGCGAAGCGCTCAGGAAGCACATGTACGCCGTCGAGGCCGCCGTCCGGCACTACGCCCGCCTCATGGGCGAGGACGAGGAGCTGTGGGGCCTGGCCGGACTCCTGCACGACCTGGATTGGGAGCGCCACCCCGACGACCACCCGAAGATCGGCGTGGCGCGGCTGCGCGAACTCGGCTACCCGGAAGAGGTCGTCCACGCGATCGAGGCGCACGCGTACCCGGACCGCACCGACGTAGTCCCCGAATCGCAGCTCGACCGCGTGCTCTATGGCTGCGACGAACTCAGCGGCCTCATCTACGCCTGCTGCCTCGTGCGCCCCAACGGGATCGACGACCTGAAGCCGAAGTCGGTGGTCAAGAAGATGAAGGACAAGGGGTTCGCGCGGGGTGTGCACCGCGACGCGGTCCATCGCGGCATCGAGCTGATCGGGCTGCCGCGCGCGGAGCACATCCGGAACGTGATCGACGGGCTAAGGACAGTCGGGGAGGTGCTGGAGGTGCGGGGGGTGGATCAGTCAAAGCGGAGGCGGTAAGAGCAGTCAGCGGATGGCCAGCCCCTGGAGCTGCCAAACTTGGCCGGCAGTTGCCTGTGGCGAGACGCGTACCAACAACCTCATCCCGCCGGTTTCGGCCCGTGCTTCCTTGAGCCGACTAAGCCACTCTTGCCAGGAGTACACGCAATCCTTCAGAGGCTCTCGCTTTCTCCCGTCGCTGTCGGGCTCGAAGACCCAGTGACACGTTGGCAAGATGTCGTAGGCTCGCGGGGCCAACGATAGGTCGCCGTTGCTGGTCATGTTGTAGGTGAAGACCACCCTGGTTTGTTGTTTGTCAGCGGGTTCCTCCGACAGGGTCACCAATTCGGCCGCCTCCTTCGGGGCCGTCGGCATCGGCTGGTCGGCGAACCCGCAATACACGAGTCCCAGGGGCAGAATGCAGACGGCAGCGGCGGTGCTTGCCCTGCGAACCCATCGGGGGGATTGAACGGTCGATTTGGCGGAAGTGAGCACCCTGATTCTCCTCTCGAGGGCTTGGGGGCTTCGGCAGTTCGCAGCACCGCTGGCGAATGCCGGGATGGGTGGTGTAGGCGGCCTGGATAGGAGGTCCACCACGCGGAGCAACGACCTCGCATAGTCGCGCGGCGAGCACTCGAGCGCCGCCGCCCCCAGCGCGTCACACGACGCCTCCTCGGCCGCCCGCACCTCGCGCCGGGCCCACCAGGCCACCGGGTTCCACCAGAAAGCCGAGCACGCGAGCCATTCGATCCAGCGCACCAGGTGGTCGCGTCTGCGGACGTGCGCGAGCTCGTGGGCCAGCATGGCGCGGAGTTCATGCCGATCCAGGCTGCGCAGGAGAAAGGACGGGACGACGATGCGGACCCTGCCGCCGGCCCAGCACACCATCGGGGACACTCGGGCGGATGTCGTGTGGACCGCCGGCGTGCGGGTCAAACCCAACTCACGGCCGATTGCGGAGACTTCGTCTCGCAGTTCCTGTGGCGCGGGTTGCGAGGTTCGGAGGAGCCAGTGCCGGAAGCGGAGTACCCGGAACAGGGTCCAACCGAGCAGCAGGGCTGTGCCAAGGAGCCACATGACTACAAGTCCGGCCTTGGCGTCGTCCGTGATTCGCGCAGCGACGGGTGTGCCGGGTTCGACGAGCGGACTGGCGACGGGGTTGGCCGGACCCTGGGCCGTCGCGTCGGGCGGGAGCACGACGGCGTCGACGCCCACTGCGGCGGCACCAGCGCTACCCGGCAGCACCGGGATCGCAACCACCGCCGGAAGCAGCAGCACGACCAACACCAGCAACCAGAGCCGATGAATGAATGCGGGGTGCACCACACGTCGTTGCACGATCAGTGCCAAGCCAGTCAGCACACACGATACCAACAATTTGGCTATCCCGATCTGAAGCAGAACATCAATCATGCTACTCCCCCAGAATGCGCCGCAGCTTGTCGATCTCGGCGCGCGTGAGTTTGTTGTCCTCCACAAGCCTCGTGATCATCGGGACCAGCGATCCCTGAGTGAGCCGGTTCGCGAGAGACTCCAGCTGTTCGCTCGCATAGTCCTCGCGGGTGATGGCGGGCGCGAAGACGTTCACGCCCAGGTCGCGCGTTCGGACCACCAGTCCCTTGGCGCGGAGCCGCTGCAGGAGGCGCTGGACCGTGCCGTGCTGCGGCCTGGCGACGTCGGGGTAGAGCTGGTCGAGGATCTGCCGGGCGGTGAGCCGGCCCTCCCTCCACAACAGTTCCATGACTGCAAGTTCGGCGTTGGGCAGAGATTGCGTCGTCACGGTCGCTCTCTTTGTCCGAAATATAATTCTTGACACGACAACATGTCGTAACATTAAGACACAATGTCGTAGATGTCAAGTGCCGCGGCTGGACGCGCCCGCTCCGAGGCGGCCCGGACTTCCTCGTCTAGCGCGGGCTCGTTGCCACCGGCTCGAACGCTTTGAGCACCTCGCGCGTCATGTCCCACCGGTCGAAACCCTGGCGGCCGTAGTCGAGGCCGCGGCGGACGATGACCACGTCGTGCGAGGGCACCACCACCACGAACTGGCCGCGGTTGCCGGCGGTGGAGTAGGCATCTGACGGCACGTCGGTGCGGTCGTCCGGCACCAGCCAGAACTGGCCGCCGTAGAAGTTGCCGCTCTCGGAGGTGGCGGGAGCCGGGGTGCGCGCGAAATCGATCCACTCCTCCGACACCAGCCGCTCGCCCTTCCACACTCCGTTCTGCGCGTAGAGCATCCCGAAGCGGGCGAGGTCGCGGGCTGTCGTGTAGACCTGGCTGCTGAGGATGAAGTCGCCGAAGCGGTCGGTGCTGAGGAGCGTGCTCCGCATGCCGAGCTTGTCGAGGAGGCGCTTGCGCGGGAATTCGAGGTAGGCCTGCGGGTTGCCGATCATCAGCTTCATCGCGTAGACGCCGAGCAGGGTGTCGTAGTTCTCGTAGTCCCAGAAGGTGCCGGGTGCGCGCATGAGGGAGCGGTTGCGCGCGCCGTCGACCGAACTCGCGCCGGCCCAGTAGGAGAAGCCTGAACCGGTCGCGTATTCCATGCCCCAGCTGTCCACGGGGTAGAGGCCGCTGGACATGTTGAGGACGTGGCGGAGGGTGATTCGGCGACGGGGATCGGTCTCGGCGGAGCCGGCGTTGTCGGGGAGCCAGTCGAAGGGCAGGGGGTCGTCGAGACCCAGTTTGCCCTCGTCGACGAGCATGCCGATCAGCGTCACGGCGATGCTCTTGGCCGTGGACCAGGTGCGGGTCTTCGTGGACACGTCGACCCCGGGGGCGTAGCGCTCGTGAATGATCCGGCCGTCGTGCACGACGATCAGGCTGAGGGTCACCTGTTCCGGGGACTCGCGGTCGAACGCCCAGTCGGACGCGTCCTGGAGTGCGGCCGCATCAATGCCGGCGGGGAGCGCCCGGTCCTGGATCAGGTCGCCGTCGGGCCAGGGCATGGTGGCAGGATCGCCTGCCGGGGGTGGCGTCTTCAGGACGGGAAGATCGTCGATGTCGTCGAAAGTCTGATCCGGAGACATGATGACACACCCGATTCCCTCGCGGAACGCGGCTCGCATGGTCGGGATCGCGCCGGGGGCCCCGATGGCCACGGCCTGCTTCTCCCAATCGACGACGTAGTCGCCGCCCTCGGCTGTCCCGACGGGACTGTCCAGGTAGGCCAGTTCCTGGTCGAAGACCTGCTCGATGGTGCGGTTGCTCGTGAAAAGGCCGTTGCACTGGAGGATGGCTTGTACACCGCGCTGGATCATCTCCCGCTGGGGAGCGAAGTAGTCGTAGGAGCGCTCCTGCTGGCCGTGGGCGGTTGCGGGCAGGAGGAGGACGAGCGCGATGGCCGCGGCTGTGAGGCGTTTCATGGCTTCTCTCAGGGGCTGGGGCGGGAC
>VYAQ01000284.1 GCA_009844885.1 Gemmatimonadota bacterium
CCCTTATTCTGAATCCCCCTCCTCTCCCCGGCCCCGTTGCCCGGAAGGAGCACCCAATGAACGCCCGTTCACACATCGTCCGTCCGTGCATCGCGATCGCGGTCAACCTCCCGAACAACGAGGAGGTGCAGCTCGCCAAGGGGACGCGGCGAATGACAAGTGTAGTTGTCAAATTGTAAACTGTAGCTTACATTATGTGACCAGGAGGAGACAATGAGCACCCGTCCAATGGCGCTGCTGACCGCAACGACCGCATGTGCCCTGGCGGCCTGTGGAACCGACACCGGCCCTACCGCCGCCACACCGGATGTCGTCACCGAGACCATCGGCGACACGACTGTGGTCCGCACCCTGTCGGGAAGCGTCTGGGGCGCAGAGGCCACTCTGGTCCCCGAGGTCACGATCGGCGAACTCGACGGGCCCGAGGAGTATCTCTTCGGCTGGATTTTCTCGATCGCAGTGGACGATGAGCGCAACGTCTACGTGTTCGACTACCAGGCCCAGCATGTCGGTGTCTTCGACGCCGAGGGGAATCACCTGGAGACGCTGGGCGGGCGAGGCGAAGGACCGGGCGAGTTCCGCCGCGCCGAGGCCATCGCGATGCTGCCGGACGGGCGGGTCGCCTAAGGTCTGAATCCCGGCAGGAAATCGGCTAACTACTTACAGGGCCGCACGATCTGCGCTTCCTGCCCTTACGCTGGACCTCGCTGGACCATGCCGCCAAAGCGGGAAAACCGGTCTGAATGGCGGGACTCCAGCGCCCGCTGCCCAACCCCTCGGCGAAGGTCTCGGTGT
Organism: Gemmatimonadota bacterium; assembly: GCA_009844885.1. GTDB lineage: Bacteria > Gemmatimonadota > Gemmatimonadetes > Longimicrobiales > Gaopeijiaceae > Bin94. Next base: position 796 of record VYAQ01000284.1, read on the forward strand.
CCCAGTGCCCCTCGTCCCGCAAAGGTTGGGGCAGGTCGCATCGGCGGTCAGTTTCACCCGACCAACCCCGGTCGAGCCCCGATGCCCCGCCACGACCGCCGTCTGACCCGGCACGCCCGACCTGCTACTTCAACAACCGCAGTACCTGAGGGTGCTCGACATCATTCAGGTCTCGACGAAACCCGAACACCTCGTCGGAGCCCACCCGAACGAGCTCGAACGCTGGCGGAGTCTCGACGATTCCTAGCCACACACCGGACGGGTCCCACACGTACCACTTCTGTGAATCATGCCACCGGGCCAGTCCTAGAAACTCGCCTGCCCAGACGTTGCCCTCCGTGTCCACGAGCAATCGCTGATATGCAGGCTTACGGGACGGTTCAGGCAAGTCTGTCATGATCTGGCGAACAGTAGGACTAGGATTGGGTCCCAAGCGCGTACGCCTCTCGACATCAAGCTCCTCTTTCGATACGACGAGGGAGACGCTCCCGACTCTCGCGATGAGACTCACTGTTCCCGAGTGGCCATCGATTTTCGAGTACGACAGATCCTCAGCCAGCCCGATGACGATGTCTCCGTCGCCAGCAGGTACGAGGTGAGTCTGGCGTCCCATAAGCGGGATTGCGTCGGCCGTGGGGGTCAAAAGCACCTCGTCACCCGGTACCGTCACAATCGTTTCTCGCGACCTGCGATCATCGGACAAGCGAACCAACGTTACCGGTGGACGCTGCAACTCCGATCCGACCGTCCTATCGACCCAAGACTCCTCCATTCCCCAGATGAAACTCGAAGGCGCGGGTTGAGTCAGCGGATAGACACCCTGTGGGCGCTGGAAGGAGGCGGTCCACCCCGATTCGACCTCGAACTCCGCCCCCCGCCCACCGGGTGCCAAGTCCTGAGCCACGAACCGGCCGTCCCGCAACAAGACCAGACTGCCGATGAAGCCGAACTCACCAGGTCCGTCGCCGCGTCCACCGAATGACCGCAAGAAACGACCTGAGGCGTCGTAGACTCGCAGTTCGCTTGATCCCCCGTCGGCGACAACCAATCGGTCTTCGCCGACTCTCAACACGTCCCTCACCAAGCTGAAGAAGTGCATGTCACCCGTGCCGGATCGAGTGAGGTCGACAACCGGTGCCTCCTCGACCCGCCAAGCCGATTCGCTGTCCCAAATCGGCGCGTCGGACTCGACGACCCTGACGCCCGCGCTGTCCCGATAGGTGCGCGGAAACGACGTGGGAGAACTGCGAGCCCGGCGCAGTGCCTCCTCCACCAGCTCGTTCATGACCTCGGGGCCGTGGAACCCGCTGACCAAGAGGTCATTGATCAGGAAAGTTGGTACACCTGTTACGCCCAACTCGGTGGCCGCCATGGTGTCGCGAACGACCAAGTCGTCTCCCAGCGAGGATTGCGAACACTCGTTGAAGACCAGGGTATCGCTCACACCGGCGTCCAGCGCGAAGGCTGACCAAGGCCGCAACCCAATCGAATCGGACTGAGCATACAGAGCATCGTGCATGGCCCCGAATCGACCCTGTCGACCCGCGCAAACCGCCGCAACCGAAGCGCCGTAGGATGCTCCCGGATACGGATACTGGCGGTAGACGACGGACACCTGCGATTCATACGTCGTGGGGAGGTCACGAAGGTAGGGGGCCGCAGCCTTGCAGAATTCACAACGGTAATCGCCGAATTGCACGACGGTCACGGGCGCATTCGGAGGCCCCACACGATGTCCGTCGGCGTAGTCGGAGTAGTTCGTGACCCGCGTTGTATCCGATGCTTCGAGCGTGGACGGGGGCCGACGATTCGCGAACTCTCCGATCCGTAGTCCCGCCACCGCGATGGCCGCTACCACAAGCACCCAAGTAACGAGGTCGAGCGCTAGCTTCCTCTGCGCCGTTTTACGGCTACGTGACATGATTGCCATCCCGGCATTCGCGGGGACCGGTCAGACTGGCCTATGACTGGCTGGCCTCAATCGCAAACGGGTCGGATGGGCTTGCGATCACAGATGTTGCACCACGGACTCAACTGCTGGCACTTATAGGTGCTGTAGCACCGGACGGCGGGGCAGCCTCCGTCGGGCGATGCGGCGGTAGGGGCGGGTATGCCGAACCCCAAGCCGAGCACGACTAGCGACAGGGTCAGCAGCAGGAATCTCCTCTTGGGAGTCATGGGATGGTAGATCCTTGGTTCGAGGGTTTTCAGCGGACCCCACCGTGGGCTCCGTCGGCGCGGAATGTCGGCGTGGTCGCAGGTGGCCCAGCCGGCGCGCATGTCCCATTATGGACCCTGAGAGCATCGCCGTCAAGCACTGCACGTCATCTTACAGTGCCGATTGACGCACCGATTCCAGATCCGGGGCAGGCCAGTAGAGTAGGGGGACGACGGCCCCGCGAACTCGGTGAGACGGTGCGCGCCCGCCTGAGCACCGCGCTCCGGCCGGGCGCACAGCGGTCAATGCCCGCAGCGGCGTTTCAGAGGCGTCTCCGGGGGCTGGCTTGTCGCATGTCATTTGGAGACAAGTATCCATCTCACAAGCGGACGCCCGTTTTTCGCGGAGCAACCTGTCTCGCAGCGCCCCTTTGCGACGCTTCCGCTTCGGCGCCCGTTCTTGGCCGGTTCGATCATCCGTGAACGCTCCCCGCCGGGCTGGGCGCCGGGAAGGCCGGGCAGGAGTGCTCGCGCGGCGGCTGTGCCGTCCAAGTGCGGTCC
>VYAQ01000368.1 GCA_009844885.1 Gemmatimonadota bacterium
ATCCCGCCCGAACCACGACGCTACGATCATATATCGTTATGCCACAATAGGTTAGTATAGCCATCGGCGAGGTGTGTACCACTTCAGATATGCAGATGTGACCGGGACTTCGTGCGACCTAACGGGAGGTCAGTGGACCTAACCGATCAGAGTCCGATGATCTTCTTCAGGATCTCGGGCATCAGCGCCTTCATGGTCGTGAGGCCGACGGGACCCGCGACCTCCTTGATCTTCCCCCACCGTCCCGGGTCGCGAATGTCGTCCAGAAACTGATGCCCAGCATACGTCAGGTAGGCGGGGTAATGCTCCAGCCTGTCGGGCTCGTCCGACTTCGACGGTATGGATGTGAGGGCGAGCTCGACGAATCCGGCCTCCTTCAGCTTGCTGAGATGGTAGTGGATGGAAGCCATCGGAGTGTCCGGGGCCAGCATATGGAGGTTTTCTATCTGAGATCGAGAGGGGCCATGAGCGCCCCACTTCTCTTCGATGTTGAGGAGGATCTCTCGGGCGAGGTCGTGTGAGAATCGCATGGTGGGAATCGCCTGTTCATCCGGGTGTGGACCACCACCTGTTGGCGACGGCTGGATCGCGCGGATGCTGGTACGTGGTGGAGGGGTCTTTGGGGCGGGCTGTGGTCTATGGGTTGTCCGTCGATTCGGTTCCGGGATGGGGTTCGGCCTCGGCGGACGGCTCCAATCTTGCCTCGAACCACGCGGCGAGTTCTTCGTATCCCAGCTCTCCGCGGGGCACGGCGGTCACGGATGTCCGCCCGAACTGGGATATCGCGACCTAAAATAATCATAACTCAATGCCATACAACATTTTGCGGACACCCCAACGAAGCCCGTCCTCACCCCGAGTTGCGACCGACGAGCGGACTTGCCACAGAGCTCGTCGCCGAGCGGGATCAAGCCTCAGAGGGAATGCTACGACGGACGCTGGAAGATCCGGTCCACGCGAATCTCCCGGACAAATGGGAAGGGGCGCGTTGAGTCTCGGTTGTAGGAGAAGTAGATGAAGCCCACGCGACCCCGGATACGCCAGCGCTCAAGCGACCCCCAGATGCGCGAATCAAGGCTTTCGTTCCGGTTGTCGCCGAGCAAGAAATAGTGGCCTTCCGGGACGACGAGCGGCCCCCACGTATCGCGCGTGGGATGGTAGTCGTCACGCGGACCACCCAAGAGAATCCTCTGCTGCCATCGCATGTTTGGATCGTGGACGTCAGGTTCGGGACCCGTCACCACGTAGGGTTCGTCTTGGACGACTCCGTTCCGATACAGAATCCTGCCCTGCATTTGCAGCGTGTCCCCAGGCAGACCGACGACGCGCTTGACGATGAACATGTTGTCTTCGTGATGGGGATCGAAGACCACGATGTCGCCATGATGTGGGTCGGCGTAGCCGGGAATGCTGATCTCGGTAAACGGGATGCGCCCGCCCATCGCCATCTGGTTCACGACCAAGTAGTCGCCGACCAGCAGCGTGTTCTCCATCGAGCCGGAGTCGATGACGAACGTGCGAAACAAGAAGAGGTGAATGACCACGAAGGCGGTGCCGTATCCGACAATCGTCTTCACCCACCCTTTGGGGCCTGCCCGCTCCGGCTTCTGCGGCTTATCGGGCGCAGATTCGCGCCGTCGCCTTTTTCGGATGCTAACCGTCCGCTTAGCCGCCGCCGCAGTCGATGTGCGTAGCGTTCGCCGGATCCGAGCAATCGACTCCGACCGGATCGGGCGTTAGCGCGATAGCCACTGCCACCGCGACGATGATGATCACGATGGGTATTCTGAGGACCACGCCCGCGTCGTCCACGGGGGTAAGCTTGTCCATAAGGCTGCGGAACATGGAAGTCTCCTGACGCTGAGTTGGGAATCTGAGGAACGATCAAATCACGCTGCCCATCGTAACGGGTTGCCCCATCCGTCGCAAGACGCGCCAGCGTCAACTCAGGACGGAGGGATTCGGACGCTCCGAGCGGATCTGGAACCGTTGTCTCGGAGCCAGCCCTTGCCTTCGGACCCGGCGTCCGTCGCACTTCTCGAGGCGGCCGACGAATTCGACGAGGTGGGTCTTCAAGTGCCCGTGCGCCATCCTCGCGGGCCGGGCCAAGGCCGACTTCGGAGTTGACGGGTGGGGGTAGGCAGGTCAGGATGGAGTTGAGCTAGAATCGCTTCCCGATGCGGCCCAACCGGGCTTCTGTGAGCCACGCGAATGGCCGGTAGGAGTTCCGATCATAAGAGAAGTAGATGGCAACGGCTCGGCCCTCGAAACGCCATCGCTCCAAGAGCCCCCACGAGCGCGAATCTAGACTATCGTCCCTGTGGTCGCCCATCATGAAGTAGCGGTCAGGTGGGATTTCGATCGGACCCCAGTTGTCCCTCGTAGGGCGATAGTCGGGAATGCCGTCACCAACAAGATGATCTATCTGCCAGCCCATATCGGCGGAATGATAATCGGGAAAGCCGGTGTGAGACACATATGGTTCGTTCTGAGGATCGCCGTTCAGAAAAAGTACCTGATCCCTCATCTCAAGGGTGTCGCCCGGCATCCCGACTAGTCGCTTCACCAGTACCAGCGTGTCGTCGTGGGGAGGGTCAAAGACCAAGATGTCACCCCGAGCTGGCTCAGAGTACCCTGGAACCCTGAGGCCCGTAAGCGGAACCCGTCCCCCGAACGCGGCTCGGTTCACGACTACGAAATCACCTACCAGAAGCGTATCCTCCATTGAGCCGGAGTCGATCACGAACGTTCGAACCAGAAAGGAGCTCAGGATCAGCCACCCCACGGCGGCCCAAGCTATGGTACGGAGCCAGTCGATCACGGTCTCCCGGACACCGCGTGACGGGGTCTTGTCCTTCCCTTGGGACTTGTCAGGCTTGGGCGTACGGCGAAACCGAGTCTTGATGATGGCGGCACCACGTCTACGCGGGACAGTCTCATTGCCTCCAGGGGGCATGCTCATCTTCCTTGCTGAATCGCTGGGGACCCTTCCCCGACAGAAACAGCGGCAGCGGGCACTTGATCTCGGCGCTGGAGCGGCGAGCGCTAGCGTGCGATCAGTCATACCCGATGTGGTCTTGGCTGGCCGGATCTCGACAGTCCAATCCCACGGGCTGGGGGTAAGAACTGGGTAGATCCAGACGACTTCAGACGCCAATGTACACTGGTTGACTCCCAGAAAGAATGATGGCGACGCTTTCGGGGTTCGGAGGAAGTGGCGCTTCTTAGGGGGCATGTCGCGGGGTTCGATCACGTCACCGGCTCGGGCCGGAATCCCGGTCCGGCCCGGGCCGCCGTATCCTTTCCAGCAGTTGCCTCGTCATCTCCACCTGCTCCCTGGCCCTGCGCCGTACGTCCCGGAGTATCCGGTCAAGTCCGTCACCCGCGCGTTCAGCCGCTCGACTTGCCGCTGCAAGGCTTCGACCTGTTCTCGCAACGCTCCGATCCGTCCGGAGTGCCGCCGCTGTTCCGTTTCGTACTGCCCGGACAACCTTTCCAATGCGGCCGTCA
>VYAQ01000177.1 GCA_009844885.1 Gemmatimonadota bacterium
AATCGACCGGGAAACCGCCTCATTCTGCGGGACTTGACGAGGGAGATCAGACACCCTTCCCGGACGAAGATCCGACGGTGACGGAGATCTCCCGCGAGTTGGGGATCAACCGTCAGAAGATCTACTGCTGGGTCAGCCGAGTAGGGCTGTAGCGAATCATGGTAAGGAATCGTGTAACTCGAAACAGAACTTAACGATCTGCGTTCCTTGCTATCGGCTTGCGGTCTGAGCGCACCGTACCGAACCGGACGGCAAACCGAATCAGATGGCGGAACTCCATTTGTCTAGGAGTCTCCACTGAAGACAACGGATCGGCGTCCAACCGTTCGCCGTCACGACCACGGACGCTACGCGGCTCAGTCGTTCGAGGATGTTCGCCGGGACACCTTGAATACCTCGCTCATCATCCCCAAGGTGATGACCCAAGGTTGTCCCGGGTCTTCCTCGTCCAAGAGCAGGGCTCCGTCCAATAGCCGAAGGCGATCGCCCACCTCAAGTTCCTCGGAGGTGGTCCTTACGACGGCGTGCAGTCCTCTCCATGGGCGTTCGATCCTAGCATCCCAACTGGATGGTCCGTGCCGGGCCGCAATCGTTACTTCGCAGTCGCCGAAATGCATCTTGCGGGTTTCGTCGTATCGCTTCGTTCGGACGACCTCGGAGGCCCAATACTCATCGCAGAGGTGCCGAACTTGGCACGACCGACAGTGAACAGGGTCCGGTTTGGCCTCTGGAGGCCTCTGAGCAACGGACGCGCGCGCACCGGCCCGGCGTTCCACGAGCTCTTGCTCAAGTGCCTTGCACCTATCGGGACTTGGAACGGAAACCTCCACCTGTCCATTGTCGTACGCCAGGATGAGCCGATCGGCGGAGCGGCCTTGGGGATTCCGTTCTTCGTCAAGAGTCCAAAGCAGCGAGTACACCTCAATCTGGAACCGATGCACGTCGCTGGGCGCGCCCGTTTTGAAATCGATGATCTCACATGCTTCGGGCGAGATCGCCAGTAGATCCAGCTTGCCCTTCCAGCCGATCCTTTTAGCCGAAACCTCTAGCTCCGCGTAGGTGCCAGTCACTAAGGGCGTGGTGAACCCCGACGACCGCCCATGTCTCCGCGACCTGCCCTCCAGACGGGTCCGAGATAGCATTGCCTGAACTTGTGTTCTAACACGGGGGATCCGTGCCCGAAGGAACCGCGTAGAGAATTCCAAGTGACGCTGTGCACGCGGGTTTACCTGAAGACGGCTGATCACCCTGTCAATGCAATTGTCCAAGACCTGCGTGTAGCCTCCCAGACTTCGCATTACCGAGACGGCTGTCGCATCCTTTACTGACGGGCAACCAGTCCTGATGAACTCACGAATGATCGTTTCGAGTGCCAGGTGCGTCATGGCGCCGAGCAGAGCGCCCATATGTACTCGCGGCGGATACCCGTAGCCGCCCCATAGCTTGGGGTAGTCGGCGTGCCTCAGAGCCCACCGGCGAGGACACGCCTCAATCTCACTGACCGCCGTGACCGACATGTTCCTCGGTGCCTCGGGCCACCTTGATGGTCGTTCAGCAGTCCAGATCTCCGGATGCGCGACGATCTTCTTCACGCCATCAGCGGCGTCCGAGCCTGTCGAGCACGCTGCTCGTCGCACTCGGCAGATTCCGCCGCACCACGAGTTCATCCACCAAGTGCACGGGAACCGTTGAGAATTCCATGAGCTCACCGATCTCTGGAGTGGAGGCCCGCTCAGGTGTCAGCGGGCTGTGAAGACTGACTACGAACTCTTCCTCATCGCCGCCTGACACGAGGATCGGAGCGACAACCGACCCCAATCCTGGGACAGACATGGGCACATTGCGACCAAGGGTAATCCCATCGATGCCCTGGCGTTCGAGATCGTCAAACAGGATGTCGGTCGATTGTTGAATCCGGGTATCACCGAGGATCGGAGGGGTACCGTACAACAGGTAACGCAATAAACTAGCACCCACGTAGCGATCGAGTAGATCGTGCTCGAACTTGTTCTTGTAGCTGCGCAGGCAACGATAGCAGGATCGATCACAGTCGTCCGGGCATGTCTCCAGGATATCCAGGGCGTCTTCAAAGACTCTGAGTCTTAGCTGACCCACACGCCGCGAGAATCCGGCTCCGCCCGCCAAAGTGTCGTACAGGTAGATCTCGGCTTCCCTGCCCTCACGACCGTGAGCAGTGAGGGCCGGCCGGTACTCCGCTTGAAGTTCCTTGGCTTCCAACTCAAGCAGCTTGCATGCGGCCTTCGTCAGCGCCTCACTGAGAGTGCGGAGTGCTACGTCCGTTGCAAGCAGACGCGGTGCGACGGTGATGGGTGGATCTACAGAGATGGAGATGAGCAGAATGTCGCTGATGAAGTCAGTGCCGAGCACCAGCCCTAGAGTAGTGCCACCGCCTGGGCAGTCCTCTTCCCTCGGATCGGGGAATGGCTTCTTGTGGGCCGATCCCACCGACCCCCTCGGGAGGGCTGTCGGTTCAATGAGGCCACACTTGGTGCAGTACGTGTAGCCCTCCTGCCGTGGTCCTCGGTTGGTGATGAGGAGGTGTTTTCGGGCCGGATGAATGCGGATGGACGAGTTCAGCTTTTGCCACTTCGAATCATCCGGCGGGGTGTGCATCGTGAGCTTCGCTCGCGTCGCGTAGCTCCGTGCAGGCTGGTCGTCGGGCGATGTACCTTCCTCCTTGAAGGCCGGATGCGCGAATCCGGGGGGACGCAACCATTGTCTTGCCGGTCCGAGCGTACCATGACCGCATGCATCGCAGTCCTTCACCTCTCCGCGTGAACCGGCGTCGAGTCGTGTCGTTTCGGCATAGCCACAGTCCCGGCATTCGTAATAGAGCCGCCGACTTTTCCAAGCGCGATACAGGTCATCTCGCATCGGAGAGTATATTGCTCCCGATGTCCATAGCTTATTCGCGATCCACACCTCCTTGCCTGGTGCGTATTGCGACAGAGCCACCCCCAATCCCTGAGACGGCGTGAATCGAAACGAGGGCCGATAAGATGTCGAGCGCTCGCGATCAAATACGTGAAAGGCTGCCACGTCCGTTGGAAATGCATAGCGTGGCAAGACTCCTTCATAAAGCAATCGATCAAGGAGGTTCTCGGAGGCAGCGTCCCGACCCGGGATTTCCTCCCCTTCTTCGTCTAGCATCTCCAGAGCAGTGTCATCGTCATGCACTTCGGTAGGCCGTGACTGGCTAGCGCTTTGTTCTGCCACCGGAGTTGTTTCCAGCTCGTAGTCGATCGCACGATCAATGGGCTCCAGTGTTCCCGAGATCAGCGAATCCAGAAGGGATTGGCGATCGCTAGCGGAGATCTCGGTGGGCAGCCACGCATCAACCTCGTCCTTCAAGCTGGCCTGATTCAGCTGTAGCCATCGTCCGAAATCGGTCCGGTTGAGGGGGTTGTGAGGATCCTTGAAGTCCGCGACTGTGCCAAGGACCGCGAAAAGGTGAGGCTGGGCTTCCGGTTCGATCTGTGGCAGTGCCGCTTGGTGATATCGCTGAAGCAGGAATGCAGTTAGGTGCCGACGGGCGATTTCCCGATTGTCGAGGGTGAGGGTCGGATCATCAACCTTGCCTCGGATCATCTGATCCGGGTGCGTGAAGTAGTGCTCGTCGTGACTGTCCGCGCTCCCAAAGGCTGTCACGGTGGCGACGGCGTTGCCGCGGCGTCCGGCACGGCCGGAGCGCTGTTGGTAGTTCGCACGAGCCGGTGGCATGTTGCGCAATGACACACCGGAGAGCGAGCCGATGTCGATGCCGACCTCCATCGTTGTCGTACACGACAGGACATCGATCGCCGGGCGATTACGCCCTGAGCCATCAGGCCCGAGATCGACATCTTGGAACAATAGTTCATGTTCTTCTGCGTTCGAGAACACCTCAGCGGATTGGGCAGTGTTGAGCTGCGCCGTGTGCTCAGCAGCAATTAGCGCCATAGGAGGTTCGGGGGGATCTTTCAGCGAGTTAACAGTGCTGGCGCGGTAGTAACCCTTACGTGCAACAAAGACAGGATCGCTATCGGGATCGATCGGCATCGCGGCGTCCTGGCCGCAATTCACGCACGTCACCCGTCCGGGGAACGGACGCTGGGCCGTGCGGCAGGCCTGGCAGTATGCCCATTCCCCTCCGATGTCGAGAGACAATTCGGTACCACGCAGAAGGAACTTACCCGGCGCCTTCGGCTCTGCTAGGAGTTGGAGTAGTCTGGGGACCCATTTCCTCTCAAAGATTTTCCTGGCCTTCGTGTCCCTTAGGAACCGCGAAACGGCGATGAACCTCCCGGATCTCGTCTGGACGTCTTGGGACAACCACGCAGAGGGCATCTGATTCAGCCAGAAACCCGGGCGAAGCCAGCAGCGAAGCCACACTCGCGCTAAAGCTATCTTGCCGTCCGCAGACTCCGCGACGCCAGGCAAGTCAGGTAGTTCGGTTATCTTCGGCGTATGCTCTGGCCGCTCCACCAGCGACGCGAGTGCTAGCGACTCAAGTCCGTAGTAGCGATCCGTTAGCGCCTTGGTTATGGCGCGGAGGAGCGACTCGGGGGGTCGAGAACCCTTGACACGCACCAGAAGTCGAAGGAGTTCGGCTTCCCTGTCCAAGGCTCCTCTCTCTACGGCCTCCTCCACGATGCTCTGTTCCCTGAAGCTCTCACCACTCCTAAGTTCCGGGCGCAGGCGGACGCCCATCTGTCTGGCGGCGACGAGGACAGCGAGGTAGAGGTCCTCCAAGGAAAGTAGATCAGCGAGGATCGGAGACCGCGCGAGACGTGCGTATCCGGATACGATCAACGGGCGTAGAGCATCCTGTGTGGAATACGTTTGGAGATTGGGAGCGAGCCGAGCCGCTGTCTGGCGCGAATCCGAGAAGACCAAAACCTTCCTGCCCCTAAGCGGTGCGAGCTCGGTAGCTTCGACAGGATTTGGCGGTTGGACCTGTATTTGCTTCGAGATCAACGCCTGAAAGGGCTGATCACCCTTCGTCTGATGGTCCTGGACGGACGAGCGACCAAACGCGGCACCTTGGCCGCATACAGCACAGGGCCGAAACTGACCGCGCCCGGCATTCGATGGCTTGCCGTTGGCTTTGGGAGGAGTTGACCGCACTTTCCGAAGGAAAACCTGTCGGTTGCGTGGCCCCAACTGCTCGGGATTCAAGCGCCCAGTCACGAGGTCATACTCTGCTGGTTCGACTTCCTTGAGAAAAATGGGATCTTCCAGACACAGATCTAGGGGTGCTAGCTCTTCGACTTGGCCCAAGCGCGTACGGAACGCTCCACCCGCTTCTGGCCACAGGTAGTCCGGGTCTTCCACATCATTGGTGTACGCCCGACCGTATGCAGCTCCGCAGTTGCGGCAACTGTAGAGTTCGAGAACACACGCGCCGCAGTCGCACCGGTCACGCGGCTGCCCAAACAGCATCCCGGCGGGACCACCGCGCTCCGTTGGAGAAAGGCCATCGCAGTGCGGATCCATACAGACCCAGAGCCCAGCCAGTCCGCGGTAGAACGAGTGAATCCGACATGGAAGGAGGCCCGGTTCATTCGGCTTTCTCCTCGCTAGGCTACCAAGAGCAATCAAGTTCGTCACGGCAAGATCAGCTATTGCGGACGGGACCCCTTGAAACAGCTCTGCGCCCAGAGCTTGAATCGGACGCGCCGCAGTCATCGTTCGGTTGATCAGGTTTGCCATCGGTGGGAACGAGGTTAGCGCTTCGTAGAGCGAGCGCTGCAAAGTAGACCGTGGCGACACGCCTCGGTATTCCAAGAACGACGTGAGGTGCGAAAGACGTACGTTATCGCTGTCAGATTCGTAAAAGCCCTGCAAATTGATCGCCGCGAGTGCTTCGGCGTCCCGGAGAGTCCCTTGCTCGGCCTCCGGTCGGAGAAAGAGGTCACCCCCAACGCTACGAAAGTCGTCAGGGTCCTTTCCGGTCAGCTGCGCGCCGAAGATCACTGCTTTCTCAGAGTCGTCAAAGCTCGCACTGGTACAGATCACTTGGAGGCGGTTTGGCGAGATTCCGAGGCGCGTTCGCAGACGCCGGATGAGCAGGGCAACTTCCGCACCTGCCGCCCCGCGATAGAGGTGTGCTTCGTCGATAACGAGCAAGAAGTTCTCGCTCGGATTGGCTTCCAGCCAATCGCGCGTCCAATCGAAGATAGGACGCTCTAGCGGACGCATGAGCATGTATTCGAGCATCGAGTAGTTTGTGACTAGAACATCAGGCGGGGCTGCCTGCACCTCGTGCCGAGTGAGTAGTTCCGGATCTTGGGGGAGCGTCACGCATCTCTTGAAATCCCCAGTCTGCGAGTCACGCCATCGAGTACGCTTCTTACCGTACCAACGAATCAGATCCGGCTTAGCCGGCCACTTGCCGCGGCTCTTGAGCTCGTGCACTAGTGAGGCGGCAGCCTCCTGCTCGGGCGACGGTGGCTGCTGGGCGCGTTCCAATGCCTCAACGTAGTACTTCCCGATTGGCGCAAGCCGGTCGCGGTCCTTTACATTCGTGCGTACTCCTGGGTAAAGGGTGCGACTGGTGTACCTCGCAAACCTCGCTGGACGACCTGACCAGTGCATGAACTTATCCATGATTCTCTGGTCTCCGAACAGTAGTCGGAGGCGTCCCAGTTGATCGTTCACGAGGGCGTTCATCGGATACAGGACCATCGCTCGCATTGCAGGGTTGGTCCCGAACGCTCGTCCTCTCTCAGCGGCTTCACGGGCGAGCTTCCCGAGTATCGGGAGAAGGAAACACTCTGTCTTCCCTGAGCCGGTACCAGTCGTCACCATTAAGCTCCTTCCTTCAAGGAGGGAGAGTCTTACGGAGACGGCCTGATGTTCGTACGGAGGGTCATGGATTCGAATGTCCAAGTCTCCTTCTGACCTAGACACTGCGGAGTAGGCCTCCAGTACCGGCGCGTCCAGACCCAATTCGGCAAAGGGCTTCGCATGCTTGTATCGGGGAGTACTCTCCAGATAGGGACGCTGGTGGATTATCCCCGGTTGCTTGAGGATTCGGCGGCGCTGCTCCACGAGTCCAGGATTGCTCAGGTGATAGGCCGCCTCTATGTAGTCCTGCAATGCCTCCCGCAATTCTTGAATCGTCTCTCCGATGGTGGGTGACGCGTCCGACACTCTCATCATTCGTCGTTGGCAAGCTGGTCAAGCCAAAGGGCTCGACGGATGAATCGTAGCTCTTGGGGGAGTTCGTTCTTGGCGATTCGATACGCAAACAGACACCGCTCGCTCGGAATGCGCGCACCAACGGCGTCCCAGCGCCGCTGCGACCACATTGGAACGGGTGAAAAGAAGGCTAGGATGCGGGTGTCATCGGGTCCAACGCGGATCGCAAACCTCTGGGGGTTCCCACAGCTCGCATCAATGGCCATCTGTAGGTGCCACGCCTCGTCACAGCCCCGCCACCGACTCTTGGGGAGCGGGAGATCGACAAGCGCTTGTGGCTCGCCGTCTGTTACCCGCACGTAACACCACAGAGGAGCGCCGTAGGCTTGGTCTCGACGTGCAACGAAGCGCCCCGAGCGCCTGTGAGGCGGCACCCATCGACCGCGATAGTAGCCCACTGGGCGCTCGGGATCGAGAAGCCGAAGGCCGGGCACATCTCCCGAAGGCCCACCCAAGTCCAACAGGTCATCGTACCTCGACACCAGCGCGGCAGGTTTGCTAGACTGCGGTCCCTTCGACCAAACGTCGAATGGTATCTCAAGCAGGCCGTGTTCCTTCAAGGTCTCGCGGAGTTTTTCGCCCGCCTTCGGATTCAGACGTCGCGTGTGGCCCACATGATCGATTCGACTCACTAGGTCTTCAGGGAGCGCGAAGAGTTGATCACCGAAGATGCCCACCAGAAACAGTGCTCCAGTCTCACGAGAAACAAATGCAGCTGGAGCCGCGGAGAGCACTGCACGTTCCGTTCCACCCTCTCCGTCCAGCGCTCGAAACTCAAGCAAGTCGCCGTGAGAAACCATGGCTTCCAATGTCTCCTCGACGGTAGCTCTTGTCTCTTCCAAGTCGTCCACCAGACCCCGGAAAGGTGTCACGACTGCGCGCACCAAAGAGTTAGCGGGGCACCGGCAAAGGAAGGCGGCAGTTCTTCTTAGCGCTCCCGCGATGGCCTCTGGCGACACGAGATCGAACCGGTTCGGATCAAGGCCGAGCTCGGCCACCTTCTGGCGGCGCACCTCTCCGGGGCCCTGTCGTTTTAGGTCCATGTCCACCCCGCGTAGGTTTCGCCAGGAGTGGCAGGCGCAGAGCAATTGTGAGTAGCGAGGACCATGAGTCTGGCCGCGCGTGCCAGGATCGGCACTTCCATGAGACGCCGCACAGCCGCCTGCCGGTCGGCCGCGGCCCAAGTAACGGCATCTCCCGGGTTACTAGCCAGCCGAAGCGACAGCTCGGTCATCCATGCAGGATCATGGAACACACCGCTGTCACCTTCTCTCTCGCGCACTACACCGTATTCCCTAGTGAGCTTGGCGAATCGGCTAACACGTTCACGAGTGGGTGCGTGGGCAAGCACGGCCGCCTCACGCGCGAGAGTGGACGCGAAGGGCCTCTGTCCTGAGTGCCGCGTTACAGCTCGTACCAAGATCGAAAGATCGCGCGCGCCCTCCTCCTCGAAGTGGGTTTCCGCCTTGGCCCAGACCTCACCACCGATGAGTCCTACAACGTGGCGGGTGATCACCTGAAGCGTCTTGCGGCGATGTGTAACTGAGAGGATGTCCCCAGAAGACCGCGCGCTGGCCCACTTGTAGCCCAGCTCCATAGCTTCTAGGACGGCCGGCAGAGACCTTGTTTGGCTTCGGATGACCGGAGAACTCGTCAAGTCCCCCAAAGAGCGAAACCTCCCCGGCACGGCTATGATACCCGCTGAGAAACTCCCTTGGCTGGCAAGATAAAGCCCACCGGACGCAGATACCTCGTGTTGCAAAGCGAAGTCGAGACACACTTCGACTGCCGGTTTATCCAGTGCATAATGAGACACGCGTGGGGTTTCCGCACTTCCGCTGTCATCGATCAGTTGTACGACGGGTCTTCGTTTGCGTTTACCTACCAGCGCCCACCGGAGCGGAGAAAACTCTCTTTCGCATAGGAGTTCAAACGTTCCTAATTCATCGGCATCGAAATGCAGCAGACAAGCGTAGGCGGCATCATACCTTCTCTGCACCTCCTTTCTCGTCCGGAAGTTGTTTTCGAAATGGCGCCTCCACCTGTTTGGAGTGATGGGCAACTCCAGCCGCCGGACGCTGCGAGCAGCCGGTTTCTCCTTGCCTCTGTGAAGCAACGAAGCATCACACTTCACCGCTCGTCCCCGAGGTCCAAGCACTTCGATGTCGATCTGTCCATCCCAGAGCTTCTCCAGCGACGGGATCACCGGATCGACGCGAACCGACAGCGGTCCAGAGGGATCGACTCCGTGGTGCCAAGGCGAAGCCTCACGCACGCTCATTGCCACGTTCAAGTGACCCAGATTCTCGGTGTTCGTATCGCCAACAACAGCAGCAGCAACGCGCATTGTGTGGAGACCGACCGGCAACGGAGGCATCTGCACAAATATGGGATCGCCCGGAGTAATTCTGGCAAGTTCTAGCGTCGGAGTGGGTTGTCCGTCCAATGACACTCTGATCATGCCGAGTGCGTGGTCACTCTGGATTCCAAGTGTCGGTCGGTCGCCCGCAAGCCATTCGCTATGTCCCTCGCCGTCCCAGTAGGCGGGAGCAAGGCCTGCTGGCCACACCTCGATCAACCTCGACTGCATCAGACCGAGGTCCCGAATCACCTCCTCCAACCGGGACCCCACCGCAGACGGAAGCTTGAGTAGAGTTCCGCGAATGCCCCGGCATTCTACGTCAACCGGGTTGACGACATCGGCGAACGCAGCCACCTGTGGGGCAAGGACGATGTACCGTTCCCCGGGCCGTATTCTCAAGCCTCTGCACTCATAGGCGAGCCCGTCAGATGCGATTCTGAATAGCCAAGGTGGACCGGGTCTAAGCAGGCATTCTGCTTTCAAGAGGAATTCTAGGTCGGGGTGGCTCTGTTCAAACTGAAGGAGCACTTCCTGTGGCGCCGGCCATCTCGATAGGGCAAGGCGCTGCGCGCCATAAAGGAAGCGACCTCGCGCGATCGGCCTTTCCTCATATCCCGCCACGCGGCACCGCGATTGCATCAGAACAGGCTGCGTGTCGGGGAACCTTCGCCCCAGACTCGAGAGATCGGGAATCTCAATTGACACACTCCAGGATGTGCCCTCAACATCACTTGGCCTAAGCACGAGCCGTGGCTCGATTCCTAGGGCCGCGATCTCCGCGCGCGCTTCTTCCGTACGGCGCGGACGAGTTGGTCGAATCGGTTCACGCGCTAGACCACGGATTCTGACACGCTCTTTGGCCGAGTATCGGGCCGCCCGCAACCACTCACGACCTCGACGTTCTTTATCGAGATCACGACCGATTCGCCTCAGCGTCGGGGCATCCAGAAGGCTGTCCGTCCCTGACTCGCCCTCAAGCAGAAGAGCGGCTGCGATCTGGCCGACGAGTTGGCGTTCCTGCACGAAGTGCTGAAAACGTTCGGACGCCGTCCAACTGCGTGTCGCAACGAGCTGTCCGAGCGTTGAGGGATCCGTGAACACCGCCTGCGAAAAGGAACGCCGGATCTCATAGAGTACACGAGCGAGCTGGCGCTGCAGGTCCTTCGGCAACACAGCATGCGTTATTGGCCAGCAGATTATCGTGAAGTGGTCAGCCCATTGACCAGAAGGTCTCGCTCCCCCGTATGTCTGCTGAAACCAGCGATAGCATTTCCGAATCCAGTACCGGTCACCACGGGCGTTCCAACCCGGGGTCTCCGCCTCAAAGGTTTGCCAATACTCGTTCCCGGAATAGCCATAACCGCATTCTGCGGCGTAGACGATCCACGGAAGCCTATGCTCCCAAGATGGGGTGCGGGATCGGATGTGTGTGCGTACGGTTCTCGACAGGAACTCGATCTCAGCGTCGTCAAGACCATGCTCAAGCGCGAAAACCGGTGGCGTTCCAGACCCTGAGTGCCGCCTAGCCGCGAGCGCCTCGAAATGAGACGCCAGGCGCTCGTGCCAATGGTCGAGATCCGGTGACATCACCACTTGGCCCCTGGGCCACCATTCTGCAGGGTCGAGAGAACCGACCGACCAGAGAAACCCCTAAAGGTGTTGTCCCGATCCGCCCTAGGCAGAATCCAACGTGTGAGGCAGTAGCTTGAAATCTCCGACGCTGGAAGAGTCTTCGACTCAACGTTCTCTTGTCGTCCCAACAGTACACTCCTGAAGTTGTCCGCTAGAGGCACGGCGTATACCTCGCGCCTAATGCCGTGCTTTAGAATGCCGTTGCCGTCTACTCCAATGCCGTGAAGCGCGGCACGAATCACCCGGATCTTCCAGTTCGGCCCCATTCCGAACCGGTTGCCGTTGGCGTACGGATGACCCTCCTCCTCCAAGTACGCCCGAAGGGCACCGAAAATCTCTCCGGAAATATGAAAATGCCCGAACCCCTTGGTCTCTCCAATCCTGACAAACCGGACTCCACCCGGCACTACCAGTCGGTTATAGAGCGATGAACGCCCCAATGCCGACGTTGTTGTCAGCAGGACTAGCCGAGCCTGGTTCGGTTTCTGGCTGATAACGCCCTCCTTTCCCAAGTATTTTCGCTCGTATGCGTCCTTGACTTCTCGGCTTCCCATCAACGCCGCGATCATCTTGCCGCCGATGAGCAACGAATAGGGGGGCACCGCGCCCAGTACGTAAGCATCCATAACATGTACGAGGCGTGCGGATCGGTCTTCGTGGGACCATCCGATCCACGAGTCCCGCGCGTTGAGATTGAAGACTGGATCTCCCAGGGCGAACAACCCGATTAGGCAGCCGTTGTGCCGATCACGGACCAGAAACCGGAGACGGCGGCCGAATCCACGTGACACTGGGATGGACCAGAGTAAGGTGGCGAACCGAAAAAGCCGGGCTTCGGCGGAACCAGGGGCAACCTCGATGATCTCGGGTTCGATCTTGGCGGGGTCGAGGGCGCTCCCGTCAGCGAAGTGTTTCGAGAGGGTAGCACCCTCCTTGTCGATGAATTGGCGATGTGACTCCAGGGTCTCCCGGCGATGGCCGGCGTGAAGGTCACGGATCTGCTGCTTTGACAGATCCTCAGGAGCTCGATAGCCACTCCCGTTCTTGGAGAATCCCAGGTCCGTCAGGTGGGCTTCCAAAGCCCGACGTAGTGCGGTTGCGTTCGCCATCGCGGCTCAGACAGACATTTCGGAGTGAAAGTGCACTACCCTCATGAACCGACTGAGGTGGCGCTTGCGAAAGGGTAACCGAGCGACTGCGGCCCCTTGGCCGTGAAAGACCCAAGCGGCAGGATAGAGGAGGGTGGCCTCGGCTTCCTCCACGTTCTGCCTGGTCAGGCTCTTTAGTGGTTTATCGCTCCGCGTGGAGAATTGATGAAGCAACATAAGGCCAACCTGCGGAAGCCACTCTACCCCGTGCCGGGGTGCTTGTCCATCGGTTGCGGTGACGGCAGAATGCGCGATTGATCCAGACCTCGGTCGGGAACTTCGGGGCCTCAGGTTGGACGAGTTGTCGGTGATCGAAACACTCATGGCGTACGCTGCGTACTCCCGTCAACATTGAGGACAATGTGCCCCTCACCTTCGGGCACGGGGTCGAAAGCTCTTGGGAGTTGTGTCACGCCGGTGATCGTGCGGACGACGGCGAAGGCAGCAACCTCCGCCGATGGAAACGCTTCCGCGATTCGGCGAACGCAAGCGTGAAGCGTAGCGCCGGTGGTGATCACGTCGTCTACGACCGTGATCCGGTCGAGGTGATCGAATCCAAGAACAGGCGGTTCGGATAGGGTGACCGTAGAGTAATGACGCTCCTCCGTGGGACGAGCACCTCGGGACCAGGCGGACTTCGGCACCTTTTCTAGGCGGTGAAGCCATTCCCTACGTCTTCCAAGCCCTTCCGATTCCAGCGACCGCACCAGTTCGACGGTCGTGGACCGCGGTTCGCCTTCCTTCACCCGAGGGGCGTGGCCGGGTGCGGGCACGAGAGCGACGCCGGAGCCGAAGTAGGTCGGGAAGAGGTGCCGACCGTGATCCGATGCCATCCACGACGCGATGCTCTTGATTCTCTCGGGATCGGAGAACTTCAGATCCATGACGAGTTCCCAACCTTGGTGGGTCATGCGCGTGTCGCCGGGGCGCGGCCGACCGGGACGGTACGCAGCCACCGATCCGAACGGAACACCTTCAGAACGGTAGGTCATCCGCACGCGCCGCCGATCCGACGCATCGGGAAGGGAGATCGTCGAGCACCAGCGGGAGCGTCCTTGCATCGAAGCTGAAGGCCCCGTATCGGATCATCTCGTCGGCCCATCCCGGCGACTGCCTTGCGAGCGATCGTTTGGGGAAGAGTACGGGCCGCCCGAGCCTGATCGCCTCCCAGCCCTGGTGTCTCGTCCCGCTTTTGGTGGCCGCCTCGACGATCAGCGTGGCGTCGGACAAGAGCGCCATGGTCTTGTTGCGCAGGGGGAAGTTCGACCGATGCGTGGGCTGACCGGCCTGAAACTGCGACACGAGCAGGTGCCGGTCCCCGATCGCGTCTTGGAGGTTCCGGTTTCGCTGCACGGCGTACCGATCCAGCGACGTGCCGAGGACGCCCACCGTCCTGCCGCCGTTGGTCATCGCCGTCTCGTGGGCCACGGTGTCGATCCCCAACGCCAACCCGCTTACCACCGTGACGCCGTGCGACACCAGCATCTCGGTAATGCGCCGCGCCAATTCCAGGCCCTCGGACGACGCCCGCCGGGATCCCACCACGGCGATTCGGGGGCCGTCCTCTAGCAGCGACGCATCGCCCTGCAGGAAGAGCTTGCGCGGAGCGGCTTTCAACTCGAACTCGTTGAGAGGTCCGAGCACGTCGTCGGGTACCACGGTCCTTGGCTGTCTCACTTTCGCCGCTCCCGGTTCATGCTCCGCTCGCTGCTGAATCTGCTCCGCTGCTTTCTCCGCGTCAGGAGTCGATGACGCAATATAGCGACCTCCCGCTCGCACCGATAAACGGCGAGACGCCCGCCACCGCTACAACCGTTTCGAGACCCAGACCGCCCGCCCGACGACACGGACATCCTCGGCGAGGCACTCGTGGCTGTCGTACGTCGGGTTTAGGGACCTGAGCACGACCCTGGGCGGGTCGGAGAGCGGCACGTGCTCGATCCGCTTCGCGACGAGTCCCATGCCGTCCCAGATGACGAAGATTCCCGGCGGCACCGGCACCGTCCGGCTTGCGTCGATCAGGACGCGGTCGCCGCTCGCGAGGACCGGCTCCATCGAGTCCCCGTCCACCGGAATCATCCACAGGTCGCCGGGTTCGGCCCGTAGCTCGTGGCGGATGATCGGATCGGCGAACAGCCAGGCCTCGTTCGCTTCCTCCAGATCGCCCCTCCAAGCTTCGGCGGCAGCCGCCCGCCGGACATCGGCCTCCGGCACGGCACTGTAGCCCTTCGGGGCGGAATAGGGTCCGGAAGCGGGCGGCGGTTTGGCACGCACCGCACTCCGGACTTTCCGGTCGGGCCGGAGCAGGTCGGGCCTGCACCCCAGATGCTCGGCAAGGATCTCGCGGTCATCCTCAGCCAAGACCTTCGGCGTGCCCCGTTTGATGAACTGGTGCAGGTAGGCGGCGTTTCGCCCCATCGCGAGCGAAGCGGTTCGCAGGTTCGAGCCGTTCGCAGCCAGTAACTGGAGCAGCCGTCTGCGCACCGGGTCCAGTGCCTTGTCGTTCTCGCGCCGCTTCATGGTGTGGGAGTCTACCTGCATTTCCTGCCTGTTACAACCCACGACCCCGGTGCGGCGGCACACCGGTCGATTCGCTGCCGATTCGGGGGCATGGGGGCGCGACTGGCGACGGCAACCAACGGGTTGACGCCCTCGCTGGAACGCTCAGGAACGCTCTGGAATGTCGGGTTTTTCCTACCAGTTGACCCCCTTGCGAACAGCGTTTCAACGTTTGTGGCATGAAGACGCTGGAAGGGCACTTCAGGTCGCGCTTGGACGCGTTCATCGAGAGCACGGGCATGCCCCTGTCCACGCTCGGCCGCAGGGCGATCGGCGATCCGAACCTGATGCGCGAGATCGCGAGGGGCCGCTCGCCGACGCTGCGGACGGCCGACCGGCTTCTGGCGTACACGGCCACCTACGAGCGGGAGCGGCATCGCGCGCGGTATCCGCCGCCGCGGCGGCCCCGGAAGCGGAAAAGACCGCGAGCGAAACGAACGAGGAGATCTGGAACGATGACCGAAAGCCCGAAGGACCCGCGCACTACTTCGCCCGTGCGCTTGCTGCGCCGGCCGGAGGTCGAGGCTCGCACCGGCCTGTCGCGGAGCTCGATCTACGCGCGGATGGCGGAGGGGACCTTCCCCCGCCCGGTCCGGCTGGGCAAGTACGGCGTGGCCTGGATCGAGG
>VYAQ01000033.1 GCA_009844885.1 Gemmatimonadota bacterium
GGGTGGCCCAGTTTTATCTGTCGCCAAGTGGCCCAGTTTTGGATGTCGCCTCACAGTCCGTAGCGCTTCGTCGTGGGTCACGCGCTCGACGAGCGTGCGGCTGTCGCGGGGAACCCGAATCTCGCCGTGCTCGGCGAGCCAGCGACGGGTCGCGAGAACGGCTACCAGGTTGTCGTACACACTTCCGAGGCCGAGTGGGAGCTTCGTCCGCCGGAGCCGTCCGCCGGGCTGCAAGAGACCCCCGAGAGCGTGCTCCGAGGGTGTAAGGACGCTGACGAGCGGTTCTGCGCAACCGTCGGGACGAGGATTCTCCGGGTGGCGATGAAGGCGCCCGATACGCTGCAGGAGCACATCTCCAGGCGCGATATCGGTCACCAGCCAGTCGGCGCAGATGTCGAGCGACTGCTCGGCGGTCTGAGTCGTCACCGCCACGACCCCCCGTCGCTCCGTTCCCCTTCCGAGCGCCCGTTCGAGACATTCGTCGAGAAGTGTCCGATCTTCGGGTGCGAAGCGCCCGTGATGGGGCGCCGCCACGTTCCGGCAACGGAACAGGGCCGTCCCCATTGCTTCCAGTCGAAGAACCGCCTGCTGCGCGTCTCTGACGCGGTTGCGGATGAAGAGGACTACCGCACCGCCCGCGGCGGCGTCCCGGAGCCGGGTGAAGAGGATGTCCTCTTCCGACGCGGAATCGAGCAGTTCGACCGCGATCTGCCTCGACGTGCCGTCCGGTGCGAGTGGACGGAGGTGCTCGCCGCTCCGCTGGATGGACGGGTATGCGGACTCCTCGGCTTTCTCCAGCCGCGGGATCGGAACCCGGGCTGAGGCCGGCCGCAACAGCGGTTCCCGCGCCGAGGCGCCCAGCGTGGCCGACATCAAGAGAGCATGGCTGCCGCTGGCCGTGTGTTGGTCAAGGAGGTTACGCAGGAGGGCCGTCATGTAGGCGTCCGAGGCGTGCACTTCGTCCACAACCAGCAACAGCCGCAGCATCGGTCCCGACCGGAGCTGCGCATGCCGGACCCGGAGCCCTCCCAGCAGCGCCTGATCGATCGTCCCCACGATGATCGCGCCGGACAGGTAGCGCTTCGCGTTCTCCGCCGCCCAGCCCCGCTCGCTGGTGTGCTCGTCGTCCCACAGGACGCGCCACGTATCCGGGAGGCGCTGTCCCTGCTGATCGTCCACCCGGAGGTAGCCGGGAACCGCGAGCGTCACCGGGGGGCCGTTCGGGCCTAGCCAACGTCTCACCGTCTCCGAGATGCGACGATGAATCTGGACGGCGGCCGCCCGCGTCGGAAGCGCGAAGTAGAGCCCGTCCACCTCCGCAAGCTGGAAGAGACGCAGGAAATGAATCAGAGCGGCTTCCGTCTTCCCGGACCCGGTCTCCGCTTCGAGAACCACGACCTGACCCGGACCCGGTGCCGGAGCCGCGAGGATGGCCTGCTGGGACGGCCGGGGGGCACCCAACTCCGGGAAGAGCTCATCGAAATCGAGCGGCAGCCGGACAGCATCCCTGCGAGTGCCGGAAAGATCGAACCAGCGGGCGCGCATCAGTTTCGCCGCTGTCTCGCGCGACCAGCGAATCCTGTCCGTCCCTTGTGGACCTCCTTCGTCAGGAAACAGGAACCGCCGTTCGTCCGAGCCGAGCCAGTCGGCGAGAACGATGAGACCCGCCAGTGCGTGTAGGACGCGCGGAGAGGCGGGAAGGGCCGTTACCGTCTCGCTGAAGGCATCGGGAAACATTCTTTCGAGTGTCTTCACAACCTCCCGAACGGCCGCGAGTGGGTCGTAGCCGGTTTGCGCATCTGCCTCCCAGTCCGTCGATCTGGCAGCCGCGCACTCTGCCGGGAGGCTGCCGTGGTGCGCGAGCACGACATCCCACAGAGCCTTCTGGTCCTCCGGTGCGGCAAACCACGTCCGCCAGTTGCGTCGCCCCAGCGAGGCGGCGACCCGTCGCCTCGTTTCCGAAGGCGAGCTGCCGGAACCGAACAGAATCCAGACTGGCGCGGTGTGGGAGGCCCGCGACCTGTCACGCAGCCGCCTCTGGAAGGGGTGGACGGCCTTGCCAACATCATGGAGCCCAGCGAAGAAACCGATCCTGGCGATGTCCACCGCCGTCAACGAACGGCCTTCCAATCGACCTAGCCGAAGCCTCAGTGTCGGCAAACACAGGAGAGCCTCGGCCATGGCCGCCACGTCCACCGAGTGATCGGAGAGGCTCAGGCACCGAAGGCGACCATCAGCGTCAGGTCTGGCCTTCGCCCAAGCAACACTGGGATCGAGACCAGGACCGGACGGGCGTAGTCCTTCCTGGGAATGCCGTGCGCGGGTTCCCCCCGAACATCCTTGCTCCAGAGTGGACTCCCGTGTTTTGGTAGGGGCTCCTGATTTGGTCAATGCGTGACGACCAGTGGTAGTGTCTCAGTTCGAATGAGACACTGCCCGACCAGTTCGTCTTGCCGATGTGCCGAAGACGGCTACCGCTCCACTCGGACTGGACGTCCGCCTGAGTCCGCTGTCATGTCACGCTGTCGGCCTTAGGCCGTCGCTCCAACTCCGCGTCGTCTCCCTGAGCGCCCGGGTCGTCCCAACAGATCGGGATTGCCGGCCAGTTTGGTCAGGCTCATTCCCGCGGAGGCCGTCGCGCGTAGCGCAATCTCGGCAGCGGCGCGCGCATCTTCGCCCGCATCGTGATGCCGGAAAGTGATTCCAAGATCGCCGGCGATCACGCGCAGACCACGCGCACCGCGTGGAAAGCGTCCCGGCCAGGCAATGCTCGCGATCCGTGAACTGTCGAGCCACCGGCGGCGGAACATCGGTAACCGCTCGCGGCGGCAGGCTTGGGTCAGGGCTGCGACATCGAACCTTGTGTGTGTTACGACAATCTCTGACAACCGTCGTTCAAGCTCGGCATAAATCTCTGCGAAGCCGGGGGCGCCCTTGACGATGTCGGCCGTAATGCCGTGGATCGCGGTGTGATGCCGGTCGAACCGGGCGGCAGGCTGCACCAACTGCGTCCATACGTGCGTGATGCGGGCCGTTTGGACGGTCGCGATGCCAATCTGGCAGATCGTGGCAGGATCAGCGTTCGCCGTCTCCAAGTCAAGGCCGACGAAGTCCACGTCAGCAGAGCGTACGCCAGGGAATGCCCCGAACTGTGCACCACTGGCGCACCATCAACGCTATCGCCTTCCCGCAGGGATCACTCGCGCCGCAGGCGCGGGCTGGGAGCGACCCCGAACCCCGGGAATAAGTACGAGCATAGCCTCGGTTTTCGGGGCTGTAGATCGTACGATCTGCGTGGGGTCGCTCCAAGCCCCGCTCTCCGCCCAGAACGGAGAGCGGGATTCGGAGACGTGCGTCCAAAATACGACGGGGCCAACGCGTTTCGAGAACTGTCAGGAGCAAGGGGTACGCAAGTAAGTGCGCAACTAAGGGGGGGTTGACTTAGTCTCACCGAAATGCGACCCAGATAGCGACCCCGAAG
>VYAQ01000131.1 GCA_009844885.1 Gemmatimonadota bacterium
GTCGAGGAGAGCTTCGAAGTCGCACCCTGCGTCCACGCCTACCCGCTCGACCACGAAATGCTCGCATTCGGCCAACACCTCGCGCGTCACACCGCGGCCCTCGTGGACCAGCCGCGGGGCGGTCGGCGCGGGAGCGGCGCCCGCAAAATCGACCACGTCCAGCGCTCGCTCGACGTGCAGCTGACGAGGTTTGCCGTCGGGACCGGGGCGGTCCCAGTCGTGGATCCGGTACGTCGTGTCCGAACACTGCTGAATCTCGACCAGCACGATCCCCGACAGGATGCCGTGCACCGTCCCCGCCGGGACGAGGATCGCGTTCCCGGCCTCGACGGGCACCCTGTTGAGGCAGTCCGGGACGGTTCCGCGCGAGACGGCGCGGCGGAGCGCGGCCCGGTCGATGCCCGCGTGGAGCCCGTGGATGATGCGGGCGCCCTTCTCGGCGTGGAGGACGTACCACATCTCGGTCTTGCCGGGTTCGCCCAGGTTGTGCGCGGCCGCGTATTCATTGTCGGGGTGCACCTGGACCGACAGCGCGTGGGTCGCGTCGAGCAGCTTGACGAGGAGCGGGAAGACGCCCCGCTCGGCGGCCTCCCTCCCGCGCGCGCCCACGAGCGACACCCCGTACTCGGCCACGAGACCGGGCAGATCACGTCCCGCGAGGGGCCCGCGGTCCACCACGGACGGTTCGCTCGCGTGGCCCGACACCTCCCAGCTCTCGGCGACGACGCCGTCCGGGACGTCGCGGCCGAGAAGGTCCGCCAGGCGCCGCCCGCCCCACATGTAGTGCTTGAGTCGCGGCGCGAAGGTCAGGGGCGCCGAGAGGGGGTGCGGAGTGGCCATGCGTGTAAGATACGGCCACATGTCGCTCGAATGCCGCGGGGGGCTTGTGCACGGACTCGACGGGCCGGGCACCGGACGCTGCGGCCGGTGCCCGGCCCCCGGTCACCTCGTCGTGAACGTGATCGGCAACTGGACCCAGACCGGTACCGGCTTGTCCTGATTGAGTGCCGGAGTGAACCGGAACACGGGCGCCACTCTCAATGCGGCCTGGTCCAGCGCCTCGTGCCCGGAGCTCGTCTGGACTTCCTGGCCCTGCACCACTCCCGTCTCGTCGATGAAGAACCACACGAGTGTCGTGCCACCGATGCCGGCATCGCGGAGCAGCGGAGGATACTCGCGCTCCAGTGCCCTCATGACCTCGGCACCGTTTACGTAGTCGGGCTTGACCGTGTAGGGCGTAAAGACCGGTGCGGCCGAAATGTCCACCTCGGTCCCGCCGGCTTCCCCCGCCTCGGCCGCGGCGGCCGCACGCTCGGCCACCAGTCGCCGCGCTTCCTCCACGACCGCCATACGCTCGGCCGCCGCCCGCCGCGCAGCCTCCGCGTCTGCCGACTCGGCCTCCGATTCCGTCGTGAACGTGATCGGCAACTGGACCCAGACCGGCACGGCCCGGTCCCGATTGAGCGCCGGGGTGAACCTGAACACAGGCGCGACGCGCAGCGCGGCCTCATCCAACGCGGCATGCCCACTGCTCTCCTGAATGACCTGGTTCCGCACCGTGCCCGTTTCGTCGATGAAGAACCACACGATCGCCGTGCCGCCGATGCCGGCATCCCGCAGCAGCGGCGGGTACTCCCGTTGGAGCGCCACCATGACTTCCGTAGCGTTGACGTAGTCCGGCATGACCGTGTAGGGCGTGAAGACCGGCTCGGCGGAGATGTCCATCTCGGCTTCGGGCTCCATCCTCGCGCCTTCGCCCGTGATGCCCGGGAGGAGCACCGCGAGCCCGACGACCATGATCGCGCCGAAGAGCAGCATCGCCCCCTGGGCCAGCCTGACCTGGGGCGCCTTGTTCAGCAGCGCGCGCAGGCGCCGTTCCAGCAGCGAGGGCTGTTCCGCGAGCGCCGCCACCGCCACGCCCGGCAGGATCCCGCGCGCGGTCCCGACGCGAAGCAGCAGGTCTCCGTACAACGCGCGCCGGTCGGGCCAGCGGCGCATCACGCGGCTGTCGCAATCGAGTTCCAGAGCGAGACCGAGGCGATGGTACTGGAGCCAGAGCGCGGGATTCCACGGGAACGCGACGAGCAGCGCCGCGGCCAGAAAGCGAAGTTGCGCGTCGCGAGCGCGCTGGTGCTCCTCCTCGTGCGCCAGGACCAGCTCCTGCCGCTTCCGGCCCGCACCCCGCACCCACTCGGGGAGCACGATTCGCGAACCGGCCAGTCCCACGACGGCCGGTCCGGCATCGCGCGACCACAGTACGCTGCGCCCGAGCAGCGTCCCCTCCCGCCACGACGCCCGGCGGCGGACGAACCGCGAGGCCCCGATCAGCGCGGTGATCAGCAGCACCCCCGATAGGCCGGCCCAGCCCAGCTGGAGCACGCCGTCCAGCGAGTGGAGCGCGGAATCCCCGGCCACCGTAACCGCCAGGGGTTCCAGCATGACCGGGGCCGTCGGGGGCGGACTCGTTGCCGGAGAACCGAGCGCACCCGCGAGCAGACGAGCGGCCGGCAGAATCACCGTCCCCGCGCCGGCCGCCATCCACACCCAGCGCCGCCGGCCGTCCAGCAGCCTCTCGAGGGCGAGTCCCGCGACCAGGAAAAGGAGCCCTGCTCCAATCGACCATAGCATCCACGCGGCAGTCATTCGTCTTCTCCTTCGTCGTGGCGGCCCGTCGCCGCCAGTTGCTGGTCAAGCAGTTCGCGGAGCCGCCTTACGGCCTCCGGCGACAGCTGTTCGTCCGACACCAACTGGGTCATGAGGAGCTCGGCCGAACCCGAGAAAACCTTCTCTTTCAGGCGGCCGAGCACGGAACGTCCGGCCTCCACCCTGCCCAGCAGCGGCTGGTACCGGTGGGCCCGCCCCTCCTTGACGTGGTTCACCATGCCCTTGGCTTCCAGTATGCGCAGCATGGTAAGGACGGTGTTGTAGGCCAGATCGTCGTCGAGGCGCTCGCGGACCTCGGCGACGGTCGCCGATCCCTGGTCCCACAAGACAGCCATGATGTCCATCTCTCGAGTGGTGAGCGTTCGGCTCATGCCATCTCCTCTTGCGGGCATCCTCCCGCCCCTGGTGGTGAACGGCGCGTCGTCCGGCCTTCCGGACAGGGGCGTCAGACACCAACTCCTATGTTATTAGTAGACCTTGGGGCGTTTTGTTCCACCTGTCAAATCCGGGGGCTCGGTAAACTCCGGTTTACAGGGAGTAAACTTCAGTTTACAGGACGCGTGATCTCGTACTCCTTCGGCGGCTCCGCCCCCAGCAGATGCTCCACGAAGTAGTCCCAGCGGCGGCGGATGAAGTACGGCTCGTTCAGTCCGTGGGCCCGGTCGGGCGCCCAGATCAGATCGTAGTCCCTGTTGGCCTTGGTGAGCTCGTCGATCAGCTGGACCGTCATGGCGGGGTGCACGTTGTCGTCCATGTCGCCGTGCATGAGGAGCAGCTTGCCCTTCAGGTTGGCGGCGTGGGTCTTGTTGGCCTCGTCGGTGAAGTTGGTCGTGCCGCTCGCGGAGTCGGCCACCAGGAGTCCCTGGTACTTCTCGGCCCAGTAGATGTTGTAGCTGGCGTTGTCGTGGTTCCCCGCCCCGGACACCGCGACCTTGAAGAAGTCGGGGAATCGCACCATGGCATCCGTGGACGCGAATCCGCCCCCCGAATGGCCGTAGATCCCCACCCGGTCGAGATCCATGAACGGGTAGCGGGCGGCCAGCTGCTTGATTGCGGTGACGTGATCGGGAAGGCCGTTATCGTTGAAGTCGCCGTAATAGATGTCGTGAAACGCCTTGGAGCGGTGGGGCGTGCCCATGTGGTCGAGCTGAATCACCACAAACCCCAGCTTCGCCAGCGAGAAATCCTCGCCGCCGGACTTGAAGGTCCATGAGCCCACGCTGCCCACCTGCGGACCCGGGTAGATGTGGTCGATGACCGGGTACAGCGCGGACTCGTCCAGGTTGTCCGGGAAATGGATGAGGCCGTAGATGTCGGTGACGCCGTCGCGGGCCTTCACCGAGAAGACTTCCGGGGCTCGCCAGCCCACTTCTTCGAGCTTGGTTATGTCGGCGGCCTCCAGGGTACGGACCACCTCGCCGGTGGCGAGCCGTTTGAGCTGCGAGACGGGTGGATCGCCGATGGTGGACCAGGTGTCGACGAAGAAGCGGCCGGAGGGCGACACCGAGATGGCGTGGTTGCCCACTTCGCCCGCGATGGTGGTGAGGCCGCTGCCGTCGTAGCCGACGCGGTAGAGGCGCCCGTAGTAGGGGACTCCCTCCTCGCGTCCGTAGGCCGTGAAGTAGATCCGCCGGTTCGCCTCATCGACGTGCCAGATCGCGCCCACGGCCCACGGGCCCGAGGTCACCTGGTTCTTCACCGTCCCGTCCTTCGCGAAGCGCCAGATGTGCGCCCAGCCGTCGCGTTCGGACCACCAGAAGGCGTCGTCGGTGCTTTCGGACACGAACCAGGAGGTCGGATTGCGCTGCGCGGTCTCGACCCAGGTCCGCGACTCGTCGCCGGCAATGAGCCGGAAGTCTCCCGTAGCGGCGTCCACCTCCGCCAGATGGTTGCTCTTCGACGCGCGCGTCTCCCAGTGCATGTACGCGTACCGCGAGTCCGCGGACCACAGCGAATCGACCTGCGAGCCGGTCAGGTAGAGGCGGTTGGGGCGCGGTTCGAGTTCGACGCGAATGTTGCCGACCTCGGGGAGCGCGCCCGCGGGGCCATTGGATCCCGCTTCCGCGCCACCATCGGATCCGCCCGCTCCGCCACCGTCGGATCCGCCCGCCGCGACCGCGCCCAGCGTCTCGCCGACATCGAGGATGTGGAAGGCCGGGAGCGGCACGATCGAGTCGCCCGGCAGTGCGTAGGGCTGGGAATAGTGCACCGTGCGCTGCGGCGTGTAGGAGACGTAGTGGTGATGCTCGACGCCGCGCTGGTCCATGCGCTGGACCAGGAGCCTGCGGGAGTCGGGAGACCAGTAGACGTCCGGACGGCGCACCCGACTGTTGCGGATGTCATTCGGGCGCGGGTACGCGAGACCGTAGCCGTTGAACTCCTCACCGTCCGTGGTCAGCTGGATCGTGTCGCCCCCGCCCACGGGACGCACGAAGAGGTTGTGATCGGTGACGAAGGCCTCCCAGCGCTCGTCGGGGGACTCCACGAAGGGCGTGTCGTCGGGCAGCGTGTCCCCGACCTGGCACAGGTACTCGCCGAGGTCGCACTCGAAGCGCTTCGCGCGGGCTGCGAACTCGATCCGGGTCTCGTCGCCGTCCACGAAGTCGAAGTCCTCGAAGGGCAGCTTTTCGGGCACGTAGCTGGTGTCGGCGGCCAGGGAGAGTGCCGCCGCGAGACGGTAGTGGTCGAAGAGCGGCCGCTTCACGTTCGCTGCCGGATCGACAAAGGTGAATTCGTGTCCTGCGCCGGTGTTGTTCCGATACCAGAAACGGTCGGTGTCGTTGATCCAGTTGGGTGTGACCGGACCGCCCGCGATGAGCGGCGAGGTGTGCCAGTTGAGCAGCAGTTCCGCGCGGTGGTAGTCGACCTCCTGCGCGGTGGCGGGGGCCGACGCCGTGGCCGCGGCCATCACCACGAGGCTTGAAATGCATCCGATCCAGCGCGTCATCATGGCTCTGTTCCCTTCGTTGAACTGGGCGTCCCGGCCGCCCCGGGGCTACGTCCATCCTGGGCATGGCGCGGGTTCCGCGCAAACCTGTGGCGACATGGCCCATCGCGCCTATCGAACCAGGACTTCTTCGACTAGACTGGTCGTATCGTCCAGCCGAAAGGAGTCCAGGGTGGGAGACGACCGATCCCGCGCTCAAGAGGCGGCCCGCCGCGTGAAGGAGGGTCGTCGCCGTCTGGCTCACAAGGCCACCATCGAGGAACTGGTGGCGACCGTGCACGAGGGACATCGGTATTGACGCCCCTGGTCACCGACGCATCTCATCGAGGCAAACCGCTGCTGCCGTTCATCCTCTGCGCGGCCGCTGCCGTCGCATGCAC
This sequence comes from Gemmatimonadota bacterium, assembly GCA_009844885.1. Lineage (GTDB taxonomy): Bacteria > Gemmatimonadota > Gemmatimonadetes > Longimicrobiales > Gaopeijiaceae > Bin94. The sequence continues at coordinate 5,992 of VYAQ01000131.1, forward strand.
CGGCCTCCACGCGCAGGACCGCGCCTCCGTTCTTCGCTACGCGAGCCTGCAGGGCAACATACGCGGCGAACTCCACATGCTGCCGCCGGTGAGCACGGGGCCGATGAGCCCCTCGTGGTCGCCCGACGGGGATTGGATCGCCTTCGCGATGGCCGGCGACATCTGGCGCATCCCCGCGCGCGGCGGCACGGCGGAGCAGCTGACGCAGGGGCCCTGGTACCACTTCGAGCCGAGCTGGAGCCCCGACGGGTCGCGCATCGTGATGACGGTGGAGACGGGCAGGGGTCTGGACATCGCGCTCCTGGACGTGGACGGCGGCGAGGTCTCCCTGCTGGTGGAGGGCGGGCGCGTGGACGTCCAGCCGTCCTGGAGCCCGGACGGCGGCTACGTGTACCTCGCCACCGCCGGACGGGGCATGGACATTCACCGGATCGAGGTGGCGACCGGAGAGCGCGAGGCGGTGGCCGACGGGCCGGGCAGCCAGTATCAGCCGCGGGTGTCGGCGCAGGGAGTGCTCGCGTACATGGCTCCAGCGCCCGGGGTGGCCGGAAGCGGCGGGATCTGGACGGCGGCTGCTGACGGGGCGGCGGTGGGCGGCACGGCGGGGGGCGGGCCTGCCCTCGTGCGGGCCGAGGAGACCGCGTACCGGGCCCGACCCGACTGGCTTCCCGACGGGAGCGCCCTGGTCTACGTCTCGGACGACGCCGGCTCGAACGACCTGGTGCTGATCGGCGCCGACGGGGGCAATCCGTTGCGGCTGACGGGCGGGACCAGTCACGAGCTCACACCGCGTATCAGTCCGAACGGCGCGGAGATCGCCTTCGTGTCGAACGAGCGCGGGCACACCGAACTGCACGTCATGAGCGTCGCGGGCGGGGCGCGCGAATCGTGGCGCACACTCGACGTGAGCGATCGCAGTCACCTGGCGCCGACCGGCCGGGTGTACGGACGGGTCGTGGGCACAGACGGCCCGCACACTCCCGCACGGGTGTCGGTCATCGCCTCCGACGGCCGCGGCTACGCCCCCCGGGACGGCTTTCACCGGGTCCTCACGCCCACCGAGACCCACTACTTCCGCACGACCGGCACGTTCGAGGTGGAGGTCCCAGCCGGACCTGTGAGCATCCAGGCCCGCAAGGGACTCGAGTTCCGCCCCGTCTCGCAGACAGTCGACGTGCCCCTGGGCGGCCGCGTCGAGGCCGTGTTGCAGCTGGACCGGCTCATCGACGCCCGGGAGGCGGGCTGGTACTCGGGGGACACGCACGTTCACGACCTGCACCAGGGACGCCAGGGCCTCACCCACGCCGACTTCTTCAACGACCTGGTCAGCGAGGACCTTCGGGTCTCCATCGCGCTGATCCACATGGACGGCACCCGCCTCATGGGGCGGTGGGACGACCTCACGGGCCAGCCCCACCCCCTCTCCACCGGCGAACACATTCTGCAGTACGCGCAGGAATTCCGCGGTTCGTTCGGCCACGTCGGTCTGGCCGGGGTCAAGGAGTTCATCATGCCCCTGGTGGGAGGCGCGGCCAACACGCCGTTCGCCGCGGACGTGCTCAACGCCGACTACCTCGCGGCCGCGCGCGAACAGGGCGCCACGGGCGGATTCATGCATCCGTTCAGCGGCCTGGTGGCCATGCCCGACTACATCGGCGTGTCGGAGATCCCGGTGGACGTCGCCCTGGGCGTCGGCGACTTCTACGACGTGATCTGCTTCTGGTACGACGAGCTGAACAACGCCGAGATCTACTACCGGTTGCTGAACGCGGGCTTCCGCCTCGCCGCGACCGGGGGCACGGACAACTTCTCCGACGTGTGGCGCGACCCCGGTCCGGGAGCGAGCCGCACCTACGCCCGCGTCGAGGGCGAACTCACGGTGGACTCGTGGCTGGAGGCGATCCGGGAGCGCCGCACCTTTGCGACGAACGGCCCGCTGCTCTTCCTGACCGTCGACGGCGTGGAACCCGGTGGCGAGATCCGCGTGCCGGGAGGGGGTGGCGGAGAGAGGGCCCGAATGGTCGAGATCGACGTGGCCACCAACAGCCCGCTGGACCGGGTCGAGATCGTGGTCAACGGCGTTGTCGAGACGACCCACGAGGTGGCCGGGATGGGCGAGCGCTTCCGGGTCGAGAGCCAGGTTCGCCTGGACGGCAGCGGCTGGATCGCGGCCCGGGCGCTGGGGCCGGCGTCGCCGCTCGTGGCCGACAGCTACGCCTTTGCGCAGACGAGCCCCGTGTGGGTGGTGGCGGGGGACAGCGAGTACCGATCCGCCGACGACATCCGGTTCCTGCTGGAGTCGGTCGAGGCGTTCCGCGACCGGGTGGTGGCGCGCGACCGCTGGGTCACGGCAGTGGACCGCGAACGATTCCTGGCCCGCGTGGACGAGGCCGCCGCGGTGTACGAGGGGCTGCTGCGGGACCTGGAGGCACGCTGAGTCACCCAGGGCGAATATATGAGTATGCCCCGGTTGCCCGGTGCCCCTACCTGTCCCCCCGCGGCACCTTCGACAACAGCGACGACTCCGGCAGCACCGACGCGCCGCGCCGGTGACTGATCATCACCAGCGGACACGTGGTCGCGCGGGCGATCTTCAGCATCAGGCTGCTGAACACGGCGCGCCGGCGGCCCCGGCGGTGAAATCCCAGGATGAGCAGATCGGCCTCCTCCGCGCGGCTGGCCACCTGGGCCACCACATCGTCGCCGACAACCAGTTCGGCGTGGGCCGGCTCGCCCACCTCGTCCCACGCCAGCCGCTCCAGGTCGCGCATGGCCCGCTTCTGAGCGCCGGCGCCGACGCTGGCCGTCACCACCCCCATGTACGCGACGTCCCGCGGCGCAGTCCGCAACAGACTGCCCAGCAGGCGCGCGCGCACCGGACTCTGGTCACGCCCACCCCGGGACGGCGCGAGGATCCGGCGGGCGTGTTCCGGCTTCCAATCCTGCGGAGCCCGCATGATCACCACATCGGCGTCGACGGCACCGATGAGGCGCGCCAGCGGACCCGTCATGAGGGAGTCGTCGAGGTGCCCGACCCCCAGTAGCAGACTCTCACAACGGGTCGCCTCGGCCACGCGGGCAATCTCGTTCCACGGATCCTCGTGCAGGGTGATGAGCGCTTCGGGCCGCAGCTTCACATCGACGGCCGTACTGAGGGCTCCTCCCAGCACCGCCTGGGCGTCGCGGATTCCCCTTCGCAATCCGTTGCCCGGCACATTCTTGCGCGAGCCGACCACGGAGAGCAGCTGGACGCGGGCCACGTCCGGCGGAGCGAGTGCCTTCGCCATCGTCACAAGCACCTCGGCGCTGGCAGGATTGGCGATCGGTGCCAGAACCACCGGGCTGCGTCCGCGCAACCTCATGATCTGGGGATCACGTCCCTCCGATGAAGCGTCCACGACGCGTGCCCGCGGGGCGAGGTGCAGCGCATAGAAGACGGCCCCGGCGCTGAGCCAGAGGGCCGTCAGGACGCCCGCCTGCGGCACCGCTACCGCCTGGTACAGGGCGATCGCCATACACGCCGAACCGCCCACGACCGGGATGGCGGGAAACCACGGCGTCCGGAACGCAAACGGCCGCCCGGCGCGCTTGCGGGCCAGGTAGCCGATCAGGTGCGTCAGGGAAAAGCAGGTCAGGAAGATCAGGCTGGCGACCGCGCCGGCCACCGCCACGTTCGGCACGGCGACCAGGAGAAAGGCGACCACGGCCGCAGACAGCCATATCGCGGCGGTGGGCGTCCCGGTCCCAGGAGCAAGCCGGGCGTAACGCTGTGGCAGCGTCCGGTCCGAGCCCATCGTGCGGGCGAAGCGCGAGGCGGCCAGCAGGTTCGCCTGCAACGCCGACAGCATCGACAGGATACCCGCGACCACGACCAGCCAGTAGCCCGCCGAGCCCATGAAGTTGCGGGCGGCCACGGCCACGATGATCTCGGGATTCTCGGCGGCCACCTCCGCCACCGGCCGGCCCGGCGCACCGACCGCAACGATGAGGAATAGAAGCGGCAGGTAGATGACCAGCGCCGTCCCGAGCGACAGGAACATCGCGCGCGGCAGGTTGCGCCTCGGCCTCTTCACTTCGCCACCCACCGCCGCGATCAGGTCGAAGCCCTGCAAGGCGATGAACGTGTAGCCCATCGCCTGGGCCAGCCCGCCGAAGCCCTCCAGGAAGAACGGGCGAAAACGCGCGGCCAGGGCACCGGGGGGCGGTGCCTCCGCGGCAAGCGCGAGGAACCCCGCCAGAATGATCACGCCGAAGACGATGACCTTCCCGACCGTCTCCCATTGGCCGCCTCCCGCGGCCGAGCGGGTCAGCCGCCAGACGTAGAGTCCGACGGCGGCAAGCGCGTAGAAGACCAGCGCGCCCCGACCGCCAAGCCACTCCGGGGCCTCCCCGTTCGCCAGGATCAGGATCTGCTCCAGCAGCGGGACGAAGAAGACCGCGAACCCCATCGCGTACAGCACGGCCGCGACCACTGAGGCGAACCAGACGATCCACCCCACCGCGAAGGCCGCCTCCACGGTCAGGACCTTTCGCGCGTACGTGTAGGTCCCGCCCGACTGGGGAAACCGCGCCGCCAGTTCGGCAAACGAGAAAACCGTGATGAAGGCGATCGCCCCGTTCAGCGCGAAGGCCACGATCGCGCTGGGACCCGTGGTCTGGAACGCGACGCCCGCGAGGGCGAGGATGCCGCCGCCCACGATCGCGCCGACGCCGACGCCGGTCGCGCCGAGAAGGCCGAAGTGGCGGTGGGAATGGGAGGACCGGGTCATTGGGATATGATACCGCTTGCGCGCTTGCGCGGAAAAGCGGGCATGTGCGAAGCGCCTCCCACCCGCCCTGCTACCGCCGCTCCCGCTACTCGAAAAACACCTTCCGCACCTCGCGCGGCGCCGGCGCCGTCATCAGGCTCACCGTCACCAGCAGCACCAGCGACACGGTCGGGCCCACCAGCGCGGGCCACAGCCCCGCGATCCAGTTGTCGAAGGTGCCATGCTCCAGGTAGCCGAGCACGTACCACACCACGCAGGTCGCGGCCCCGCCGATCATCGCGACCAGGCCGCCGGTGCGGGTCGCCCGCGGCCACCACATGCCGAGGAGCAGCGGGAAGGTGAACGCCGACGCCAGCAAACTGAATGACATCGTGACGATGAACAGAATCGTTGCGGGCGGGTCGATCGCGACCCCCATCGCCAGCGCGCCGATCCCCAGCGTCGTCCAGCGCGCGAAACGCACGCCCCGTTCCTGGGAAACGTCGCTCTTTGCCAACGGCACATACAGGTTTTCCACCACCAGCGAACTCGCGAGCAGCAGCACCGAATCGATCGTGGACATCGTCGCGCCGAGCACCGCCGCAACCAGGATCCCGCCGAAGAGCGGATGCAGGAGCAGTTGCACCAGCGTGGGCAAGGCGAGGTCGGTCTGCTCCAAATCGGGCAGAAGCACGCCCGACGCAATGGCTATGAGGGTCGAGCCGATGAAGATGAAGGACGAGAAGCCGATCGAGTAGACGAGCGCGCGGCGCAGGGTGCCGCGGTCCTCGGGGATCAGGAAGCGGGTGACGGCCGCCGGGGCTCCGCCGATCTGAAAGAAGCCCCAGACCAGGAACGACGACACCACCCACATGGCCGGCATTCCTCCGAGGAACGAGATCCCGTCCGGGTTGAACTCCGCGTAGCGCAGGTGCATGTCGCCGAACCCGCCCGCCGCGTGGACGGCCACGGGAGCCAGCACCGCGAAGCCGACGATCATGATCGAGCCCTGGATCAGGTCGGTCCACGCCACCGCGTGCATGCCCCCGATCACCGTGTACAGGATCACGATGCCGCCGAACACGAAGAGCGCCGGCAGGTACGGTATCCCCAGCAGCACCTCGAACAGGTTGCCCGCCGCCTTCAGCTGCGCCGCGATCAGCGGGATGAACGCCACCAGCATGAGTCCGGTCGCGGTCATCGCCACCGCGCGCCCCGGATACCGCGCCTGGAACACGTCGACGATCGTCGTGCACCGGATCCGCGACGCCAGCCTCCGCAGCCGCTCGCCCAGCAGGATGTACGTGAACCACGCCGCTGCCGCCGAGGACACGCCCGCGGGCGCGAAGTTGTACCCCAGCTCGCGCTCCGTGCCGACCGCGCCCATGTACGAGCTGCCGCTCATCTGCGTGGCCGAATACGAGAACCCGAGCGTGGCCGGCCCCAGGTCGCCCCGCGCCAGAAAGAACTCCTGCCGTGAGCGATTGCGTCGGTTGAACCAGAACCCGAGACACATCAAGGCAGAGAAGTAGAGGATGAGAATGACGGTGTACAGGGCCGCTGTGGACATCTGCGCGCCTGCCGTCTAGCGCCCGGTGCGGGCGTGAAAGATGGCCGCCCCGATCACAAACCCATATCCCCCATACAGCACGACCCATACTCCCCAGTCGAGGTTGTACGGGCCGGCTGGCCAGTCCATCAGCAGCCCGATGCTCCCGCCCACCAGGAAGATCGCCATCAGGATCATCGAGACGATCGGGACGCGGGTCTTGTCGCCGCTCACTGCCACGCCTCCTTCAGCACGCGGATGATGTTCTCGCCCATCACCTTGGCGATGTCGCCGTCGCTGTAGCCCTCCTTCACCAGCCAGCGCAGGATGTTCTTCGACCCCTCGGTGGGGTTCTCGATGCCGCGGACGTAGTCGACCGGGATGTGCTCGGGGGCCTCCCCTCCTCCTGCGTCCTGCGTCTCCTCGATCGACAGCGCCGCGGCGTACTCCTTGTGCAGCCCGACGTGGTCCCCGTAGAGGGTGTCCGGGCCGAACGCGACATGGTCGATGCCCACCAGATCCTTCACGTACTCGAAGTGGTCCATGAACGACTCGATCCCGTGGCGCAGGTGCTGCGGCGAAACCGTCGTGTGGGGCGCGGCCTCGATCCCGATCACGCCGCCCTTGTCCGCCACCGCGCGGATGACGTTGTCGGGCGCGAGGCGCTTGATGTTCCAGAGCCCGCGTGCGCCCGTGTGGGTTAGGAAGATCGGGTGCTTGCTGACCTCGACCGTGTCGAGGGTGGTCTGGTCGCTGGCGTGCGCGCAGTCGATGGCGAGGCCCACCTCGTTCATGCGGCGGACGGCCTTGCGCCCGAAGGACGTAAGTCCCCCGTCGCGGGTCTCCTTGAGGCCGGTGCCGAGCGCGTTGGACTCGCTATAGGTGATGCCCAGGACCCGCAGGCCGATCCCGTAGAGGATCTCGATCCGGTCGAGCTCGTTCTCGATCATGGCCGCGCCCTCCTGGGCCGCCACCAGCGCGATGCGTTTCTCGCTGTGCGCCTGGTAGATGTCGTCCACGCGCTCGCACTTGATGATGAAGTCCTGGTGAGCGAGGTCGCAGAACCGCATCCCCATGTCGTAGATGATATCGTCCCACTTCCACCCGTTCTTCGACGTGATGCACGCCGCGCCGTCGAGGAAGTTGTCGAAGACGCAGTCCCACCAGGAGTCGGCCAGCGCCTCGTAGGCTGTGTGCACGCGGCCTTCCGAGTCGTAGGCACGGATCTGGTCGGCCTTCGCGGGGAAAAGGTGCGGGTGCTCGTGCAGCGAGATCATGAGGGTGCGCTCGACGAGGTCGGCGACCCGGGCCTCCTGGGCGGGCGTGAGCGGCACGAGGTACGGCTCGAAGAGCGACTCGCCCTCGATCAGGTCGTATTCGGTGAAGTCGCGGTGGGTCCTGACGTACTGGTAGGACCTGTAGCCCGAGTAGTTGTGGGTGAGCGGCAAGGGGTCGCTCCGGCTGGCGTGGGACCGGGTGTTGGCGGCTGGGCCAATCGACCCGCCCAATAGACGGCGCGGGGGCACGGGCCACAACCGGGGCGGGCGGACCGCGCTGCAATCCTTCCGGGCATGGACCCGAGTGGCTAACGTTACCCGGGAAGCGTAGCGAGTCGAGAGGAGGCAAACGTGGAGACTCCGGTCACGGATGGCCTGATCGCCGGGATGGTGCAAGCGCTCGTGGATGTGGCCGATCCCGAACAGGTCATCCTCTTCGGATCTCGCGGACGCGGAGACCAGCGCGAAACATCCGATGTGGACCTGATCGTCGTGGAGTCGCAACCCTTCCGGCCCGGACGAAGCCGCCACGAAGAGATCCTGCGCCTCATGGCGGCGCTCCGGCCCTTCGGAGTCCCCACCGATGTCCTGGTCTACTCCAGCGACGAGGTCGAATACTGGCGCAGCTCGATCAACCACGTCCTTGCCCGAGCCTTGCGTGAGGGGAAGGTGCTGTATGAGCGAGCAGAATGAGCGACCTCAAGTGTGCCGGAATGCAACTGGAGGGAGCCCGCCGCGACCATGTGACCCTTGAGGAGGCAACCCCTCGCGTCCCGGACGAGTCGTTCGGTTTCCACGCCCAGCAGGCGACCGAAAAGGCTCTGAAGGCCTGGCTGGCGCTACTGGGGCGCAAATACCCGCTCACCCACGATCTTGACGACCTGTTTGAACACCTCGCTTCGGCGGGGGCCACAACCGGATTCTTCCATTCGCTGAGAAGATTCACGCCCTACGCCGTGCAGTTCCGCTATGAGGGTCTGGGGCCCGATCACGCACCCATCGACCGCCCTGCGGCAATCGCCTTGACCGGTGCGCTGATCAAGCATGTGGGTGATCTGATAGCGGAGTTGGAGCGCGGGACTCGATGAGTGACGCCTTGCCCTATGGTTGCCGGCGTACAAGCTATCCAGGCAGCTCCCAGTGACCGAGTCCCTTTTCGCCTACAAGCCCATCCTGGCCGCTGCCGCCCTGGGCGCCATGTGGCTCCTCGAAGGGCTCATCCCCATGTTCGAGGGCCGGCGGAAGCGGGTTCGGCACGACGCCTCGAATGTCGCTCTGGGCGTCTTCAACGCGGTCGTCGCGTCGTTGATCTTCGCCGGCGCCACCCTGGTCGCGACCGAATGGGCCCGCGCCAACGGCTTCGGCCTCCTGCACTGGTTCGGCGTCGAGGGTGTCTGGGCGTTCGCGCTCGGCTTCGTTCTCTTCGACATGTGGCAGTACTTCTGGCACCGGCTGAATCACCGGATTCCGTTCCTGTGGCGCTTTCACGCGGTGCATCATGCGGATCGGGAGCTCAGCGCCAGCTCGGGGCTGCGCTTCCACACGGGCGAGATCGTGCTGTCCTCGGTCGCGCGGCTCGCGGTCCTGCCCCTGCTCGGCATGACGGTCGGCCAGGTGCTGCTGTACGAGGCCGTGCTCCTTCCGATCATCCTCTTCCACCACGGCAACGTGGGTGTGCCCGCGGGGGCGGACCGGTGGTTGCGGTGGCTGATCGTCACGCCCTGGATGCACTGGGTGCACCACTCCGACTACCAGCCCGAGACCGACTCCAACTATTCCAGCGTGTTCTCCTTCTGGGACCGGATCTTCGGCAGCTTTCGCCTGGTCGCGGACCCGCGCGCGCTGACGCTCGGACTGGAGGACGTCGAGCGGCGGGAATGGGCCACGCTGCCGGGCATGGCGGCGATGCCGTTCAGGCGGCGGCGGGCAAGGCGGCGGGGGCGGCGGC
>VYAQ01000352.1 GCA_009844885.1 Gemmatimonadota bacterium
CCCGCCACCCCACCACCCTCACCGTCGAGCTGCGGCCAGGATTGTTCCCAAGCGGCGCTCGCGGCCACGTCGAGCACGGACACCGCATCCTCGCCGAGTCCCCATCCGGCGTAGGCCACCGCCAGCTCCAGGAGGGACTGGTCCGGGTATTCGCTGTACATCGCCCCGGTCAGTGCCCCCGCGTTGTCGGCGGTCGGGTCCGCCAGGTAGCGCTCAGCCAGCACGAAGTGGTGCAGCGGATCGATCTCCAGCAGGGCGTCATGCGCTTCCCGGACCGCGGCCGCGTCGCCCGCCAGCCGCCCGAGCGCCGCAAGCAGCTGCCAGGCGGGCACGCTGTTGCGGTCGAAGTCGAGCGCGAGCCGGGCGTACCGCTCGGCCTCCCCCCACTTCCCCGCCCCGGTCATGATCTCGGCCAGGCGCACGTACGACGCGGTCCGGAACGCCACCGCGCGGGCCGCCCACCCGAACGCCTCGCGGGCGTCCACGTCACGCCCCAGCGCGTGGTAGAGGTTCCCCGCCATGAAGTTCGCCGCCGCGTCATACGTGTCGAGCTGCAGCGCGCGCCGGGCGTGCTCCAGCCCCTCCTCGTAGCGCGCCGACCTCAGGTCCAGGTCGGCCAGTCCCAGCAGTGCGCCACGGTTCCACGGCGCGACCGCCGCGGCGGCCTCGAACAGCTCGCGGGCCTGTCCATACCGGCGTCCCTTCGCCAGCTCCCGCGCCTGGAACACGAGCCGGTCCGCCTCCGGCGTGTTCTCCCAGGCCTCAAGGTCCATCTCGAAGGGACGGTCCAGCGCGCGGACCGCCGGGTCCGACGAGTAGTCGAGGTCCAGCGCGGGGACCGCCACCCGGAACGCGCGCTCGGCGTCGATGGCAAAGCTCACCCGCTGCGGCCGGAGCGCGGCAAGATCGACCGGCTCGGCGGCCACCAGTTCGTCGCCGGACCACACCCTGAGCGTGTCCGTCACGTCGCCGAAGGCCTGCACGGTCACGGCCACGCTCGTCCCGTCGTCCTCCCGCTCGACGCGCATCGCCCCTTCCCGCGACGCATCCGTGAGCCCGCCCGTCCCCTCCAGCGGGAACCACGTCTCGGTCCAGGCGCTCGCCGAAATCGGGTCGAACGCCGCCTGCGTAACCGGGTTCACATGATCGCCCGGCTGGTATTGCACCAGGAGGCGTCCCGCCTGGAACTCCACGTACTGGCCATCGGTGTCGGTAAGCAGATCCTCCCAGATCCCGCCGTCACGGGCCAGCGACCAGAGCCACATCTTCTGGCCCGGCATGTCCTCGTAGCGCGCCCAGTGTCCCCAGCCGTAGCCGTCGTCGTGGTAGTAGCCGCCGAAGAAGTCGTTCAGCTCGCCGACCACGTGATACGACTTGTTGCCGCCGAATGCGTTGTTCCGGTACAGCGGCAGGAAGCGGCCCTGCTCGTCGAGGGGCCAGGGACGCTCGCGTCCGGAGTGCTCCAGGTACGACTGTCCGGGCACGAAGAGCTCGAGGTCGTCCTGCGCGAAGGCCGCCGCGGTCATCCAGTTGTAGTAGGGCTGTTCGAGCGGTGTGGGGTTGTACCAGAGCGCGTGGGTCTCGAAGTAGCCCTTGTCGGGTGGGAGGCGGATCTCCACCCGCCAGTGCGTGCGCGAGGGCAGATCCATGGCGCCCACGAAGGTGCTCACGCTCCCGTCCGCGTTTTCGCGCACCGTGTAGTCGACGGGGGTGGCGGTCGCCGGCGTGTGGCCGATGACGCCGAAATTGAACTCGACCCCGCCCGAGGTCCACGGTCCGCGCAGCGCGATGTCGCGGAATTTCATGACCTCGTTGCGGTAGATGAACTCGTGACCCGTCTCCTTCACCACCGCGCCCCACACCTTGCCGCCCGCCTCGGGAAGCACGAACACCTCGATCAGGTCGTTCTCCATCCTCACGACCCTCCACTCCCGCGGCTCGGAGGCCGGCGAGTAGCCGCGGAAGGCGTGGTACGGATACAGCCGCGGATCGCTGGCCAGGATCGGTATGGGATCGGGGTCCGAGAAGGGATAGGTGTCGAGCAGCAGCACCTCTTCGGAGATGCGGGCCTGGGCGGCCGGCTGCTGCACCCCGGAAGCCAACTGCACCCCGGCGGCGGCCGATACCGAACCCGCAAGCGCGGTCGCCGACAGCCCCAGACCGCAGGCGAGGGCGGAATGCCGTCGGACTGCGCAAAACCGGGAAATCATACTCATACTATACTCATATCTTACTCATCTCAGCCCGGAGGCGGCTGAATCTGGTAGTCCGGCGGCGGATCCAGCCCCAGCAGGTGTTCCACGAAGTAGTCCCAGCGGCGGCGGATCACGTAGGGCTCCGAAAGGCCGTGGGCCCGGTCCGGCAGGATCAGGAAGTCGAAGGTCTTGTTGGCGGCGATCAGGGCGTTGGCCACCTGGTAGGTCATCGCGGGATGCACGTTGTCGTCCATGTCGCCCGTCATCAGGAAGAGCTTGCCCTTGAGGTTGCCCGCGAGCGACGCGTTCACCTGGTTGGCGTAGTTGTCGGTGCCGGCGACGGTGTCGCGCACCAGCAGGCCCTGGTACTTCTCGGCGTAGGCGGCGTGGTAGCTGCGGTTGTCGTGATTGCCGGCGGTGGACACGGCGACCTTGTAGAAGTCCGGGTAGCGGAGGATCGCGTCGGTCGAGGCGAACCCGCCGCCGGAGTGCCCGTAGATGCCGACCCGCTCCAGGTCGATCCAGGGGTGGCGGGCGCCCAGCTGCTTGACGCCGGCGATGTGATCGGGGATCCCGTTGTCGCCCATGTTGCCCCAGTAGTTGTCCTGAATGGCCTTGGAGCGGTAGGGCGTGCCCAGGTGGTCCATCTGCACCACGATGAACCCGAGCTCGGCCAGCGCGTCCTGGTCGCCGCGGAGCGCGGACCCCAGCAGGCCGCCGGTGAAGTTCCACCGTCCCACGCTGCCGATGAACGGGCCCGGATAGATGTACTCCACGACCGGATAGACCTTGTCGGGGTCGAAGTCGGACGGCTTGTAGAGCAGGCCGTACATGCTCGTCACGCCGTCGCGGGCCTTGTATTCGAAGACTTCGGGCGCGGACCACCCCACCTCCTCGAGGCGCGAGACGTCCGCGGTCTCCAGCTCGAGGACGACGCGGCCGTTGCCATCCCGCACCACGCTGACCGGAGGCACGTCGGGCCGCGAGTACGAGTCCACGAAGTAGCGGCCGTCGGGGCTGGCGCGCAGGGTGTGGTCCGCGTCCCCGCCACCGAGATGGGTCAGGCCCGAGCCGTCCAGGTTGACCGTGTACAGGTCGGCCATCGTGGGGATGCGCCCCGCTTCCCGTCCCCGCGCCGTGAAGACGATGCGCCCGGAGGCCTCGTCGATGTCCAGGATGTCGCCGAAGGTCCACGCGCCCTCGGTAATGCGGTTCCTGAGTTCGCCGTTGCCATCGAAGCGGTAGAGGTGCCCCCAGCCGTCCCGTTCCGAGAACCAGATCACGTCGTCGCCGCCATTGATGACGTCCCAGTTGGGGTAGCCGCCGATCAGGTCGAGGTTGAGCTCGACGTGCGTGGCGCGTGTCTCCTCGATGATCGTGCGGGCCGCGCCCGTCTCCAGGTCGGCCTCGTACAGGGTGACGCTCTTGCCGCCGCGCGATCCCCGCACGTAGTACAGGCGCTCTCCGCCCTCCTTCCACTTCACCGTGACCCAGGTCGAGTCGCGCATGCCCGTGGCGGTGAAGGTCATGTACGGTTGCGGGTCGGTCTGGAGCTTGAGGTTGCCGCCGCCCTCGACATCGATCACGTGGATGTCGAAGGTCCCGATGATCGAGTCGCCCGGGAGCCCGTACGGGTAGGTGTAGAGCTTGGGCCGCTGCGAGGTGTGGGAGATGATCGGCATCCGCTCCACGTTGCGCTCGTCCATGCGCTCGACCGCGATCCGCCTGGAGTCGGGGGACCACTGCAGGACGGGGCGTGCGGGGATCGACGCGATGATCTGCGACGGGCGAGGAGCGGCGGTGCCGTAGGACCAGAACTCCTCGCCGTCGGTGGTCAGCTGTGTCGAGTCGCCGCCTTCGACGGGACGGATCCACAGGTTGTGCTCGTGCACGAAGGCCTCCGTGCGTCCGTCCGGCGAGCGCACGAACGGAACCCGGCTGACCAGGGTGTCGCCGGTCACGCAGTCGTAGGCGCGGATGTCGCAGGTGAAGCCGCGCTTGTTGGCGTTGAAGCGGATGGTGCCCTCGTCGGGGGCCATTCCGTCGCCCTCCCCGAACTCGAAGGTGCGGAACGGCAGCTTGCTCCCGTCGAAGGCGGTGTCGGCGGCCAGCGACATGGCGGCCGCCAGCCGGTCGTGGTCGAAGAGGAGCGTCCGCGAGCGCTGATCCGGATCGGCCAGGACGAATTCGGCCCCGGATGCGGTCTGGTTGCGGTACCAGAAGCGGTTTCCGCCCGCCATCCACGTAGGCGAGACGGGGCCGCCGCTGATGAGCGGATCGACGTTCCACGCCAGAAGGCGTTCGGCGCGGTGGTAGCGGGTCACGTCCATCTGCTGGGCGGACGCAAGGGTCGCTGTCGAACCCAGGCCAAGGGCGGCCAGGAGAACGACCAGGAGGCGGGGAATCCGGTGTTTGGACCTCATGTCGGGGCTCCAGAAGGCAATCAGGGACTCTCGATCCGTTGCAGGGGCCCGTGATCCCGTCTTCGCGACTCTTGATGCACGCGCCCCTTGTGTACATGCATGTATTCCTCCGGCATGCGGGGATCGTCAAGCAGGAAGGGGGCAAGGCAACATGCATGCACATGCGAAATGGACCGTGCTGGCTGCCGCCGCCCTCGCGGTCAGCGGCCGGCCGGCCGATGCCCAGGACTCCGGCCGGCTTACCGGCGGCTTCGCGGGCCGGACGGATTCGGAAATGCTCTGGAGCCCCCCGGTCGAGACCGCACTGCGCTCCGGCTTCCTGGCGGGCGCGTTCGTCGACGTCCCCACCCCCGTCTCCTGGTTGCGGATGAGGGCGGAGGGCGGACTGGCCCAGCGCGGGGGGTTCGTGTCGACCGACACGCGCGGCAATGCGGTCGACGGGGAGGTTCGGGGCGACTACCTCGGCGTCCACATCGAGGCCAAGGCGGGTCTGTCGCTCGGCCCCGTGCACGCGTTTGCGGTGGCGGGACCCGTCATCGACTATCTGCTGCGCAACCGGGAGGATCCGGTCCTGGCCCAGGTGCTCATCGAGGAGCGCGGCACGGTCCTGGGGGTCGCGGCAGGAGCGGGACTCGGCCTGCGCGTGACGCGCGCGTGGGTGATCGAAGCGGAGACGCGCTGGGTAAGAGGGCTGACCGAAGCGTACTCGGGATCGGGCCTGCAGGTGCGGAACCGGTCTCGGGAGTGGGTGCTGCGGCTGTCGAGGATGGCGGGGGACTCCGGGTGACGCGCAGGCTCCGGTACCGCGCGGGAGCCGCCTACGCGCTGGCCCCGGAAAGCCCCGGCCCCGGGTCGCCCGCTTGACATGCAACCATATAGTTGCATATTGAAGCCATGCCTGACGTATTCGCAGCTGTTTCCGACCCCACGCGCCGCCTCATCCTCGGCCGCCTCCGCGAAGAGGGCGAGAGTTCACTGAAGACGCTCGCCCGCTGCCTCCCCATGAGTCGGCAAGCCGTCACCAAGCACCTGGACATTCTCGTCGCCGCGGGCCTGGTCACGAAGCGCGCGCAGGGCCGCAACCGGCTGCACGCCCTGCGCCCCGAGCCCCTGAGGGAGGTCGAAGACTGGCTGGCGCCGTACGCCGCCGCCTGGGACGAGCGCCTGGAACATCTGCGATTCCACCTGCACGGAGAGGACTGACGGATGAGCGAGCGCACGGTCGAGAAGGTGCTGGAACTCGACGTTCCGGTGGAGCGCGTGTGGCGCGCGATCACCGATCCGGCCGAACTGGCGAGCTGGTTCGGCGACGAAGCCGAAGTGGACCTGCGGCCCGGGGGCGAAGCAGCCATGATCTGGGAGAACCACGGCCGCTACGCGATGCGCATCGAAGAGGTCGATCCGCCCCGACGGCTGGTCTGGAGCTGGGTGCACGAGCCGGACGTGGCCTTCGAGGAGGCGCCTGCGACCCGTGTCCAGTGGACCCTGACCCCACGCGACGATGGCGGTACTACGCTGCACCTGCTCGAGACCGGCTTCAGGACAGATCTGCACCGCGGACAGAACGACGAGGGGTGGGACGCGGAGCTGGGCGAGCTGGCCAGACGTTTCAGCTGAAACGCCTCCGCCCTGCTCCGCGGGGTTTTCTTCCACCGGTTGCCAGCCTTACCTTCCGCAACGCCTGGTCACTATGTAGCTACAGTCACTACGGCCTCCCGCCAGCCGGCGGCCGGGCCCCACACCAAGAGGCAGCATGAAGATGGTACGCACCGGTTCCCTGTTCGTCGTTTCGGCCGCCCTGCTCGCGGTCTCATCCCCCGCCTGCGCCCAGTCGGACATCCAGCAATCCGACATCCACCGGACGGCGCTCCACGACTATCGCGTGGTCACCGTCGCTGACGGCTTCGTGGTCCCCTGGTCGATGGCGTTCCTGCCCGATGGCGACATTCTGGTCACCGAGCGGGGGGGCACCCTGCGCATCGTCCGCGACGGCATGCTCCTTTCCGACCCGGTCCCGGGCATCCCGGAAGTGGTGGCACGCGGACAGGGCGGTCTGCTCGAAGTCCTTCCCCACCCGGATTTCGCGACCAACCGGCTGATCTACATCAGCTACTCCAAGGCCACGGGCAACTCGCCCGGCGGCACGACGATGGTGATCCGCGGCACCTTCGAGAACGACCGCTTCACCATGACCGACGAGATCTTCGAGGCCGTCTCCGAGGGCAACGGCCATTACGGGTGCAAGCTCGCCTTCGACGACGAGGGCTACCTCTTCCTCACGGTCGGCGACCGTCAGGCTCGCCCGGCAGGCAACCTCGCCGCCCACCCGGCCCAGGACATCTCCAACCACCACGGAGTCATCGTGCGGCTGCACGACGACGGCCGCATTCCCGACGACAACCCGTTCGTGGGACAGGCGGGCGCGCGGCCCGAGATCTTCAGCTACGGCCACCGCAATCCGCAGGGGCTGGCGATCCAGCCCGGCACCGGCGCCGTCTGGTCCACCGAGCACGGCCCCCAGGGCGGCGACGAGGTGAACGTCTCCACCCCCGGCGCCAACTACGGCTGGCCCGTGATCGGCTATGGTGTGAACTACCGGTCCGGGAGCGCCATCCACGAAGCGACGCACATGGAGGGCATGGAGCAGCCCCAGCACATCTGGGTGCCGTCGATCGGCGCGTCCGGTCTGGCGTTCTACACCGGCGACAAGTTCCCCGAATGGCAGGGCAACCTGCTCGCCGGCGGCCTGGCGGGTCAGCGCATCGACCGGCTGACGGTCGAGGACGGGCGGGTGGTCGCGAGCGAGACGATTCTCCAGGGCATGGGCCGGGTGCGCGACGTGCGTCAGGGGCCTGACGGGTTCATCTACGTCGCCCTCGAAGCGCGCGGCGACGGCGAGACGCCGATCGTGAGGCTGGAGCCGGTCGGGTAGAAGGGCGACGCCGGCCGCCCCCACGGCTCACATCTTCCCGAACCGCACCCCCTTCGTCCGCCCGTTCGACACGGTAAACCCGGTCACGGCGCCGCCGCCGGAGCGCTCGAACGCGATGGTGTTGAGGAAGATCAGCTCGGTCGAGAACTCGTCTCCGTCCGTGTGCTGCATCGCCAGCGGCTCGGCCATCTCGATGTGGTGCAGGACCAGGCCGCCGTCCTCGACCGCGACTTCGTAGAAGGTCTCCAGCTCGGCGGAGTAGTAGCGGCCGACATACGCGGCGAGAGCTTCCTCCGCCAATTCGGCCCGATCCAACCGCCGCATCGAGATCTCCAGTCCGGACTGGACCAGCGTGCCCGTGCTCGTGGTGCCGTCGGCGTCGAAATCGAAGGTGAACTCGGCGCTCACGGACGCGATTTCGAGCGTGGCGTCCGATGTCGGCCGCGCCGCCGTCCGGCCCTGGCCCTGCACGTCAACGAAGACGTCGCCGTCCTCCACGGCCACCGACATGGCCAGGGAGATGCCCTGGGTCTCGAGGATCCAGTCCCCCGCGATCGCCAGCTTGCGCGCGTCCGACATGCCCGCGTCCTCGCCGGCGTCGTCCGCCGCTTCGTCCGCATCAGCCTCCGCCTCGTCCTCGCCCTCCTCCTCGTCGAAGTGCTCCGCGAAGAACATCTCCCCGATCTCCCCGCCCACCGACAGGTCGAAGGCCGCGTTGTTGCTCATGAGGATCACGCCGCTCTCCAGCTCCGGGTAGTAGCCCAGATAGGCGCGGTGCGAGACGTCGCCGCCCGTGTGCTGGTACAGGGTGCGGCCGCGCTGCTCACCCAGGCCGAGCCCCAGCCCGTAGCCGGTTGAGTCGCCCGACTCCAGCACCGCCGTGGTCGCGATGGCCTCGATGGCCTCCGGCCCGCCCACCGTCGCGTCGCGGTAGTTGAGCATCCAGCGCGTCAGGTCGTCGACCGTCGTATACACGCCTCCGGCACCCGCCGACGACGCGAGATCCCGCGTCGTCCGGTAGCCGCCCCCCGCCTCCGCGATGTAGCCCTGGGCGCTGCCGGGAATGAGTTCGCCCTGCACCATCTTGACGCGCGTATCCATCATGCCCAGCGGCTCGAAGACGTTCTCTCGCATATGGTCGGCGAACGACTGCCCGCTCGCGCGCTCGATCGCGAGTGACACGAGGATGTAGCCCGTGTTGTTGTAGTTCCACTCCGTGTTCGGCGGCGCCTGCAGCTCGGGCTGACGCTGCACGATGGCAATCGCGCGCTCGCGGGCGAACGCGTCCTCGCCCTGGTGGCCCCCGATCGGCAGCAGGTTGTAGATCTCGCGGTAGCCGCCGGTGTGGTTGAGCAGGTGGCGGATGGTAATCGGCGTGCCGAAGTCGCGAAGCTCGGGGATGTGGGTCCGGATGTCGTCGTCGACCGACATCTTCCCTTGCGCCTGGAGCGTCAGCACGCCCATCGCGGTGAACTGCTTGGTGACCGACCCGATGTTGGAGATGGTCCCGCGTCCCCATGGCACTCCGTGCGATAGGTTGGCCATTCCGTACGTGCGCACCAAGGCCAATTCGCCGCCGTCGACCACGCCGACCACCGCGCCGGGACGGTCGTCGCCGTCGTAGACCGCCATCATCTGGTCGAGCCGTGCGGCCGGGTCCGTGGCAACGGGCTCGGAGCGGAGCACGTTGAATGTGAACTCGCCAGCTTCGTCGTCGTTGGCGGTGATCGCGACTTCGTAGGTGCCCGCCGCTTCCGTCTCGAACCGGATGGTCTCGATGCCGCTGGTGCGGCCGTCCATCTCGGTCACCGTTTCACCGTCGGGACCCGTGACGGTGACCGTGAAGTCGTTGGCGATCTGGTCCACCTCGGCCAGGAAGAACGTGCCCGCGTCCAGTTCGAAGGTGTGGGTCTGCCCGTCCGACTGCATCGGGGGCATGTCCGGGGCCGCGCAGGCCGCGGCGAGCGCGCCGAGCGTGGTGAGCAGGATCAGAGTCGCATGGGTGGCATTGCTTCGCATCTTCGTCATCCCTTCCCGATTGTTGTGAATGGGGCCGGCCGGTCGTCGCGGCGAGCGCGACGGCGCGGAATCAGCCGCTCTCTCTCCAACGAACCACCTCGATCGCATCCGCCCCTCCGCACTGGCCCGCCAGGGTGACGGTACCTTCGACCACCACCTCGTCGCCCGGCCGCAGGCCCTCGACGTCGCCGTTGAGCGCGTACACGTACTGGTCATTGTCGCGCATGGTGACGCATCCGAGCCCCTCGTCGGTGATCCGGCCGGTGCGCTGCACCATCCCGCTGTCGTCGGTCACGTGGAAGGGGTCCGAGATACCGATGGGACTGAACACCCCGTTAAAGACGATGAAGACGAGGGGGCGCTCCCAGCTGGCATAGCCGGGGACCTTCACGGTGGCCGACACCTCGCCCCACATTTCCTGGGTCCCCTCGGCGAGCGCCTCGAAGCCGGCCCGCATGGCCCCGATGCCGACGTGGATCCTGGCCTGCGGCGGCAGGTTCTCGGTGTAGATCTCGACGACCGTCCCCGGTGGGCCGATCCTCGGCTCGACCGACTGGATGTGCCGGAGCGAATCGATGGTTGCGTAGACCCGCTCGCGCTGGGCGGCGGCTTCGGGGGCGGTGACAGCCGCGAGGAGCGGCAGCGTTGCCAGAGCGAGCAGGCCGCGGCGGGCGGGGCGTAGGATCCGGCGGGACTGGCGGGCGATCATCGGGGCACCTCCAACTGCGCAGGGCTTGGTCCAGGCGCGACAGCGCACATTGTCAACTTGTGGCGGGCGGGCGCCGTGGGCTAGTGTGCGCGCAGAGGCAGGTGTCGGCCGAACATGGAGAGGTGTGTCGTGAACAAGAGAGCGGCGTTGGTCAACCGGAGAGAGGCCCTGGCGCTGATGGCGGTGGGGGCGAGCGCGGCCGCGTGTGCGCCCGAGGGCGCGAGCGACGGCGGTTCGGGGCCCGGCGGGTCATTGGGCGTGGCACCCGGGGCGGGCGCTGGAGGCGGGGATGACGCGGCGGCCGGGATCTGGGTGAAGGATCCGTCCCGGTTCGTCCAGCACGGCACCAACCTGGAGACGCGCCTGGAGGACCTCGACGGCTTCCTCACCCCGAACGACCTCTTTTTCGTGCGCAATCACGCGCCCACGCCGGTCATCGACGCGGGTTCATACGTGTTGACCGTGGGCGGGCCGGGCGCCGAGTCGGAGGTCCAGCTGACTCTCGATGACCTGCGCGCGCTGCCCAGCCAGACCCTGATCGCCTACATCGAGTGCGCGGGCAACTGGCGGGGCTTCTTCCAGTCGGTCACGGGGCGCACGGCGGCGGGCAGCCAGTGGGGCACGGGCGCGATCGGGTGCGCCGAGTGGACCGGTCCCAGCCTCGCCGACGTGCTGGCGGTCGCGGGTGTGCGCGACGACGCGCTCGAGGTGAACGTGATCGGGCTCGACGACGGTGCGTGGGAGCGCCCGATGACGCTTGCGAAGGCGCTCGACCCGGCCACGATCCTGGCGCTTACCATGAATGGCGAGCCGCTGCCGCCCGATCACGGGTTTCCCGTGCGCGCGGTGGTTCCCGGCTGGGTGGGGTCGTCCAGCGTGAAGTGGGTGGGGCGCGTCGAGGTGGCGACCGAGAAGGTGTGGGTGCGGGCGAATACGTCGTCGTACGTGCTTGTGGGGGAGGAGTGGCCCGCGGACCGGTACGCGCCCGCCGACGGCGCCCCGATCACGACCGGCAGCGTGAAGAGCGCGCTGGCGTTGCCGAGGCCGGCCCGGATCGGCGCCGGGACACATCGGTTGAGAGGGTTCGCCTACTCGCCGCGAGGACCGGTGGCGGGCGTGGAGTGGAGCGCGGACGACGGACCGTGGGCACCGGCGCGTCTGATCGGGGCGTCGGCGGACCATCCCTACGCCTGGAGCCGCTTCGAGTTCGAGTGGGCGGCCGCGGCCGGGGAACACGTGCTGCGTACCCGGGCCACCGACGCCTCCGGAGACACCCAGCCGCTGGAAGGCGTCTACAACGAGAAGGGCTACCTGCTGAACGTGCCGCTGCCGCACCCGGTCGAGGTGGGGTGAGTGCCGCGAGGGGTCTCCGGCGGGTTCCCCTGATCGCCGCGGCAGCCTGGCTCGTCGGCTGTTCTCCTGACGCCGAAGCCCCCGAGACCGCCGCCGTCGACGGCGAATGGGCCTACACGGTGCGCTGCAGCTATTGCCACGAGGTGCCGAACGGGATCGGAGCCGCCGTAACGCCCAGCGTCCTGGCCGCGTACTCCACCGTGGGACAGCTCGACCGCTACCTCAGGGTGGCCATGCCGCACGAGGCGCCCGGCAGCCTGCCGGACAGCGAGTACGACGCGATTCTCAGGTACCTGATCGAGAGCCGCGAGATGGTGCCCCGAGGCAGCGATGCGTGGCCGCTGCCGGATTCGACGCGGCTGCAATCGTCGTAGAACTCCGGGGCAAGCTCAGTTGTAATATCTCATATGATGTCATATCATATAAGATGCGTCTTGTCCTCGACACCAACGTTGTCGTCGCTGCTCTGCGTAGCCCGTCCGGAGCGTCGGCCGCGTTGGTCGAACAGGCGCTCGACCGCCGATTCTCCCTGCTGCTCTCGGTACCGCTAGTGCTCGAATACGAAGGGACCTGCAGAGATCCGGCCCAGCGAATCGCCTCCGGCCTTTCCGAGGCCGAGGTCGGCACGATCGTGTCGGCGCTGTGCGCGGTGGCCGAACCGGTCCACGCCTGGTTCCTTTGGCGGCCGCAACTCCGCGATCCCGCGGACGAAATGGTGCTCGAGACGGCGGTCAACGGAAACGCGGACGCCCTCGTAACCTTCAACAGCCGGGACTTCGGCGATGTCCCCGGCACATTCGGGATCGAGATGCTGTCGCCACGTCAGGCACTTGGCAAGATCGCCGCGAGGCGGAAAGGGGAACCGAAATGACCGAGCGAAAGAAGCAATCCACCGTCTATCCACTCCGAATGCCGTCGTCCCTGAAACAGGCCGTACGGGAAGTGAGCCGCCGGGACGGCACGAGCATCAACCAGTTCGTCAACACCGCTGTCGCGGAGAAGCTGTCCGCCATGCGCACGGCCGAGTTCTTCGCCGAGCGTGGCTCCCAAGCGGACATCGACTCCGCGCGACGCCTCCTGCGTCGGCGCGGCGGCCAGCCACCGGATCCGTCGGATCGGTTGGACGAGCCGGAGGTCTAGCTTCTACTCGGGTGCGCCGGTGAGCCGCCTGACCTCGGCCCGAGGAACATCGAGAGCGTCCACGCGCCGCAGCAAGAGCAGGTCGCCCGTCGCGTCAAGCAACCTGTCGTCTCCATCCATTCTGACCGTGAAGAGGGGTTGCGGCCGGTCAATGTCCCACACCCGCCAGGTAACGCTGTCCTGATCGGGGAGACGGTAATCCCTCACCCAGAGCCTCGCGTCGAAGTCCGTCAGGAGCGTGTCGATCGGGGGCGCAATCTCGTTGATCGGCCAGTCCGAATACGCCTCCGCCACTTCGGCGTCGCCCACCCGGCCGGCCCGGGCGGGTAGCTGACCACTCTCGGCAGCTCTTCTGAAGAACGCCATGAACTCCTGTTCCTGCTCTATACGCAACTCACGCCCCGCCTGCACCTGTGCCGCAGACAACTGTGCGCTGGGCGGCATCGGGATCACCGCAACCTCACTGCCGCTCCAATCCAGCACCGCGATGGCTGCGCGGTCGGTGTCGGCGATGATGAGGTGGTCTTCGGTCGCGGCATCGAAGGTGCGATGCCCCATCGTCACGGCATCGCTGCGATGCTCTCCGTAGTACATCTCCTCGCCCCTCGCCTCCGCGATTCGCAGGATCTCGCCGTCGCCCTGGACAACGACATACCACGCCGGATCCCAGAGGCGGCCCCTGCCGAATCCCCCGAAACTGTCGGGTCCGTCACGAAAGACGATGCGGCCGTCGGTACCAACGCCCACCGGACGGGAGATGAAGATGTTCCGGAATGATACCTGCCTATAGCCCTGCGAACTCAGAAACTCGCCGTCGTGGGCGACGAAAACCGCACGGCGGTGCAGGGTGTCCCAGACCAGGATGCCCCGCGGCGTGTGGTTCGCCGTCCAGATGCGGCCGAACTCTCTTGGGCCCTCGCCCCTTCGGCCGATGACACGAGTTTCACCGGACGCCAGGTCGACCATGTGGATCTCGCCTCGCTCCACCAGCGCGAGTCCGCTGTCCGGCAGGAAGAGGCCGCCCACGATACCGAGCAGTTCGGATAGATCCGGATTGGTCGACGAATCGAAGATGGACTCGCCCACTGCGCGGGTGGGAACGCCGTCCTCCGCAACGGCACCGGATCCGTCGCGGGTGCCGGAGCCATCGGGTCTCAGGAGCAGGGCCGCGAGCACCACCGCGAGCACCACCAGCACTGCGATCCCGACGATCCACTTTCGTCGGTCAGTCATGATTCAGATTGCGAATCGTGCATATTTGCAATTCAAATGCAAACTTGCGAACTTCCGAAGCGCCAGTCGGAGTTCTTCCACGTGACACGGTCATGACGAAACATATCCGCCGATCCCTCGAGCCGGTCCTCCAGAGAGCCGCTACGGAGTTCCCAGCCGTTGTGCTGACCGGCCCCAGGCAATCCGGAAAGACCACGCTGCTCAAGCACCTGTTCGCCGGTAGCCACGGCTATGTGTCCCTCGAGCTTCCCGACGTTCGCGCCTCCGCCGAGGAAGACCCGAGATCGTTTCTCGCTCGCTTTCCGCCGCCCGTCATCTACGACGAGGTGCAGTTCGTACCCGGATTGCTCCCCTATGTCAAGGAACTCATCGACGAAGACCGTGGCCGGGCCGGACAGTTTCTGCTCTCCGGATCCCAGAACCTGCTCCTCAACGAAAGAGTCACCGAGTCGCTCCCCGGGCGTGCGGCGATCCTCCACCTGCTGCCGTTGTCCGGACGTGAGGCCGTGGGCAGGATCGACGCGCCATTGGTCTGGGAGGCGGAAGGCGGGACCGGAGCCAGACAGTCGCTGTCGCCCCCGGATCTCTGGCAGCGATTCCTTCGAGGCAGCTACCCGGAGCTTGTGGCGAATCCGGAACGCGACCTTCATCTCTGGCACTCCAGCTACATCCAGACCTATCTCGAGCGGGATGTGCGGACACTGCGACAGGTAGGCGACCTCACCCAATTCCAGAGTTTCTTGAGGGCGGTCGCGGCGCGGACCGGGCAACTCCTCAACCTGAGCGACGTCGCGCGTGATCTGGGCGTGGCCGTGAATACCGCCAAGGCCTGGCTCTCCGTCCTGGAAGCGACATATCAGGTGTTCAAGGTGAGGCCCTATTTCGCCAACATCGGCAAACGGCTCGTGAAATCCCCGAAGGTCTATATCGCCGACCTCGGCACGCTCTGCCACCTCACGGGCCTGAGGGACCCCGGCCATGCCGCGGCCGGTCCCCTGGCCGGACCGCTAATGGAGGCTGCGGTGCTTGGTGAGATTGTGAAGACCCTGATGCACCGCGGCGAGCGCCCGCAGGTGTATTTCTGGCGAACCGCGGCCGGGGCGGAAGTCGACTTCATCGTCGATGCCGGCCGCGAACTCATTCCCATCGAAGTGAAGACGATGGCCACGCCGCGCCCGGCAATGACCCGGGGAATCCGGAGCTTCCGCAACGACCTCGGCGACCGGTGCGGTCCGGGTTTCCTCATTCACGCCGGGCAGGGCCGGTTGCCAATGGGATCGGGCGTCACCGCCGCCGGATTCGCGGAGCTCTAGCAGGCGCCCCGGATGAGGCCCCGGCCGCAGCGCGCACGCCAACCCAGCCACGCC
>VYAQ01000209.1 GCA_009844885.1 Gemmatimonadota bacterium
ATTCGGCAGGAATCCCCCCGCCTCCACCACCCCCAGCAGCCCCGTCGCGGCCAGTACCTTGCGCGCGCTGGGGGGCAGCGATTCGGCCAGGGACGGCGCGGCCGGGTCGGGGTCCGGCGACCGCTCCACGACCACGGCCTCCAGGCCCCACTGGGCGAGGAGGCGGGCGGCGGCGGCGCCGGCAGGTCCGCCGCCGAGGATGAGGACCTGGGGGGTTGGGTTCACTGGTGAGGTGTTCGTCCTTGTGCTTTGCGGCAGCCAGGGGCAACCGACGCCCCCGCGTCCGTGCGTGGCTCCTAATCTGTCGCCTGAGATACGAAACGCGAGGGGCCGCGTGGAGCGGCTTGACCGCGTGTCATGATCGGACTAGTCTTATAACTAGTCAGCTAGGTCGTGAACCAGGAGGATCGTTTGCCCAGAGTCTGGCAGGTGCAGGAGGCCAAGGCGCGCTTCAGCGAGATGCTCGAGTCAAGCGTGTCCGACGGCCCGCAGCTGGTCACAAAGCGCGGAGTGGAAGCGGCCGTACTGGTGTCGATTGACGAGTGGCGTCGGATGAAGCGCATGGCGCGCCGGGACCTCAAGGAGCTCTTGCTGGCTCCCGAGGCCCGCACGGACGAGCTGACGCCACCCCGTGCCGCGCACCGCCATCGCGAACCTCCTCCGCTCGAATAGGCCCGTGTACCTGCTGGACACCAACGTCGTGTCGGAGCTCCGCCGGCCGCGGCCCCACCGGTCCGTGCTGCGATGGATTGCCGGGGTGCCCTCCGATCAGCTCTTTCTGTCCGCCGTCACCGTGGGTGAGATCCAGGCCGGCATCGAGAACGTCCGTGAACGGGACCCTCACAAGGCCCAGGAACTGGAAGCCTGGCTGGAGCAGGTGATCGATTCGTACGGCGTGTTGCCCATGGATGCGGCTGCGTTTCGGGAGTGGGCCCGGCTGAAGCGGCAGCGTTCGCGGACCCTGCTGGAAGACGCGATGATCGCGGCCACGGCCACAGTCCACCGGCTGACGGTAGTGACTCGCGACGTCCGTGACTTCCGCAGGCTGGGCGTGCCATTGCTGAATCCGTTCGAGGTGTAGGGTCGGCGTAGGCACCGCAGGGACTCGTACTTGAGCCGTCCGCCGATTCGCTTTAGCTTATCTGCCCCTCGCATCCGGCGTCATGCACGATCGGCTGGACGCGGGCACGGACGCCCCCATCGTCTAGTGGACTAGGATACCTGGTTCTCAGCCAGGAGACCGGGGTTCGATTCCCCGTGGGGGTACTCAAGGTCGCTTAGCTCAGTCGGTAGAGCACTACGCTCACATCGTAGGGGTCGCTGGTTCGAGTCCAGCAGCGACCATTCAGGCCAATGGCTGAATACGATCTTCCCCCCGGTCCGGCCGAACTCTTCGAGGCGGTTCGACATCCCCTTGCCCACGCGTTCGGCGGCGAGGCCAACATCCGCTTCGGCGGCGGCACCGCGCTGGCCGCACGCTGGGCGCACCGGCATAGCACCGACGTGGACCTCTTCGTCGACTCCGACCGCTACCTCCACATTCAACGGAACACGGGCGGTCGCTTCACTCTCGACCTGACCGCCACCGCACCCGTCATCCGGCTCGCCATCGGCAGGGACGACACCTACATCCGCTTTCGCGGCCTCGACGGGCACGTCACCGTCAACCCTGGCGCCCTGACTCCCGAACCCTGCTCTCGGGACACTGTTCGCGGTACAAGACTCCCCCTGGAGACCACCAACGAGATTCTCGGCAAGAAGCTCGTCTTTCGCATGGCGCAGCGTCGCACCATCCTGTCCCAGGACGTGTACGACATCGCCTGGGCCAACCGGCGCGACTCCGGCGAGCTAGCCAAAGCGTTCCGAGCAGTCCGCAGGAGCGAGCTGGGCGACATCCTCGAGGCCTTAGGCGACCACACGGCCAGCGGCCGAGACCTGGCCCCCCTCCTCAATCCTTCCGACCCAGCTTTGGAGAAACGGGCTCTTCCCATCGTCGAACAACTCGTCCGCGACGAACTTCACGACCGCCAGCGATGATCGACTACGACCTGGTCCGCGCCTACTACTTCGACCCGCCTCCACGGGATCCCGCGCGCGTCCCCAGCGACGAGGAGCTCATCGCCCGCTACGAACGCCGCCGCGTCGAGGACTGCATCCGCCGTGGCGGCGACCCCGCGGCCGAAGGCCTTGGGCCGCATGGCTCCATGATCGGCGGGCCCGGCAAACCCACGACCGTCCACTACTGCCGGGCGGAACGGACCACACCCCTCGACCCTCTTCCGCTCCACTGGTGGGACTACCCCCGCGCACGGATGCGCATCCTCCCGCCGGGGGGCCAGCAAGCCGCCCACGACTTCCTTGCCGATCTCTCCGGCCTGCACCTCGCGGGCATTGCGAACCGCCCCAGCGGCCCGGCCCTCTCGCGCCTGTTCCATTCCGCCCGCCTGACGGACGCCGATTGTGCCATCCTCGCGCACCTATTCGGCGCGGTCACCGCCCCCCGTTTCAAGGACCTTCGGACCCGGGGCGGCATCTCGCTCTACGAGATCGCCCGCGCGCTCCATGCCACCCGCACCAGGC
The DNA here is from genome assembly GCA_009844885.1 of Gemmatimonadota bacterium. Classification (GTDB taxonomy): domain Bacteria; phylum Gemmatimonadota; class Gemmatimonadetes; order Longimicrobiales; family Gaopeijiaceae; genus Bin94. The sequence goes on from VYAQ01000209.1 coordinate 2,581, forward strand.
GCCCTGATCTGGTCCGTTGGATCAACCGGTTTGCGGTCCGGCCGGAGCCGCCCGCCTAGCCGCAACCCTACCAGCGGTCCGGGTTGTCTCAATCCTGCGAATAGATTAGACTGGTCTCAGTCTAGTCTGATCGCAGATTGAGCAAAAACGTTTCAGCTGAAACGCATTCCATGTCCCGCATTGGAGCCTTCGAAGCCAAGACGCACCTCCCTCGTCTCCTGCGGCGGGTGGAGGCCGGGGAGCGGTTTGTCATCACCAGACACGATCGTCCCGTCGCGGAGTTGATACCCTTTCAGGCCCGCGACACGACCAGGGTCCGCGCCGCAATCGAAGACCTGAAAGCCTTCCAGAAGACCCATAGCCTGGGCGGGCTCTCGATTCGCGACATGATCGAAGAGGGCCGCAGACGCTGACATTCGTCCTCGATTGTTCGGTGACCATGGCGTGGGTGTTCGCGGACGAGGCCACGCCGGAGACCGATCGGCTGCGTGAATCCCTGATCGGAGGCAGGGCCTTCGTTCCCGCTCTGTGGCCGATCGAGGTGGGCAACGTCCTGTGGGTCGCCACCAGCCGAGGCCGGATCGCCAGGGACGAATGGACGAGAGTCCGCAACAGCCTCAAGGCTCTGCCGGTGGAGATCGAGCCCGTTTCCGCCGCCCGGGTCTGGGAGGCCGTGCTCATGCTCGCCGACGAGCACGGGCTATCCGTCTACGATGCGATGTACCTGGAGCTGGCCCTTCGCATGCAACTCCCGCTCGCGACGCTCGACCGCAGATTGGCCGCGGCCGCAACCGCAGCAGGAATCGAGGTGCCGACGCTCACGAGAGGGTGAAGACCGCCTGCCTGGCGTGACCGCCAAGTCCTACGCCAGCAC
>VYAQ01000205.1 GCA_009844885.1 Gemmatimonadota bacterium
CGCTGGTGGTGGACGTGACGCACGCGACCGATGTGCCGGAGGTGGAGAAGTCCGAGGTAGGCGAGCATTCGCTGGGCGGCGGTCCGGTCCTTACACGCGGCTCGGCCACGCATCCCCGGGTGTTCGAAGTGCTGGCCGAGACCGCGGAAGCCAACGACATCCCCTACTCGATCCAGGCTGCGCCGTTGCGCACGAGCACCGACGCCGACGCGATTCACCTGGCGCGCGGCGGAATTCCCACCGGGCTCGTTTCCGTGCCGAACCGGTATATGCATTCGCCCAGCGAGACGGTATCGGTCTCCGACCTGTTTCTCACGGCCCGCCTCCTGGCGGCGTTTGTGGCCAGGCTGGATGAGGGCATCGATTTCGGGCGCGGTTGACGTGGGGCTATATTGAGTGCCCGTGAATTCCGTGAATCCTGATCAAGAAGCGAGGAGATGGTCGACGCCCGGATCGTAATAAGGGAAATCCAGGAGATGAGGGAGGAGGGGTATCTTTCGGACGCCATTCTCCGGCACGCCGTAAAGACCCTCCACCGGGATGATCGTGCCGACTGGGTCGGAGCGTATCTGCTCAACGACGAGGGCCTTGAGCTGTGGCTCCACAACTACGTGGGCGATCCCACCGAGCATGCCCGGATTCCAGTGGGTGAGGGCGTGTGCGGCACCGCGATCGCGCATGGGGCCAACCAGAACGTTCCCGACGTGACGAAGTTCGAGGGCTACCTCGCCTGCAGCCCTGACGTGAAGTCGGAGCTGGTCGTCCTGATCCGTGCCGGCACCGAGATCTACGGACAGTTCGACATCGACTCGCACCAGCCGGCCGCCTTCACCTCACAGGACGAGGTGGCGGTACAGATGATCGCCGACAAGCTGGCGGAGCAGATCGCACACGAGCGACGCTAGAAGTCGTGCCGGCGGCTGTGCGGTCCTTCCGGGCCGACAATCCCGGGCGCTTCACCCTCGACGGCACTCGAAGCTATGTCGTCGGCGAAAGACGGGCGGTTGTGATCGATCCGGGGCCGGTGCTCGACAGCCACCTTGGGGTGCTGGCGGAAGCGGTGGGCGGCGCGGACCAGGTCGTTGTCCTGGTGACCCATGCCCACGCGGACCATGCGGCGGGCGCGGAGAAGCTGGCGCGCCTTACCGGGGCCTCCGTGCGGGGGCCCGGGAGCGGCCATGACCTGAGCGACGGCGAAGCGATCGTAACCGACGGCGGCGATCTGGTCGCAGTCTCGACTCCCGGTCACGCGCGCCGGCACTTCTGCTTCCACCTGCCGGACGAGGGTGCGGTCTTCACCGGCGATCTCGTCCTGGGAGAGGGCGACACGACCTGGGTAGGCGAATACCCGGGAGGCGTCGCCCACTACCTGTCCTCGCTGGACCGTCTCGACGCGCTGGACGCCCGCGTCCTCTACCCGGGCCACGGCGACCCGGTCCTCGACCCCGCGGACGCCATCGCGCGCTTCCGGAACCACCGCCTCGAACGGATCGAGCAGGTCCGCCGGGCGCGCGCGGAGACGGGCAGCGCCGACCTCGATCTGCTCACCAGGCGTGTCTACGGCGAGCTTCCGCCCGAAGTGCACGACATGGCCGCATCGGGCGTGTGCGCGATTCTGGACTACCTTGCCAGCGCCGGATAGCTTGCCCGAATGGTCCCAGCCACCCTGGCGAGATCGCTCGTCAAGATCTGCGGTCGCGACGGCGTCATCCTGGACGAGGAGCGGCTTCTCGTCTACGAATCGGACGCGCTGACCGCGTACCGGCACCGTCCCGGCGCGGTCGTGCTGCCGCGCTCCACCGATCAGGTGCAGGGCGCCGTGCGCGCGATCGCGGAGCACGGCTTGCCGATCGTGCCGCGGGGTGCCGGCACCGGCCTTTCGGGGGGCGCGGTGGCGCTCGACGGGGCGGTCGTCATTGGCACCGCGCGGATGAACCGGATTCTCGACATCGACGCGCCGAATCGGCGGGCCGTGCTCCAGCCGGGCGTGATCAACGCGGAACTCTCGGTCGCGGCGGGGGCGCACGGGCTGTACTACGCGCCCGACCCGTCCTCGCAGACGGCGTGCACGATCGGCGGAAACGTTGCCGAGAACTCGGGCGGGCCGCACTGCCTCAAGTACGGGGTGACGTCGCGTTACGTGACGGGACTTGCGGTCGTCCTGGCGGATGGATCGCTCGTGAAGCTGGGTGGACAGGGACGTGAGTCGGCGGGGTACGACCTGGTGGGCCTGTTCGTGGGCTCGGAGGGGTGTTTCGGGATCGCGACCGAGATCGAGGTCGGGCTTCTGCCCGTGCCGGAGGGCGTGCGCACGCTGCTCGGCATCTTCGACCGCATCGACGACGCCGGGCAGGCGGTGTCCGACATCGTGGGCGCGGGACTGCTGCCTGCCGCGCTCGAGATCATCGACGGGCCCACGATCCGCGCCGTCGAGGACAGCGTCTTTGCGGCGGGGTATCCGACCGACGCCGAGGCCGCGCTGGTGATCGAGTTCGACGGGATGGAAGCGGGGCTGGAACACGACGCGGAGAGGGCGGCGGCCCTGTGTGCGCGCGCCGGTGCCCGTGAAGTGCGGACCGCCCGCGACGAGGACGAGCGCATGGCGCTGTGGAAGGGACGGAAGAAGGCGTTCGGGGCCATGGGGCGGATCGCGCCGGATCTCCTGGTGCAGGACGCCACCGTGCCCAGGACCACCCTGCCGTCGATCCTGCGCGGCATTTCGGACATCGGCCGGCGGTACGACCTCGTCGTCGCCAACGTCTTCCACGCCGGCGACGGCAACCTTCATCCCAACATCCTCTTCGACCGCCGTGACGAGCACGAGCTGGAGCGCGTCGAGCGCGCCTCGAAGGAGATCATGCAGCTCTGCGTCGATTCCGGTGGCACGATCACCGGCGAACACGGTGTCGGGCTCGACAAGAAGCACCACATGGACCTCATCTACGGCCCGGACGAGCTGGCCGCGATGTGGCGGGTGCGCAGAGTGTTCGATCCCGGGGGCGTGATGAATCCGGGCAAGGTCCTTCCCGAGGGCGCCGGTGTTGCCGAGGGTGCCGGTGTTGCCGAGGGTGCCGGCGGTGATTGACGTGGCTGTGGACGGGGCGGGCGATGCGCAGGGGCCCGCGGTCGCCTGCCCGGCCAGCGTTGAAGAGGCGGCGGAGGTGATCCGGGCCGCGACCGAAACGGGTACGCGTCTGATCCCCGCCGGGCTCGGGAGCTGGCTCGGGGCCGGGGGGTGGACCCGTTCTGGCGACGTGATCGTGTCGTGCGAGCGCCTCAACGCCGTGCAGCACTACGAACCCGCCGACCTCACGATGACGGCGGGTGCCGGGCTCGCCATGACAGAACTGGATGACGTGTTGCGGCCCAACGGGCAGTGGCTGCCGGTGGACACGCCCGGCGTCGGGGCGGGGACACTGGGGGGGATGGTGGCGTGCGGTGTTTCAGG
>VYAQ01000181.1 GCA_009844885.1 Gemmatimonadota bacterium
ACCCCGAACCTGCCGATTAAGAGTCGGATGCTCTACCAGTTGAGCTAGCAGGGCGCAGGAGGTGTGTCGCTCACGCCGAGGTCACGCCCGTACGAATCCGCAGGCGTCCCTTCGGCGACGATCAATATACCACATCTCGGGGTGTCCTGTCCCGGCGCATCGCCGTCCTGTCCCGGCGCATTGCGGTGGCCACGCGCCTGGGTCCGGGGTCCTTCCTGCTCAGCGTCCCCGGCGATCGCGCCTCGGCGCCCATGCGCCCCTCCGGCCGCGGTCGATACCGCGTCCGCGCCACGAACCGCGCCGCCGGTCGACGCGCGGCATCGTTCCGCGCCGGTTCTGCCACGCCGCCCGCCTCGCTGCCTGCCGGAGCTCGGCTTGCTGGTCGTCTGTGAGGATCTCGCTGAGCTGGTCGCGCAGGTTCTCACGGGCGGTCGCGCCCATTTCGAGGAGCGCTGCCATTTCCTCCCGGATAGCGCCGCGCTCGACGGTCCCGGCGCGGACGCCCGAGGCCAGTTCCATGAGCCTGCCCGTACTGGCGGTCCGTTCCGCCAGCGCGCCGACCCGAAGCGCTTCCAGCCGGGTTACCTGGTCCTCGGTCAGCTCGAGCGCGTCAGCGCGCCGCAGCGCTTGCTCGACGGGAGCCAGGCCGACGGTGCCGGCGCGCATGCCCATATTGCCGCGCATGCTCGCGTTCCCTCGCCGCTGGCCCTCGGCGTCCTGCGCGCCGATTGCCGCTGCCGCCACCAGCATGAATGCCGCGACGGTGGTGGTCCTGATGTTGCAACGTGCCGTATTCATCGTGTTTTCTTCCTATGTTGAATGGCTCCATACTGCATCTTCCGGGAACGCGCTTTAGGTTCCACGTTCCGGGTCTACGACAGGCAGGGCCGCGCGTCCGTTAGGAAACACATGTTCTTCAGACAAATCGTCGACGACAAACTGGCTCAGCACGCCTACCTCGTAGGGTGCCAGCGCTCTCGCGAGGCCGTCGTGATCGACCCGCAGCGGGACATCGACCGCTACGTGGCGATCGCGCGGCGGGAGGCGCTGCGGATCACGGCCGTCACCGAAACCCACATACACGCCGATTTCCTCTCGGGGTGCCTCGAATTCACCGAACGCCACGCGTGCCGCGCCTACCTTTCGGCAGAGGGCGGACCGGATTGGGAGTACGAATGGGCCGAGGATCGCGACCGGGTCACCCTGCTGCGCGACGGGGACAGCTTCAGCGTAGGGGGGATCGAGATCCGGGCGGTGCACACCCCGGGCCATACGCCCGAGCACATCAGCTTCATGATCACCGACCTGGGGGGCGGCGCCTCCGAGCCCATGGGCATGGTATCGGGGGACTTCATCTTCGTAGGTGATCTCGGCCGACCGGACCTTCTCGAGTCCGCCGCGGGACACGCGGGCGCGATGGAGCCTTCGGCACGCCGCCTCTACGGCTCGGCAGTGGCAGTCTTTGAACTGCCGGACTACCTGCGCATCTGGCCCGGACACGGTGCCGGCAGCGCCTGCGGCAAGGCTCTCGGCGCGGTCCCGGACACCACCGCCGGTTACGAAAAGCGTTTCAGCCCCGCGCTGGCGGCCGTGCGCAACGGCGAGGATGCTTTCGTCTCGTATATCCTCGACGGCCAGCCGGAGCCCCCTCTCTATTTCGGCCGCATGAAGAACGAGAACCGCCGCGGCCCCGCAGTCCTCGGTCCTCTGCCCCGGCCCCGGCGGCTGACGGGCTCCGAACTTCTGTCCCTGGCGGCCGACCCGGAATCTGTCGTCCTCGACACCCGCGCAGACCGGGTGGGGTACTACGAAGCCCACATCCCGGGTTCCATCTACGCGCCGCTCAACAAATCCTTCCCCACAATCGCGGGCTGCTACATCGACCCGGAGTCGCGGATCGCCCTGGTCTGCGAGGAGGCGCAGGTCGAGGAAGCGGTGCGCGACCTGGTCAGGATAGGCCTCGATCGGGTGGCGAGCTGGACGCCGCCTGCGGAACTGGAAGCGTGCCGCGTGAACGGCGCCCGCCTCGCAAGCATCGAAGTCATCGATTTCGGGGAACTCGAACGGCGCCGCCCCGACGTCGGCGTGCACGTGCTGGACGTGCGCCGTGCCACGGAGTTCGCACGGTCGTGTGTCGACGGGGCGACGAACATTGCCCACACCAGGCTCGCGGCGAGACTCGAGGAACTCCCCCGCGACGGCGAGCTGCTCGTCCATTGTCTCAGCGGCGCCCGCGCGTCGGCGGCCGCGTCACTGCTCGAGCGAGAAGGCTTTCGCGTCGCGGCTGTAAACGACATCTTCACACCGGCGTACCGACATGCCTAGGGCCCCCTCCCGGATGCTCACGCGGAAGCGGGTCGCGCTGCTGGCCCTGGCAGCCTGCATCCTTCCCGTCACCGTCGCCCACGCCCAGTCGCGCGCCGTCGAGGCGGACCGATACGCGGCGGTGCTGCGGTTCGTGGAGCAACTGAAGGCCGACTACCCCGACGTCCCCACGATCTCTGCCGATTCGCTCAGCCGGGCGCTGCCCTCGACCGACATCGTTCTCGTGGACGTGCGCAGCGACGCGGAGCGGGCCGTGTCCACGCTGCCAGGCGCCATCACCGCGGAGGCGTTCGAGGACCGCCTGGACGAGTTCCGGCGAAGCGGCCGCACCCTCGTCGCGTACTGTACGATCGGCGCCCGCAGCTCGGCCTACGCCCGCAGGATGCGTGCGCGCGGAGTGGACATGACGAACCTGGAAGGCAGCGTGCTGGCGTGGACGCACGCCGGGGGAATGCTGTCGTCCGAAGGGGTGCCGACCAGGCGACTCCACGTCTACGGCCGGCGCTGGAACCTCGCAGCGGACGGGTACGTGACCGTCTGGTAGCGGACTTGCCGAAAGCGCTGTGGGGGGCTTCAGCGGTGCGGTGCTACCCTCGCCCGCTCTCGCCGGTGGTCCGGTGCTGAAGGCGGTAGACCGGTACCGCGAGGAGCGCTCCAGCCAGTGGCCCCACCCAGTAGATCCAGAGCGCACCGAGGGAACCACCATCCGCCAGCGCCACCAGGATCGGACCGGTTCCCACCGCCGGGTTGAAGACTCCGCCAGAGATGCCGCCGACCGCAAAGGCGCCCGCCATGACCGTGAATCCGATGGCCAGTCCGTAGTAGGAGTTGCCTTCGGTGCGCGGCGAGGTCGCCACGTTCAGGATCACCAGCGCCAGCGCGAAGGTATACAGCAGTTCGGCGAGCAGTGCGACGATGGCGGAAGTGCCGGAGGCCGGGGCCACAACCAGGAACCTGCCCGTCAGACCGGCGACGGCCAGCGCGGCCAGGGCGGCGCCCGCAACCTGGGCCATCGCATAGGGCACCAGTTCACGGCGGTCGAGCTTGCCCCGCACCATGATCGCGACGCTGATCGCCGGGTTGTAGTGCGCGCCCGAGATGTGCCCGCCCATGTAGACCAGCACCATCAGGGCTGCCCCGATGGCGAGGGGCGCGGGCACGACGCCCTGCACGGTGACCAGGCCGATCGTGAGCACAAGGAAGAACGCGCCGGTGAACTCCGTAGCGTAACGTGCCATCGTTGGGAACAACTCCAAGGGAAGGGAAGGGACGGAACGTGAAGACAGCAACGATATTGTGGCCGGCGCCGCCGAGTCACGCTCTGGCTTCCGCCGCGGCGGTGTGCGTCCTGCTGACGGCGGTCTCCACGGCCGGCGCCCTGCAGACCGAGAACCGCTGGACCAACTCGAGCGAACTCAGCTTCGTGCGCACCGGGGGGAACGCCGTGGCGTCGACGCTCGGAATCGGGAGCACGCTGACGCGCTCATGGGAACGAAGCGATGTGAAGATCGAAGCCGGGGGAATTCGGACCCGCACCACCCGGCTGACGCGCACGGCGGTGGGCACGCCGGCGGACTACCGCATCGACGAGCAGTCCACCACCATGACGTCGGTGGAGAACTACTACGCCAGGATGCGATTCGACCGGAGGGTGTCCGACAGGACGGCGTTCTTCGTACAGTCGGGATGGACGCGCAACACCTTCGCCGGCGTCCGGAACCGGCTGGTCAACGTCCTGGGGGTCTCCACGCGCTGGACCGAGTCGGAGGCACGGAGTCTGCGCACCGCCTATGGTCTTACCCATACGGTCCAGCAGGACGTCGTTGCCGACCCGGAGTGGAGCAGCCGCTTCCTGGGGGCGAGGGTGTCTTGCGAGTGGCGGCTTCAGGTGACGGACAACTCGGACTGGCGAAGCGATCTCGTGCTCGACGGGAACGGCGACGACCCTCGGGACGTGCGCGGCGACTGGATCAACTCGCTGAGCGTCGCCATGAACGAGCACCTGGGCCTGAAGACTTCCGTCCGCGCGACTTTCGACAATCGCCCCGCGCTCGCGAGCGTCCCGTTGACGTCGCCCCTGGGTGAGCCCGCGGGGGAGGTGCTCGTTCCCCGCAAGGAACTGGACCAGGTCGTTACCGTGGCTCTTGTGGTGAGTTTCTGAGCGCGGCGGATCCGGCCCGCAGGCCGAAATCCTGGCCTTCGACGTACGGTTCCCCGAAGCGCAGAAGGGTCGTCATGGCCGGCTTGTCCGGCTGAATCACCACAATGTAGAGCCGATCGTATTCGAATTCGTCGATCGGATCCGACGGGTCGCCTCCCAGAGCCGCCACCAGTTGGGGCGTCGTGTTGCTGTGGCCGGCGACGAGATGACGGCCGGGAGTCGCCGCGACCTCGCTGGCCAGCGCCTCCAGCTCGCGCGGGTCGTAGATCATGAACTCCACCCCGGCCCGTTCGGCAAAGGGGCGGGCCGTATCCCGGGTGCGTTTGAAGTCGGTCGTGTGTACGTGGGTCAGGTCCACGTCGGCGAGCAACCCCAGGAGCTGCTGGACGCGGATCTGGCCGGCAAGCGCCAGCGGTGGATCGTCGGTGCCGTTCTCGGCGCGCTCCGCGTGGCGGACCAGGTACACGACCACGGCTTCGTCGTTGCCGTTGGGGGTGGCCGAGGGCAGTTGTGCCCAGGCGGGAGATGCCGCGAACGTGGCGTTTGGGGACGACCCGAGGGCAACTGTCGCGAGGAGCCAGGAAATGGCTCTCGAAGTCTTCGCGAAGCGGTTCCGGGTCATTCCGAGCTGGGGTTCCCAGGTTGGAAGGTCGTGGACTCGGGAAACGTCACGGACCCATAATCGCATGTTTTCTGCAATCCCGCAAGACATTTGTTCCGTTGCGGTGACTTGAGTTAGACGACAGCGCACTCCCACGCTGCGATGTCGTCCCAGCCACCGGGTATGGCCGTGACCGCGCGGTCGCTATCATCATTCAGGTCCAGGAGGACGGGCTGAGGAATCGCCGCCGGGGGTCCGCAGGGCTCGCCGGACGGAGGAAAGTCCGAGCTCCGCAGGGCAGGGTGCCGGGTAACGCCCGGGCGCCGCGAGGCGACGGAAAGTGCCGCAGAGAGCAGACCGCCGATGGTCCCCAGGGACACAGGCAAGGGTGAAAGGGTGCGGTAAGAGCGCACCGGGCCGCTGGCAACAGGGGTCGCACGGCAAACCCCACCCGGAGCAAGGCCAAATAGGGGACGAGGGGTCGCCTGCCCCGCACGAGTCCCGGGTAGGCCGCTAGAGGTTCGGAGCGATTCGAATCCCAGACAAATGATTCCGGCCCGCCGCCCAGGCGGGACACAGAACTCGGCTTATGACGCCCGTCCTCCTGGATCATTCCCCTTGACCCCGGATCGGCCGTCCTGGAACATTACTGCTCCCTGCGCCCGTAGCTCAGCTGGATAGAGCGCTGCCCTCCGGAGGCAGAGGCCAGAGGTTCGAATCCTCTCGGGCGTACTCAGGCGGCTCCGGTCGCGGGCGGATCGGCCTGCGGCGCCGGCTTCCGCGGTGGCTGCCGCAGCTCCACCGGCCGCCGGCTGGCCCTGACGCGCAGGTTCAGCCCCTCCACGAAGATCGAGAAGCCCATCGCGAAGTAGATGTACCCCTTCGGGATGTGCTGTCCGAAGCCCTCGGCCACCAGCGTCATGCCGAGCAGGAGAAGGAAGCTCAGGGCCAGCATTTTCACAGTCGGGTGATCGTTGACGAATCGCGAAACCGCGCCCGCAGCGAGCAGCATGACGGTGACGGCGAGGATGATGGCGATGGCCATTACCGCGAAGTCCTCCGCGAGGCCCACGGCGGTGATCACCGAGTCGAGGGAGAAGACCATGTCCATGATGGCGATCTGGACGAGGATGGCCCCGTAGCTCGCGGCGCGCGCCTTTCCGCCGTGCTCGTCGTCCCCCTCGAGGCGGTGGTGGATCTCCCGCGTGGCCTTGGTCAGCAGAAAAAGCCCTCCGACGATCAGGATCAGGTCGCGTCCCGAGAAGGCGTGCCCCACGAAGCTGAAGACAGGCGCCGTGAGCCTCATGATCATGTTGATCGTGCCCAGCAGCGCGAGGCGGCTGATCATCGCCAGCAACAGGCCGAGACGCCGGGCGCTCGCCTGTCGCTCCTTCGGCAGCTTGTCGGCCAGGATCGATATGAAGATGATGTTGTCGATCCCGAGAACGATCTCCAGCACTGCCAGGGTGGCCAGGGCAACCCAGGCTTCCGGATTGGCAATCCATTCCATTGGCGGTAGCCTCTCGGTGGTGGGTGTCTTCCAACTTACTTCATCGCTCCCTTCAACATTCATGGAGGATCTGATGGCGGGCTACTCGGGAACCCCGCTTGCCCGGAAGCTGGGGATCGGCGAAGGAAACCGCGTCGGATGGTCGGGAGGTCCGGACGACTTTGCCGCGGCGCTCGATCTGCCGGCTTCGGTGATCGTGGACCAGGGCTTTGCCGGACCACGTCGCTACGATGTGATCGTGGTCTTTCTGCCGGCGCTTGCGGCGCTTGCGGGCACGGTCGAACGCTTCAGCCGCCAGCTCAACTGGAATGGCGGGCTCTGGCTTGCCTGGCCGAAGCTCTCGGGCAGATTGGCAGGCGACATCCGCGAGGCGGACGTGCGGCGCGCGGGTCTCGCGGGCGGTCTGGTGGACAACAAGATCTGCGCGATCGACCGGGATTGGTCCGGATTGCGCTTCGTTTACCGAAAGGAGGATCGACCCAGGTGAAGAATTCCGAGGTGAAGGTTACCGACACGCAGGCGGGGCACGGCGCGGGGGGCGCGAACATCGACGCCGACGATGCGCGGATCGGGCTGGAGTCGTTGATCGAGCGATGGGATGGGCTGGGCGTCGTCTCGTGCTATCACGCGGAGACCCGGAGCTGGATCTTCGTGGCCCTCCACGACAACACCCTTGGCCGTCCCACGGGCGGCTGCCGCCTGAAGAGCTATCCGTCGCCGGCCGAGGCGCTACGCGACGCGATGAGGCTGGCCGAGGGGATGACCAGCAAGTGGGCGGCCATCGACCTGCCGTACGGTGGTGGAAAATCCGTGCTCTCGGTTCCCGGGCCGGTGGCGGGCGACCGGCGCCGAAGCCTGTTCAGGCGGTTCGCCCAGGTGCTGAACGCGCTGGACGGGGGCTACAGCGTGGGCGAAGACCTCGGGACGACCCGGGAGGACATGACCTTCCTGGCCTCCCTCACGAAGGCGGTCGCGGGCAGCCGTGACGGCAACCCGCCGCCGAATCCCAGTCCCTACACGGCGGTGGGCGTGCATGCGGGGATCGCGGCGGCGGTGAACCATCTCGACGGCAGCCCGGATCTCACGGGAAAGTCCGTGCTGATCCAGGGCGCGGGAGACGTGGGCGGCGTCCTGGCCCGCCTTCTGCGCGACTCCGGGGCCCGGGTGCTGGTGTCGGACATCGACGGGGATCGCGCTGGCGCCGTTGCGGCGCAGTACGGGGGGATCGTGATCGACCCCGATGCCGTGTACGACACCGAGTGCGACGTGTACGCCCCGGGCGCGGTCGGCGCGACCGTCAACGCACGCACGATTCCGCGCCTGCGCTGCCGGGCCGTAGCCGGGCCCGCCAACAACCAGCTCGAAGTGCCCGAGGACGCGGAGCGGCTGCGGGCGCGAGGCGTCCTCTACGCGCCGGACTACGTGATCAATGGCGGTGGGGCGATGTCGTTCGGGCTCATGGAGCGCGGGATCCTCGACCCCGGCGACCTCGAGTCGCGTGTCCGCTCCATCGGGACCTCGCTTGCGGCGATCTTCCGCGAGGCGGACGAGGCGGGGTGCTCTCCCGTCGTCGCAGCCCGCGAGCGCGCGGCGCGGGTGCTGGGACGGAGCTGACCCGCGTGCAACTGTCCTTCCGCCCCGCAATGTCTCCCCGGGGGGCAGGTCCGACGCAGGCTCGGGGGTAGCGGGCAGACCGCGGCGCGGTGACATTTCTGCAACGACAGGAGAGGGCGCAAATGTGGAACGCAGGAAGATCGAGGGCCGCGGCGGCACTGCTTTGCGTGCTCGCACCGGGAGCACTTGAGGCACAGAGCGGCAAATCGGACGAAGCCGCGTTCCTGCGCGCGGTGGGCGAGCACTTCGCCACGCCGCCGGGCGAAGTCATGGTTCTGTCCCGTTGGGATCTGTCCACTGCCGAGATTCCGGTTGTCCTGCGGCTTGCGACTCGTGCGGGCGTGCCCCCGGACGTCGTCGTGGCTCAGCGGAGGCGTGGTGCGAGCTGGCTGGAGATCGCCCGGACCTACTCGGTGCACGCGGGTGATTTCCATGTCCCCATCAACGGCTCGGCGGGATTCCTGGCCGCGGTGTACGCGCGCTTCGAGGCCCGTGTCGCCTCCGAGTGGCGCGATGTCTCGCTCTCGGACGAGGAGTTGGTCGGGCTGGTGAACGTGCGCTTCCTGTCGCGCTCCCTGGGCGTCCCGGCTTCCAGCGTGCTCAGTGAACTGGGCGGCGGGGATGTCGTGGCCGCGTACATCCGCCTGAGTGGCCGCTACTGATCGTGAACGCACGGCCGGGGAGTCCTTCCCCGTGAGCGAGCCCCGCTTCATTCCGCTCGAGTCCTGGATCGAGCGCTCGCCCGCCGAGATGACCGCGCGCGCTTTGGAGTTCCGGGCCGATGTACAGCGCCGCCGCACGGTAAGGGAATACAGCGACCGGCCAGTGCCCCGCGGCGTGATCGAGGAGTGCATCCGGGCGGCGGGGACCGCCCCGAGCGGCGCGAACCATCAGCCGTGGCACTTTGTCGTCGTTTCCGACCCCGAGGTCAAGGCCCGAATCAGGGTGGCCGCCGAGGCCGAGGAGCGGGCGTTCTACCGCGGCGGCGCCCCCAGGGAGTGGCTCGACGCCCTCGCCGCGCTGGGTACCGACGAGCACAAGCCCTTCCTCGAGACAGCGCCCTATCTGATCGCGATCTTCGCCGAGCGCTACATGGTCGGCCAGGGCGACCGAAAGCTGAAAAACTACTACGTGCAGGAGAGCGTCGGCATCGCGACGGGCATCCTGATCACGGCGCTTCACCATGCGGGCCTGGCGACGCTCACCCACACCCCTTCCCCGATGAACTTTCTCAACGAGATTCTGGGAAGGCCGCCGAACGAGCGTCCGTTCCTGCTGCTTGTGACGGGGTATCCGGCGGACGAGGCCCGGGTGCCGGCGATCACGAAGAAGGCGCTCGCGGCCATCGCGACCTTTCGCTAGTACCTTCCATTCAGATAGAATCCGGTCGCGAAGCAAACCCGCAACAACCAGGGACCGGACGAACCCGGGAACGCAAATGGGCGTCGATCTCAAACCTCAGACATCTCCGGAAGCAATCCGCGTCTTCACGCGCGCGCTCCTCAGGGACCTCCAGGCGCTGGGGCGCCTCCTCGCGGAAGGCCGGATCGAATCCGGCATCCGCCGTTTTGGCGCGGAGCAGGAGTTCTTCCTCGTAGACGAGGCCTGGCGGCCCGCTCCGGTGGCCGTCGAGGTTCTCGAGGAGCTGGACGACGAGCCGTTCACGACCGAGCTGGCGCGCTTCAACCTGGAAGCGAACCTGTCCCCGCGGGTTCTCGAGGGGTCGTGCTTTTCCGACATGCACGCGGAACTCGACGGCTATGTCACGCGCGTGCGGGACGCCGCCCGGGTGTACAACTCGGAGGCCGTGCTCACCGGCATCCTGCCCACGCTCACGAAGTCGGACCTCTCGCTCGACAACATCACGCCGCGCGAGCGCTACTACGCCCTCAACGAAGCGATGAACCAGGCGGGAAGCGGGTTCCGTCTGCGGATCAGGGGCACGGACGAACTCATGATCCAGCACGACTCGGTGATGCTCGAGTCGTGCAACACCAGTGCGCAGGTCCACCTGCAGGTCTCGGCCGAAGAGTTCGCGCACTTCTACAACGTGGCCCAGGCCGTCACGGGCCCGATACTCGCCGCGTCGGTCAACTCGCCGCTTCTCTTCGGCCGCCGGTTGTGGGCCGAGACCCGGATCGCGCTCTTCCGTCAGTCGCTCGACACCCGCGGGGCCGACCTTCACATGCGGGAGATGAGTCCGCGCGTGCGGTTCGGCGGCAGCTGGCTGGAGAAGTCGGTGGCCGAGCTCTTCCAGGAGGACATTGCCAACTTCCGCGTGCTGCTCGCGATGGATGTGGAGGAGGACGCGATCGAGGTGCTGGACCAGGGGGGCGTCCCCCGGCTGCAGGCCCTGCAGCTCTTCAACGGCACCGTTTACCGCTGGAACCGGCCCTGCTACGGCATTTCGAACGGGAAGCCGCACCTGCGCATCGAGTGCCGGGCGCTTCCGGCCGGTCCCTCCACCCTGGACGAGATGGCCAATACGGTGTTCTGGATCGGCACCGTGCTGGGGGTTGCCGAAGCGGTGCCCGACCTGACCGACCACATGGAATTCGACGACGCGAAGGCCAACTTCCTGGCCGCCTCGCGGCTGGGGCTGAGCGCCGGGATGACGTGGCTCGACGGGAAGAGTTCACCCGCGGACCGGCTGATCCTGGACAAGCTGCTCCCCCTCGCCGCGGACGGACTGAGCCGCTACCCGGTATACAAGACCGAGGTCGACCGCTACCTCGGCGTGATAGAAGAGCGCGTAGCGGCCGGGGTGACGGGGGCCAGTTGGGCGATCCGGTCCCTGAGCAAGCTCAAGCGTGCGGGCACGAAGGGAGAGCAGTTGGCGGCGCTCACATCCGCGACCGTGCGCCAGCAGAAGAAGGGACTGCCCGTCGCGCGCTGGGAGCCCGCCGAACTCACCGAGGCCGGCGGCTGGAAGCACAACTACATGCGCGTCGAGCAATACATGACGACATCGCTGACGACGGTGAACCAGGACGAGCTCGTCGAACTGGTCGCGTACCTCATGCACGTCCGGCAGATCCGCCATGTGCTGATCGAGGACAACGAACACCGGCTGGTCGGCATCGTGTCCTATCGTTCGGTCCTGCGCCTGATGGCCGAGGGCCGCACGCAGGCGGAAGCCGAGAGCATCCCGGTGAGCGAGATCATGGAGCGCAATCCGGTGACGGCTTCGCCGGAGACTACGACGCTCGAGGCGATCAACAGGATGCGCAGCAACCGGGTCTCGGCGCTTCCGGTGGTCCAGGACGGCCAGCTGGTCGGCCTGGTGAGCGAGACGGACTACATGCCGATGGCCTATCATCTTCTCGAAGAACGGCTCCAGGAGGATTAGGGACGCGTGGACGGAATCCCCCCGGCTTCCACGGACCGCTGGTGACCGACGGGGTGGAGGGCGCGTCCGGGGGTCGTGAGACCTGGCAGTCGCGTTCCGGAGTCATCGGCCGCGTCACCGGCGTCGATCCGGGCCCGCTGCTCCTGTGCATCGGGGGGCTGCACGGCAACGAGCCGGCTGGCGTGCGGGCGCTTGAGGCGATCGTCGCGACGATCGCCTCGCGCCGCCGGCGCCTGAGGGGCGAGTTCATTGCCGTCGCGGGCAACCTGCAGGCGCTCGCGTCCGGGCGCCGGTTCCTCACGTACGATCTGAACCGCGTGTGGACTCCGGCCCGGGTCGCGGCGGCGAGGTCGCTGGACGCCGCGAACGGCAGCGCGCTGGACCACGAGGACCTGGAATTGCTCCGGATTCTCGACGTGCTCGACGAGGTGGCTGAGCGCCGCCGGGGCCCCGTGTACGTTCTCGACATCCACACGACCTCGGGCGGAGGCGGTGCCTTTACGACGGCGAGCAACCTGCCGCACAACAAGCGATTCGCGATGGCCATCCCGGTGCCCCTGGTGATGAAACTCGACCAGCACCTTGAGGGCACCTTCAACAGCTACATGGACCACCTCGGGTACACGGCGGCGGTCTTCGAATGCGGCCAGCACGAAGAGGCCGAGTCGAGGGTGAGGGCGGCCAGCGCGGTCTGGCTGGCGATCCACGCGGCGGGCCTGCTGGACTGGCAGGACGCGCCCGAAGCGGCGGCCGCGTTCAGGGCGCTGAGGCGAGCGTACCGGGGGCTGCCCCGGGTGCTCGAGAGCACATACCGCCATCCCATCGAGCCGGCCGACCGCTACCGGACCCGACCGGGCTTCCGCAATTTCCAGCGCGTGCGCGCGGGCGATGTCGTGGGCGACGACCGCCGTGGGGAGGTCGCGGTTCCAAAGACCGGCCGACTCCTCATGCCGCTCTACCAGGAGCAGGGCGAGGACGGCTTCTTCGTCGTGAGGGAAGTGGCCGGCGTCACGAGCGAGACGGCGGTGGTGGCGCTGGCGGGCACGTTCCCTTCCCGCGGCTGAATCCGTGTGCGGCCGTTTCAGCCTGACCCATGAAATCGAAGCGGTCGCCGACGCGTTCCATGCGGAAGCCGCTCCGGCGCTGACGAGCCACCGGCCCCGCTATAACATCGCCCCCACCGAGGACGCGCCGATCGTGATTGCCGGGCGGGGCGGACGGCGCGCCGGTCTCATGCGGTGGGGCCTCGTGCCGCACTGGGCGGAGAGCCCCCGCGTGGGGGCCCGCATGATCAACGCGCGATCCGAAACCGTGGATCGCCGCAGTGCCTTCCGCGAGTCCTTTCTCGCGCGCCGCTGCCTGGTGCCCGCCGACGGCTTCTACGAATGGGAGAGCCGCCCGTCGGGGAAGCAGCCGTACTGGGTCCACCTGGCGGACCGGGATGTCTTTGCCATGGCCGGAATCTGGTCGTCCTGGCGCTCGGGCACGGGCTCCAGGCTGCTGACGTTTTCGGTTCTCACGCGCGATGCTCCCGAGGCCATCCGCTGGCTCCACGACCGGGTCCCGGTCATCCTGCCGCCAGACCGCTGGGACGACTGGCTGGCGCGGGGCACCACGCCCGCGGTGCTGCAGGCCATCCTGGGCGACGCCGAGCCTCCGGAACTCAACCTGCACCCCGTCTCAAGGGCGGTGAATCGCGCGGGCTACGACGAGCCGGACTGCGTGGTGCCGGTGGAAACCGACGACTTGGGGCTGTTTATGTAATGTTCAGCATACATAAATCCGATTTTAGTATACTGTACTTTACATAGGCACCCGCAGGCGGTCTGCTATACCGCGCCCGCCGTCGTGAAGACCGCCCCCAGGCGCTCCAACCCCTCCACGAGCTCGTCCTCCGGCAGGCCGAACCCGATCCGCATCGTCCCCTCGATCCCGAAATGGGCGCCGGGAACGATAAGCAGGCTGTGGTCGACCCGAAGCCGCTCGGCGAGCTCCAGCGACGGGGTCGGCTCGTGGTACCGAACCATGCAGATCGCGCCGGCGTCGGGTGGCGTGTAGCTGAACAGCCCTCCCTGGGCGTCCATCCAGCCGCTCATCACGTCCAGGTTGTTGCGGATGATGCCGCGGGTCCGCGCGAGAATCCGGGGACGCACGTCCGGCGAGAGCGCGACGGTGGCCAGCGCGTCCGAGAGCGACGCGGGCGCGATTGTCGTGTAGTCCGTCCGGGCCCACAGCCGCTCCACGACGTCTTCGGGTCCCACCACCCACCCCAGGCGGAGTCCCGGCAGCCCGTAGGCCTTGGACATCGTGTTCGTCACCAGGACCCTGTCGTAGCGGCCCCAGAAGGACGGGACGGGGTCCTCACCCACCTCGGCACTCCGGTACACCTCGTCCGAGAGGATCCAGGCGCCGTGCCGGTCCGCCAGCGCGACGATGTCGTCCATTTCGTCCCCGGTCAGGCCCACCCCCGTGGGATTGTTCGGGTTGGTGACCAGGATGAATCCGGCCCCGGCCCGCAGTGCCCCCTCCAGCTGGTCGAGATCGGGACGCCAGCCGGCCTCCTCGCGAAGGTGGAAGGGCACGTACCCCCCGTCGAAGTTCTCGATCAGCCCCGGGACCTGCATGTAGTTGGGCAGCATGACCGCCACCGGCCTGCCGGCCGCCGCGAGTTCCCAGAATCCGACGAAGTTCGCCTCGGCCCCGCCGGTGGTGACGACCACGGAGCGGTCCGATGCGCCCGGGTACAGCGACGCGATGATCGCCCGCAGCTCGTCCGAGCCGTTCGACTGCCCGTATCCGAGCCGAACGTCCGCCAGATCCGTGGAGCCGCCGGCCATCGAGAGCAGCTCTCCGACCGTCAGGGGATGAACGCCGCTCTCCGACAGGTTGAACGCCACCCGATGCTCCCAGGTGGATTGCCACCGCTCCATGGCGAAGGGAGTGAAGTCCACGGGATCGCCTCCTTCAGGTTTTGCCGACACGGTCCACCGCACCCACCCGGCGTGCCTGCCTCCCCGCTGCGCCCCCGCATCCCGTTCGCCTTGTGCAGCGTGGTGATTCGCTAGAGTGTTGTCGCACGCAAGGAAAAGATGGCGCATCCCGGGTACCAGCGAAACGGGGGCCACGCTCCCCGGAGAGACATGATCGAGATCGAGCAGCACACGCTCGCCAACGGCCTCAGGCTCGTGCTGGCGCCCGACCGGACGACGCCCGTCGCGGGGGTCAACCTGTGGTATGGTGTGGGCTCCAGGAACGAGACGCGGCCGCGCACGGGGTTCGCGCACCTTTTCGAGCACATGATGTTCCAGGGTTCGGCGAACGTCCCGAAGAACGGGCACTTCCATCACATCGAAAAGGTGGGGGGCACGGCCAACGCCACGACGTGGTTCGACCGCACGAACTACTACGACACCGTCCCGTCCCACCACCTGGATCTGGCACTGTGGCTGGAATCGGACCGCATGGGCTGGATGCTGCCTGCAATGACCGAAGAGAAGCTGGAGAACCAGCGCGGCGTGGTCATGAACGAGCGGAGACAGCGGTACGACAACCAGCCCTACGGGGACTGGGACGAGAGGATGCAGGCGCTCCTTTTCCCGGCGACGCATCCGTACCATCACACGGTCATCGGCGCCATGGAGGACATCGCCGCCGCCACGCTCGCAGACGTGCACGAGTTCTTCGCCACCTACTACCTCCCGAACAACGCCGTGATTTCCGTCTGCGGCGACTTCGACGCCGACCACGCCCACAGCCGCGTGCGGCACTACTTCGAGG
>VYAQ01000195.1 GCA_009844885.1 Gemmatimonadota bacterium
GGGCGGAGGACGGAGATGGCGCGTCGGGCGACAGCGAGGCCGGGGCCGCCCGCGAGTCCGGCCCCCGATCCGCCGGCCGCATCGTCATGGCGACCGTCAAGGGCGACGTGCACGACATCGGCAAGAACATCGTCGGCGTCGTGCTCCAGTGTAACAATTACGAAGTGTTCGATCTGGGCGTCATGGCCCCCGCCGAAAACATCCTGGAGAAGGCCCGCGAGGTGGACGCCGACCTGATCGGGCTTTCCGGGCTGATCACGCCGAGCCTCGACCAGATGGTGCACGTCGCCAGCGAGATGGAGCGCACGGGCATGACCCAGCCGCTCCTGATCGGCGGCGCCACGACCTCGCGCGTCCACACCGCCGTCAAGATCGAGCCGCGCTATTCCGGCGCCACCGTCCACGTGCTGGATGCGTCCCGCTGCGTCACGGTGGCCGGCAAGCTGCTCGACCGTGGCAGCCGGGCGGCGTACACGGCCGCGATCCGCGAGGAGTACGAGGGCATTCGCAGGCGGCGGGCCGGGCCGGGCAAGCGCGCGCCGCTGCTGACGATCGAGGGCGCGCGCGCCAACCGGTTGCAGCTCGACTGGGGCCGCCATGCGCCGGTGCGGCCGACGTTCACGGGAACGCGAACCTTCCCTCGCGACGGGGCCGAAGGGGTGGCGTCCGGGCATGGCGCGTCGGCCGCGCCGAGATCTGCGCTCTCGTCCCCCTCCTACGACCTCGACGAACTGATCTCGCGGATCGACTGGACGCCCTTCTTCCGGGCGTGGGACCTGAAGGGCAAGTTCCCGGCCATCCTCTCGGACCCGGAGGTGGGCGAGCAGGCGACGAGCGTGTACGAGGACGCGCGCGCGCTGCTCGGGCGGATCCGGCGCGAACGGCTGCTGGCGGCGAGGGCTGTCGTCGGCCTCTGGCATGCCAATGCGGTGGGCGATGACATAGCTGTCTGGGACAGCGAATCGCGCGACACCCCGCTCGCAACTTTCCACTGTCTGCGGCAGCAGTTCGCCAAGCGCGACGGCCGCGCCAGCCTCTGCCTGGCCGATTTCGTGGCCCCCGAGTGCTCCGGCGTGGCCGACTACGTGGGCGCGTTCGTGGTGACCGCCGGTGAGGGTGTGGCCGAACTGTGCGCCGAATTCGAGGCCGCGGGCGACGACTACCAGAGCATCCTCACCAAGGCGCTGGCCGACCGGCTCGCGGAAGCCTTCGCCGAGCGCATGCACGAACGCGTGCGCCGCGAGTTCTGGGGCTACGCGCCGGACGAGTCGTTCACGAACAGCCAGCTCATCGCCGAGGAATACGCCGGCATCCGGCCTGCCCCGGGCTATCCCGCCTCGCCCGACCACTCCGAAAAGCGGACGCTCTTCCGCCTGCTGGACGCCGACCGGATCGGCGTGTCGCTGACCGAAACCTGCGCGATGATGCCCGCCGCGTCGGTCTCGGGCCTCTACATCGGACACCCCGGGAGCTTCTATTTCGGGGTGGGCCGGATCGCCGGGGACCAGTTGAACGACTACGCAAAGCGTAAGGGAATAAGTGTGGACCGGGCCACGCAATGGCTGAATCCGAACCTGACGGCGGAGACCCCACGTGGCTGACCTGCGGGAGATGCTCGCCGGCGAGCGCGTTCACGTGATGGACGGCGCGATGGGCACGATGATCTACACCCGCGGCGTCTTCCTGAACGTCTGCTACGACGAGCTGAACGACACGCACCCCGACCTGGTCGAGGGCGTGCACGAGCAGTACATCCGGGCCGGCGCCGAGATCATCGAGACGAATACGTTCGGCGCGAACCCGGTCAAGCTGTCCTCGCACGGGCTGGACGAGCGGACCGAGGAGCTCAACGCGCTGGCCGCCGGGATCGCCGTGCGGACCGCGTCGGGGCGCGCCGCGGTGGCAGGCGCCATCGGACCGCTGGGTGTCCGGCTCGAGCCGCTGGGCCCGACCTCGCTGGAAGAGGCGCGCGACTACTTCGGACGGCAGGTGGACGGGCTTCTGGCGGGCGGCGTCGACGGCTTCGTGCTTGAGACGTTTGCCGACCTGGTCGAGCTCCGGCAGGCGTTCCGCGCGGTGCGGGCGCGCTGCGATCTGCCCGTGATCGCACAGGTGACGGTGGGCGAGGACGGCGTCACCGAATACGGGACGACGGCCGAGCAGGCGGCGCGCGCGGCCGAGGCGTGGGGCGCAGATGCGGTGGGGCTGAACTGCTCGGTGGGGCCCGCGGTCATCCTGGAGGGGCTGGAGCGGATGGCCGAGGTCACCCGGCTGCCGCTCGCCGCGGTCCCCAACGCGGGGGTGCCGCGTGCCGTCGGCGACCGGAAGATCTACGTCAGCGAGCCCGGCTACATGGCGCAGTACGCCCGGCGCGCCATCGACGCGGGCGCGAGGATCGTGGGCGGCTGCTGCGGCACGACCCCCGAACACATCCGCAGCATCGCCGACGCGGTGGGGGCGATCCAGCCGCAGCGCACCTCGGTCCGGGTGGTCCGCTCGGTGGGCGAGCCGACTGCGCGCAAGTCCCCTCCCCCGCTGGCGTCGCGCTCGGAACTCGGCCGGCTTCTGGCACGCGACGAGTTCGTGACCATGGTCAGGGTTCTGCCACCCCGGGGCTGGGACACGTCACGGATGCTCAACGACTGCCGCGCGCTGGCCGAGGCGGGAGCCGACGTGATCGGCATCCATGAGGACCGCCGCACCGCGCGCCTGAGCGTGCTCGCGCTGGCCGGCCTGATCGGGACTTCTTGCACGGCCGAGCCGCTGGCGCACTACACCTGCCGCGACCGCACGCTCTTCGGCATGATCAGCGACCTCCTGGGCGCGGCGGCATCCGGCGTGCGCAACGTGCTCCTCCTGACCGGCGACCCGCCCGGCGCCGCCCCCTACCCCGACTACAGGTCCGTGGTCGACGTGGACTCGATCGGCCTCACCAACGTGGTCACCGCGATGAACCGCGGGGTCGATCCCTCGGGCAACGACATCGGCCCGCCGCCCGGGTTCGTCGTGGGCGTGGCGCTCCGCCAGGGGACCCGCGATCCCGCGCGCGAACTGGGCCGCTTCCGCTGGAAGGTCGACGCCGGCGCGCATTTCGCGGTGACGCAGCCGGTGTTCGACGCCGAGCACCTGCTCGAGTTCCTGGCGGGGATCGGGGACGGCGGCCGTGGCCCCGGGGACGGCGGCGGTGGGCCCGGGGACGGAGGCGGTGGCCCTGGGATCCCGGTGGTGGCCGCGATCCAGCCGCTCGGCTCGCTCCGCCACGCCGAGTTCCTCAAGCACGAGGTGCCGGGCGTGGTCCTGCCGGACAGGGTGGTGGAGCGGATGCGGCGGGCGGACGGGCGAGGCGCGGAGCATGCCGCCGCGGAGGGAATCGCGATCGCGCGCGAGACGGTGGCGGCGCTGGCGGGGAAGGTCGCGGGAGTGGAGGTCGCCGCGCACCGGGGG
>VYAQ01000244.1 GCA_009844885.1 Gemmatimonadota bacterium
GGCGTAGACCGTGAAGGAACCCTCCGCCTCCTCGTGGAAGGGGCAGACGCCCTGGCGGACGCGGCCCCTGCCTCGCAGGGCCACGCCCGTCGCCTCGACCACGTCGCCGAGGGGGTGACGCTCCTTGAGCGCCGCGAGGTCCACGGGGGCGTGCGCGGCGGTCACTGCGAGCCGCCCTTCGCGAGGGGCCGGAGGCCCCGCAGGCTGCGCCGCGAGACGAGCTTCGCGACCGGCCAGCGCATCCCCAGCACCGCCATGACTTCGAGCGCCCCGCCGGGGTGCGGTGCGAGCACGGCCGCCCGCCCCGTGCCAGGGCTGTAGACGACCGCGCCCTCGCGGTCTTCGAAGCGCCGCCTCGCGAGGTCGACCCACTCGCCGTAGGCCCACCGGGCCTCCCGCTCGCCGGCCTGCTTGAGGTCCGCGCCGGCGAGGACCTCAAGCGCTCCGTCGAGGTCGCCCGCCTGCCGCAGGCGGCGGGCGTCGTGAACGCAGCGGGCGATGCTCTGTGGTTCCGTGGCCGCCGTGGCCGGTTCCTGCCGGAATAGCGCCTCGAAGAGGCGGTCGACCAGCTCCTCGAGGCTGCACCCGGGCGGGTTTCCCGCCGTGGTCGCGGCCGTGTTCATCGTCGTCGTTGCCATCGTCATTGCCGTCCTCCTTCGTGGTGCTGACGTGGTCGTCCGTGTCGTGCGCCCTCGCGGGCATGAGAAGGGGCCGCCCCCGGAGGGACGGCCCCATGTGTCGTGCTGGCTGGGCGGGCCGAGGCCCGCGTGCGTCAGGACCTGAACGCCCTCCTCGCCCGGCCGGGGAGCCCCGTGAGGAGCACCCCCACGACGCCGAGGGCGGCGACGTTCGCGACGGCCGCCTCCGGCCCGCCGCCGAGCAGCAGCGGCGCCGCCAGCAGCAGCGCCGCTCCCGCGCCGAGCGCGATCTTCCGCACGGGCCACCGCCGGCGCGGCGGCGCCGCGGTGGCCTCTGGCTCCGGCTCGTAGGCCGTCCAGATGGGCAGCCCGACGACGCCCTCGAGGGCGGTCACGACCTGGCCGCGTGTGCAGCCGCCGGTGTGGCAGCGCACGTCGATGCCGTTGCCGTCGGGCCGCTGCCGGAACGCGAGCCCGTCGGGCTCGTCGCCCCCGTGGCAGACGGCCGTCGTCGTCCGGAACCAGCCCCGCTCGAAGCTCACGTCGTGCGGGACGAGGGTCGCGATGCGGCCCGCGCTCGGCCCCGTGTACCGCTGCGCCCTGGCGCGCATCTCCATGGCGTCTCCCTGTGCTGCGTGCATTCCCGTGACCTCCTTCGTCACTGCTGCTCGTGCTCGTTGCTCATTACTGGTGACCCGGTCCCGGCATCCTGGGCTCGGGTCGTGGCTGGGTGGACTGCCTGTCGCTGGACGCACTCCGCCCACGGTCGGATGCCGGGACCGGGAACGGGGTGGCTGGGCCGCGCATGCGAAGTTGCCGGCCTGCGAGTCACTCGCAAACCGGCTCGTCGTCAGGTGCGGCGGACGTGAGGAACGGGCCGGCTGCGGGACGCACTCCTCCCAGGGACTCCGGGGCGGGCGCCGAAGCGACTCGCCACGCGGTCTCCCGGCGTTCGAGACGGCCTCCGGGGAGCAAAGCTCGACCCTTCGGTCGCCTCCCGCTGCGGGAAGCGGTTCTCCCTCACTGGCCGGCCGTCGGGAGAGCAGAGCTCGATCCGTCGGGTCGTCCGGGTCCGGGATGGACCCTCCGGGTTCTGCGGCATGAACCCGGCGAAGCCAGAAACTGTGATCGAGTGTCGTAGGACGTGCGTTCTACTGTCAAGCCCTGCCCGCGGGCGCTGGTCACCGACGCCAGACGCCGAGGGTGAGGACACGCCGCAGGGAGCGCCAGGCGACCGCCCGGCGGCGCTCGGCACGGGCGTAGCCCAGCCACAGCTCGCGACGGCGCAGCGCGTCGCGGCGCTGGAAACGGTCCCAGGGGTAGCTGTCCGGTGGCAGCGTCAGTCCGTGCTCGCCGATGAGCGCGAGCTCCAGCTCGCACATTCGCACCCAGTCCCTGGCCTGCTCGACGCGGCTTCTCCCCTGGTCGAGGTGGCCGGCTCGCACCCGCCGCCACTCCGCGATGAGCGGCGCGACCCTGCCGTAGAGGAGCGCCTCGCCATCCTCCGCCTCCAGCGTCACGAGCTCGGGGTGAGGGCGCCGGGGCTTCGTCGCCGTCGCGCGTCCGATGACCGGTTGCTCCACGCCGGGCAGGGGCGGGGTCGTGGCCGCTCGCATCGAAGCGCCGGTGTCGGGCGCAGCCCCCTCCGGGTCCGCGTGTCCCGTCGCGGGCGGGGCTTCAGGGACAGCGCCCGTGGTCGCTTCCAGCGCCTCCACCCGCGTCTCGATCCGGGTGAGTCGCCGGGCCAGGTCTTCATCGTCCGCCCGTGCGGGGTCGACCGCCTGGTCTGCCTCCTCGTCCCCGGACAGCCTCAGGGTGAGCGTGTCGCGCATCCGCGGGGTGAGCCGCTTCTCCGACGCGGTCCGGATGAGCGTGCGCACGCTGACGCCCAGCAGCGCCGCCGCTTCCTCGCGGCTTGTGCGGCCGACCAACTCCTCAAGCGCCGCCAGCAACCGCTCGTCGTCGGTGTGCTCGCCCTCGTGGGCCTCGTCCGTGGACTGACTCATCGTCACCAGACCGCCTTCGGCGTTTTGTCATCTGCGCCGGAACGGGACCTAAACCCGGCGTCTTTCCGCGTACCGCCTGTAGGGGGCGTTTTCCGCTGGTCCTGTCTTGCTTCCAGGGACGAGTGACAAAACGTCACCAACGTCGTTTCCCTGTACAGCCCGCTGACATTGGAACGGCCCGATCCGGGGAGGGCAGTCCCCTGCGGGGGGATTGCGCGCGTGAAATGCCCCTGCGAGGGACTGTCTTCGGCCCTGCCGCCGCCCACACTCGGCCTTCGATCAGAACTCACGTTCGTCAACGGAGGCTTCCATGCGACGGATTGCGATCAAGGCCGGTAGGGGAATGCGCCTGCGGGCGCTTACGGCGGCGCTGCTGCTGGTGGCGCTGGCGGCCGTCCCTTCGAGCGGCACCGCCCTCGCCCAGGAGCCGCCCGACCCCTACTCCCCGATCGTGCTCGTCAACGCGGACGACGAGGACCTCGTCGAGCGCAAGGGCGACGGGCGCTTCATCGCGCGCCCCGTCTTCGACCGCCGGATGCCCGTCGTCTACTTCGGCGTGCGCGACGGCGATACGGGCGAGTGGGTCGTCCCCCTGTACCGCCTGCGCGGCGGCGAGACGGAGCGCCGCGACGGCTGGGAGTACGCCTTCGAGTACCCCTTCGAGAGCGGCCAGGCCCCGCTCGACCCCGAGCGCCCCTACCTGCTCGTGATCATCGCCAGGACCTGGGCGGAGGTCAGCGGGACCTTCTACGCGGTGATCCCGCCGCACCAGCCGGGCGGTCTCTGGAACAAG
>VYAQ01000213.1 GCA_009844885.1 Gemmatimonadota bacterium
GGCACGGACCGGCCGGTCGTCCATCGATAAGCGTCCGCGCTGAAGAACCCACAATGTATACTAAACATGACATAATGTAATGTAAACTTTACATTACGCGTTTCAGCTGAAACGCTTCGTCAGAACCGCAACAACATTGCCGCCCAGTGGAACCCGGCCCCGAATGCTGTCAGGAGGACCAGGTCGCCGGGCTTGATCCGCCCTTGATCCCGTGCCTCCCATAGCGCTACCGGGACGGACGCGGAGCCCGTGTTGCCGTACTCCTGGACGTTGATGAAGACGCGCTCCTCAGAGAGGCCCAGGCGCGCCGCCACGGCGTTCAGGATGCGCAGGTTCGCCTGATGGGGTACGACGAGCGCCACGTCGTCCATGGAAACTCCTGCCTTGGCGAGTACCTGCAGCGACGCCTCGCTCATCCTGCGGACGGCCTCGCGAAAGACCTCGCGTCCGTCCATTACGAGGTTCTTGTGAAGTCCGTGCCGCACACGCTCCATGGTGATCGGCAGGCGGGTGCCTCCTGCCTCCAGCCCGAGGATGTCGCTTTTGGCGCCATCGGTTCCCGCGGTGGCGGCCAGGATCTCGATGGCGCCTGCGCCCGACCCGACCACTGCTGCGCCGGCAGCGTCGCCGAAGAGCACGCAAGTGTTGCGGTCCTTCCAGTTCATGAGCCGGGTGATCAGCTCCACCCCGATTACCAGCACCCGGCGCCCGTCAGCGAGCGCCCTTGAGCGCGCAACGTCCAGCGCCAGCACGAACCCCGCGCAACCGCTGCCAGCCAGGTCATAGCACGGGATGTGGCCGACCCCGAGACGAGCCTGGACGTAGGCCGCTGTATCGGGCGCGAAGACTTCGGGCGTGTCGGTCGCAAGAACGATCTCGTCGATATCCGCAGGCTCAAATGCGCCGTCCGCCAGTGCTGCCTGGGCTGCGGCCAGCGCGAGGTCGGCCGTGCTTTCTTCATCCGCTGCAATCCGCCGCGTGTGGATCCCCGTGCGTGCCACGATCCAATCGTCCGAGGTGTCGACGTACTCCGCCCATTCATCGTTCGTCATCACGCGCTCGGGCAGGTAGACGCCCAGGCCCAGGAGGCCGATGAAGTCGCCCAACCTACGGAATCACACGCCTCGGCATCACCGGCAGGACCAGGCGTGACGGTCGCGCGGCGTCGTGGAAGACGGTCTGCTCGGCGACGCGCCACTCCGTGTCCGTGGCCACGGGGTTGCCGGTGTTCGGATTGGGTGCGAAGAACGGGTAGGCGCTGCTGGAGACTTCCAGCCGGATGCGGTGACCGGGCAGAAACGTGTGCCCGATGTGCCCGAGCTTGATACGGTATTCTTCCTCCTGCCCCGGGGTCAGCAGTTCCTCCGTTTCGAAGCCGTGCCGGTAGCGGGCGCGAATCGCGGCGGCGTCCCACCAGCCGAGCTTGAGGGCGCGGCCGTCCGGCTGGACATCCACGAGCTTTGCCGTGAAGTCGGTGTCGAGGCCGTCGGTTGCGGCGTGGATGACCGCCTCGACCGCACCGATGATCTCGACCGGAGAATCAAGAATGTCGCTCGTGTAGACCAGGACATCGTGGCGTCTTTCGATCGGCCGCTGGTCGATCCCCTGGGCGGCCCCGCCGATGTCCGACGGAACAGGGTTTTGGGGATCGTAGGTATACCGGTCGGGTGGCTCTTCTCCCGGTGGGCTCCAGGCCAGGCGTCCGTCCCCGGCCAGCGAGTTGGCTCCGCCGCCGCTGGACAGGTAGAGGCTCTGCGGCTCCATCTCGGCGGGCGGATACGCGTCGAACTCCCGCCATTCGTTCGAGCCCGTGAGGTACACGCGCGCTGTGGGCAGGTCGGGAGTCGATCGCTTGCCTCCGAGGCAGTAGTCGAAGAAGTCCATATGGACGGCCTGCACGTCCACGACGGACTCTGGCGTAAAGCGGAACTCACCCAGACTGAGCGCGCCGCCGCTGATGGCTTGCCCGTGGTCCCAGGGGCCGATGATGATGTGCTGTTTGTCCGAACCTGGCGAGTGGTCCCGCATCCCTTCCCAGTAGCGCATGGTGCCTGGCTGATCGGCGTCGAACCAGCCGGTGAAGACCAGGATGGGCAGGTCGATTCCGGCGAAGTCCTCGTCCTCGAAGAGGATCCGGTCCCAGTAGGCGTCCCTGGTGGGGTGATTCAGAAAATCGTTGTAGAGGGGCATGTCGCGCCCCATCGCGTCGTCCATGGTGATGAGCGGACGGTGGGCGTACACTGCGTCCCAGTCGGTGACTCCCATGACAGGCCCTTGCGCCGTCCGTCCGGAGGTGCCGTTGATCCAGTCCAGCGACCACTTCATCAGCCATGCGCCCCCGAGGTAGGGAAGTTCGTCGAAGTAGTTCCCGCCCGGCGCCTGGGGGATCATGCAGACCAGATTGCGCGCGCCCTCGCGGGCAGCCAGCCACTGCACCGTAGCCAGGTACGATCCTCCGACCATGCCGACCCGCCCATTCGACCAGGGCTGGCGGGCGATCCATTCGATCGTGTCGTATCCGTCCTCCGCATCGGCGAAGAAGAAGTCGAAACTCCCGTCCGAGTCCCCGCGTCCGCGGGCGTCCTGGACGATGAAGGCGTACCCGCGCTCTGCGTACTGCTTCCCCAGTTGCGGGTATCGCTCGTTGGCCTTGATGTAGGGTGTGCGTACGAGGACTGTTGGATGAGGTCCGGCACCGGCGGGCAGCCAGAGATTGGCGGACAACTCGATGCCGTCGCGCATGGGGACCCGGAGCTCGAGGTGCTGCTGGATCTGTGCGGTGGCGGGGGCACCGATGCCGAGCAACGCGAGTAAGGCAGCCAGCAGGGGACGAAGGCGGGTACCAGGCGACATCAATGCCTCCTCTTGTCGTTGTGCGTGCTGTCGGCTACACCACCCGTCTCGGCAGCCGCGGGTTCATGCTCTGGATGATGCGCAGGAAGCCGAGTTCCGTGCGTTCGCCCACGGTGTGGGGCAGCACGGCCGGGTGATCCGGCCCGATGAGCGTGGCCACGTCACCCACTTCGACGGTCTTGTCCGGACCAATGTCCAGGATGGTGTGCGCGGAGTTGACGCCACCCGCGACCGGGTACACGCGGCCGTTGATCAGCACTTCGCAGGTCCCGTTCGCCGCGGACGGATACCCGTCGGTGCGCCCGATCGGGAGGAGCGCGACCCAGGTGGCTCGGTCGGGCATGAAGGTGCGGTTGAAGCCCGCGCTGTCGCCCGGCTCGAGGTGCTCGACCCGCACAACCCGCGTCTTCAGGCTGAACACGGGTTTGAGGTCGGCCATCTCCCTGGCTTCCTCGCCGGGGGCATTCCCGAACAGGGCGTTGCCGGGCCGCACCATGTCGTAGTGGGCCTCGGGCAGGTGGAACAGTTCGAAGGAGGGAGCGGCATGAAGGGTGCCGAGGGGCAGGTCCCTGTCCCGCGCCCAGCCCAGGAGCTCTTCGAAGCGCGCGTGCTGTTCCCGGTCGAAATCCAGGTCGTGGGTGAACATGGTGTAGGTGCCGTTCACGTCGACATGCTCGCTTTGGACGAGTTCCTCGATCCAGTTGCCTGCGCGCGTGTAGGGCATGCCCTCGCGGTTCATCCCCGTGTCGATGAAGAGGTGGACGGGCACGGGCCGGCCCAGCCGCCTGGACACGCTGCGCAGGCGTCCCGGCGCGTCGTCCAGCCACACGGACGGCAGCACGTCGTGCCTCACCATCTCCTCGATCTCGTCCTCGGACCCCTCGGCCATGACCACGATCGGCTTCGTGACGCCCTCCTCGCGCATGGCGAGGGCCTCTTCGACGCGCACTGCAGCGAGGCCGCCCACCTGGGACATCCCGGCGAGCAGCGGCCCGACCGCGCGGTCGCCCAGGCCGTACGCGTTGTTCTTGACGACGGCGAGGATCGGGCGGCCCCCCGCCAGCCGCGCGGCCTCGCGGACGTTGTGGGCCCAGGCTGCGCGGTCGAGTTCGATCCACGGGTCGAAGCGAGTGGGATTGTAGGTGCGATCAACTGTCAGGGGGCCACCTGGGGTGCTGGCGCCTGGTCCGTTCGCCCGGGCGGCGGATGCGCAGGCGGACGTTGCGGCGAGGCCCGCGGCGGTGCCGGCCAGGTGCAGGAAGCGGCGGCGGGGGAGGTCGGTCGGGCGATCCATGGGCCCTCCTGGCTTGACGGGCGTTGTGTGGAATGGGGCGAATGTACCGGTCGGTCAGCAGCCGGGCCAGAGACTCACGGGCCGACATGACACCGAGCAACGAAAAGATTAGTTTTTGGGGGGACAATCTGATCCTTCAACCGAGGAGACACGTTGAAGACGAAGGCCCTGACCATGAGCGTCCTGGTCGCCACCCTCGCGTGCGGCGACCCCACGGACTCACCCGGTTCTGCGGGTCCTCCGGGCACCCTGGAGGGCCCTGACGTCATGCTGGCCGCGGAGACCGAGCACGTCTACACGGTCGGCGCGTACATGGGAGAGGACTGGGAGAGCTTCGGTTCGATCTCGGATGTTGCATTCGACGGCGCGGGCAACGCGCACATTCTCGATAGGCAGGAAGACCGAATCGTGGTGTTGGATCCGGAAGGGACCTTCGTGCGCTTCGTCGGAGGATCGGGCGAAGGACCGGGGGAATTGCAGTCGCCTTCGTCGCTCCACGTGTATCGAGACGGCGGGTACGTTGTGGGTAGCGTGCGCGGTATCGACGTCCTCGGTTCGGACGGGGAACAGTTGCGCAGGATGCCGATGAGCATTGGGACCGGTAGCCCGCGTTGGGATGCCAGGACATTCCCCGACGGCAGCTTGGTCTCGACCGTCTTCCGGTTCGACATCGAGAGGTTTCGCGAGGGCCTGGAGCAACTGGATCCCCCGGGCCGACCCATCGAGATCTTCCCCATCGAGCACGGCAAGCCGGAGGTCCTTTACACTGCCTGGGATCTGCCCGATCCGGAGGGTGACAGGAGGAGGGCCAGGCGCTCCTCCTCCTCCGATGGCGTTTCCAGGATGTCGGCGGGCCGCGCCTTCGAGCCGCGCCTTCACTACGACGCGACGGCCGACGGCCGCCTCGCGGTGGTCGACTCGATCGGATACCGGGTCAAACTGGTCGCGCGTGACGGCAGCGTGGTTGCCACGGTCGAGCGGCCGATCGCGCCCCGGACGGTCACCGAAACGATGAAGGAGGCTGCGCGGGACCGCTACCTGGCCCGCGAAGTGCCGAGCAACGTCGGCATCTTCCGCATCGAGCGGGAGAGCGTGGACGAGCTGCGGTTCGCGGACGAGGTGCCGGTCATCGCCAACATGACCGTGGACTGGGAGGATCGGATCTGGGTCGAGCGAACCGGGGCGGACGGCGTCGGACCGGGACCCATCGACATCGTGACCCCGGAAGGAGGCTACGTGGGGACGCTGCCTGCCGACGGAGTCAGGATCCCCACCGCCTTTGGACCCAACGGACTGATGGCCTATAGCGAGCCGGACGAGGTGGGCATACCGACCGTTCGCGTGATCCGGCTGGTTTCGTTGCAACCGCAGGGAATGTAGGGAACTCCCGCACCTCTCAACCGACCGACCGGCGGCTGCCTCAAGCTGGCGGACCGTCCGGATGCAGCTCGCACACCGGTGGCTGGAGCCTTGTCCAGGACAGTGCGATGATCGTCCAGGACTCGTCCTCGTTCCGGGTGAGCAGCAATGCGTCGGCGCCGCAGTGGCTCAAGTCCTCCCCCACATAGAAGTCGTACGGCGTCCAGACCATGGCCAGATCGCCGCTGACGCGCACCTCCGCGTCCCACATGCGCTCGATGAGGACTTGCTCGCTGCCTTCCAGCCGGGCGATGAGCTGATCCCGCGTCGAAGTCGAGCTGGATCGCGTGCCGTCGGATGCCCTCTCCACCGAATGCATCAGCACATCCGGGTGTATGATCCCGCGAAGGATCTCGCCGTCGCCCGCGGCCAACGCGTCGAAGATTCCCTGCACGGCAGCCAGGATGGCCTCGCGCTCGGCGTCGGTAGGCATGTGGGGGGCCTGGCTGTCCATCGCGTCGGTTGCCCCGGCTGTGGCATCGGCCGGATCCGACGCGGCGTCCGCGAAGGCGTCGTCGCCCGCCTGCGTGCAGGACGCGAGCGCGAGCACGGTCAGGAGGGAAGGCAAGGGGATGCATTTCATGATTCGGACCCTCATGTGGACGGGGGTTGTCGGGTAGGATCACGAATGAATCATGCCGGGGGCCCGGCACGCCCGCAACGCGAGGGCCAACGCTACCGGCGCCGGGTCACGCTGACCACGCGTCCCGATGCATCGAAGATCGCCACTGTGCGGTTCTCAGGATCCCCCCACCGACGGAAACCGGGACGCCATGCTGTCGGCTCTGCCGCAACAACGGGTGTTGGCAACGTGTACGCGTCGGCCTCGCTCACGTCGACTTCATAGCCTATCGCGGCCATCGCCTGGACCGTGATCGCGCTCAGCGACATTTCACGGAATGGCTTGAGCTGCAGATCCTCGGTGTAGTCCGGACTCATGATCTCGTTGGACATCAGCGACTCCCTCCAATGGACGTCGACAAGCCATTGAGGGCCGTGATTCTGGACTGGAACCTTGGAACCTGTCCAGGCCGCTCCGCCGGCCGCGTCAAAGGCGGCCACGGCGGCTGGATGCGGGAAGTGCGTGTCGGCGCCAAGGCCCTCATCGCGCACCGCATTTCGGCGGCGGTCGCCCCAGGCCCATCCGAAACCGAGCAAGTGACCAATCAGGTGCGTCGTCCAGCCCTCCAGGTCGGCACCCGTCGCGTCCAGTATGCCGGCACCCACACTCCAGAACGCCAGCATCGTCAATGGCTCCGTCTCCCGGCGAGCACAATGTCCAAGTCGATAGGCGAGGTCCCGATCTCGCTCGATCCGTACACCCAGCCGCACGTCGTCGACCACCCCCCCGGGAGGGATTGCGAGTTCCTCCACACCCTGGCAATGATAGGCCGGGACGAACCCCCGCTCGAATACCCGGTCGGGCAGGTCGCCTACAAGGACGGCGCTCCAACGCTCGGCCGCATTCCTGATCGCGGTTCTGTGTTCCACCGCCACCGCATTGTCGAAGACGATGTGAATGTCGAAGTCGCCCGGACGGGCCGTGGCCGTAACCTCGGCTATGGGACCCCGACGGGTCGGTACGGAAGCGGTCAGAGTTTGGGTTCCGGCCACATGACCCAGAGTCCAGGAAACAGCTGCCTGGCCAAGCGAATCGGTGGTTACCGATTGGGGGTCAACAACCGTCCCCGGATCGAAAGAGGAAAACCGGAGTCGCAGGCCGGCGACAGGGAGACCGGCCTCGTCCAGCGCCCGCACGACGACGGGCTCGTGGAGTACTCGTCCACGCCCCTGAATCTGGTCTTCACCCGAAACGATCTCGATCACTGCGGCCTCGGGCAGGTCGGGGGAGGTTACACAACCCGCCAGCGCGAGCAACACACCGGCTGTCAGCGGGGTAACGAGACTTCCGGGGTGTCCCATGGGTTGGCGCGCACTTCGGGACATGACTGAGATCCCGTCGGAATGGCACGAGGAAACGCTCGATATCTTGTATACCGATGGTGGTGCAATTGTTCCGGGCTTGCGGAAGGCTTTCGAGAAGCTCGACGATAGGCGGGTGTCCGCGCCGATGGCAAACCGGTAACACACAACCATCGCGCGTTCCGGTCGTGTCACTGAAGAGGATGGGAGACCCTCCGATGCTCCAGACTTTCGACGAGCGCAACCGGGACATTCTCGTGAACATCAACGGCGAACTCCATCACCGCGATCAGGCGGGCATCAGCCCCTTTGATTCTGCCGTGCAGGGGGGTGACGCGGTCTGGGAAGGACTCCGCCTGTACGACGGAAGGATCTTCAAGCTCCGCGAGCACCTCGCCCGCCTGCGCTCGTCGGCTCTCGCGCTTGCCTTCGAGGTCATACCGTCGGACGACGAGATCATCGGGGAGCTGCGGCGGACCCTGGCCGCGAACCGCATGCACGACAGCGTCCACATTCGGCTCACGCTGACTCGCGGGGTCAAGGTCACGAGCGGAATGGACCCGCGGCTCAACCGGTCCGGACCCACCCTGATCGTCCTCGCCGAGCACAAGTCTCCCGTGTACGGCCGGTCGGGCCTGCGCCTCATCACGAGTTCCGTGCGGCGATTCGATCCGGACACCCTGGACCCGAAGATCCACCACGCCAACCTCCTCCAGTCGATACTGGCGAAGATCGAGGCCAACGCGGCGGGCGCGGACGACGCCGTCATGCTGGACCGGCGGGGGTTCATCGCCGAGACGAACGCCACACACCTCTTTTTCGTGTCCGACGGCGTCGTGATGACGAGCCGGACCGTCGCCTGCCCCGAGGGCATCACGCGCGCGACCGTTCTCGAACTGTGCGGCGAGCACGGCATCCCCACCCGCGTCGCCGACCTCTCGCTGACTGAAGCGTACCGGGCGGACGAGGCGTTCTGCACCGGCACGATGGGCGAGTTGGCGAGCGTAACCGAGATCGACGCGCGGACCATCGGTGATGGCGTTCCGGGGCCGATGACCACTCGCCTCGGCACGCTGTACGGGGAATTGACGGCGGCGTCGGGCACCGTGGTGGTGGAGCAGGCGCAATGAATCCCACGCACCCCCCGGCACCGCACGCAACCCCTCGGCGCGGCACCGGTGTCCACGAATCGGGAAAGGGAGAATCGGGGACGGGCAAACCGGCGCGCGACCGGAGACTCGGCTCGGTGACCGAAGCGGAACTCATACAGCGATTCAAGAACGGGGATCACAGGGTCGCGCGGTCACTGTACGACATGCACGTCGACCGCGTCTTCCGCATCTGCTACCGGTTCGCCGGCGAGTACGACCTCGCTCAGGACTTCACGCAGGAGACGTTCGTGCGCGCATTCACCAAGATCCACACCTTCCGCGGCGAGGCGGCCTTCGGAACCTGGCTCTCCACGGTGGCGACCAGCGTGTCGTTGAACGGACTGCGCAAGGTGAAGCGCCTTCGGACCCGCGAGACTACGCTGGACGATCAGCTCCAGGCGGACGCGCCACGCACGCGGCTGGAGCCCGATGTCCGCGCCGACCTGCACCGGGCCATCGACAGTCTGCCGGACGGCTATCGCGCCGTCTTCATCCTGCACGACGTCGAGGGCTACACCCACGCCGAGATCGGGCAGATGCTCGGGATTCAGACCGGCACCTCCAAGTCGCAGCTTTTCAGGGCGCGGGCCCGGTTGCGGGAGCAGCTGGCCGTGCACGCCGGGGAGTGGGCGTCGTGAACGACCTCGACCGCTTTGCAGCCTTCCTCCGCCGTGAGGGCGCGTCATACCACGCGCCGCCCCCGACGCCATCCGACGCGATGTGGCCGGACGTAAGCGCGCGGATGGATGCGGGCGCGTACAACGCACCGCCCCCGGCACCCCGGGAGGCAATGTGGGAGAGGATCGAAGCGACGTGGGCGTCCGGGCAGTCGGTGGCCCCGACGGCGGCAAGTCTGGCGGCAGACCACGCGGCGGCTCCGCTGGTGCCAGCCGAGCCGGCGGCGGGTGGCGCGCACCGCCCGGCCCGGTGGACAGGAAAGCGGATAAGCACGGGATGGGCGGCGGGACTGGCGGCGGCTGCCTCGCTGGTGTTGGGGTTGATGCTGGGCCGGAGCTACGAGGGCCCTGGGGCTGGGGTAACGGACGGACCGTCCGCCGGTCCCGCCGCCGTCGCGACACAGGAGCCGAACATACCAGCGGTACCCGCCGAGCCCGCGGCACCGGTCGAGCCTGCAACCCTCGCCGAGCTGGAGACCGAGCCACCCGCGGACCCGCGCGAATCCACGCCCGCGACCGCTGTCGCGGATGCGGCGACCACGGAAACGGCCATGGGGCGGGAGCGCCCGCGGGCCGAGGCACCCGAACGCGTGGCCGCGAACGTCAGGTCGGAGGCGCCTGCCTTGCAACCAGAGACGCCCGCGGCGCTTGCCAGCGCGCCTGACGCGCCCGCCAGCCCACCCGCCGCGTTTGCCCGGCTCGTCCAGCCCGTGGCCCACTACGAAACCACGCGGCACCTGGACCGGGCCGCGACGCTGCTCACCGCGTTCCGGATCGATCAGGGTACGCCGACGTCGCAGCAGGACCTGG
The DNA here is from genome assembly GCA_009844885.1 of Gemmatimonadota bacterium. Lineage (GTDB taxonomy): Bacteria > Gemmatimonadota > Gemmatimonadetes > Longimicrobiales > Gaopeijiaceae > Bin94. The sequence continues at coordinate 10,128 of VYAQ01000213.1, forward strand.
CCAGGTGGGCCCGTGAACTGCTCGGCGACACGCGGGTGTTTCTGGACATGCAGGCGCCCCGCTCGCCATTGGAACGTGCGTTGCTCGAGGATCTGGAGCTGGTGCTGCTGCAGATCTCGCGGCTGGGTCCCGGGGCACCCGACTTCGAGCGGCAGCTGGCGCTCGAAAGCATGGAGTGGAAAGGCACCTTGACCCGGCTGAGAGCCGCGAGTGCCACAGGAGAAATGTGATTCCAGGCGCTCGCGACCATCGAAGCGGGGGCGCATGGCTGATGGAGGAATACAGATGAAAGCGCGTACGAAAGCCCTCGTCACCGTCGGTTCGATACTGGCCGCCCTGATGTTCACGGACACCGTCCTGCTGATCGCCGGCCCTATATCCGGTTCGCCGGACGGACGCCTGTCCGCCCAGACGCGGCAGTTGGAGGAGGAGTTGTTCCTACAGGCGCGGCGCGCGATCAATAGCGAGGAATTCGAAGAGGCAGCAAAGTTCTTCGCTGAGCTTCGCGAGCGCATCGTCCACCCGCGATACGCCGCCGACTCCTACTACTGGGAGGCGTTCGCGCGCTATCGACTGGATGATCTGGACGAGGCGCTGCTTCTGCTGGAGACCTTGTCGGTGTATGACGAGGCCAAGGATGGCCACTACGACACCCGGCGGGGTCATGTCCCGCCGGGCCGCCTCCACGACGAATGGCGCGATCTCCGGATTCGGGTTCTCCGCCAACTCGCGGAGCGCGGCGACCCCCGCGCGGCCGAGGAGGCGTTCCGTCAGGCGGAAGCGGTGCTGCAGGCCGACACGCCCTCGGTGACGCTGGCCGCCCTGCGCACGCGGCAGGAGTCGGCGCAGCGGGCATATCAGAGGGCCCTGGCCACGCAACGGGAACGGCAGGACTCGGCGCAGCGCGCGTTTCAGGAGGCGCTGACTTCGCAGCGGACGCGGGTGGACTCGGCCCACCGGACCTACCAGAGGGCGCTGGCATTGGAACGCTCGCGGGCGGATTCCGTGCACCGGGCATATCAGAGAGCCCTGTACTCCCAGCGATCTCGGGCGGACTCGGCCCAGCGGTCGTTCCAGAGAGCCGCGAGCAGACAGCGTTCCTGGGCGGACTCGGCGCAGCGGTCGTACCAGAGAACGTTGACCAGGCAGCGGTCGCGGGCGGATTCGGCCCAGCGATCCTACCAGAGGGCGCTATACCAGCAGCGCAGGGAGGTGGATTCGGCGCAGCGGGCCTACCAGGGAGCATTGAACACGCATCGCACGCAGGCGGAAAGGGCGCGGCAGCTATATGAGAGAGCCCTGTCGCAACGTCGGATACCGCCGGACTCGGCCCAGCGTGTATACGATGTGGCGCTGTCGGTGCAGAACGCCGGCCGGGATTCGGCGACGGCGGTGTATCTGGCGGTGCTGGAGGGGCGTCAGGCAGCGCAGGATTCGGCGTCGGCCGTATACCGGGCCGCGCTTGAGGCCCAGAGGGTTGGACAGGACTCGGCGGCCGCGGCGTACCGGGCGGCCCTCGCAGTATTCGAGGCGCGGCAGGACTCTGTGGCGGCGGTGTACCGGGCGGCGCTGGCGGCTCAGGAGGAGGCGAAGGACTCGGCGGCGCGGGCCTACCGGGCGGCTCTGGCCGCAAAGGAGGCGCGTGAGGACTCGGCGGCGTCCGTCTACCGGGCGGCGTTGGCGGCCGAGGAGGCGGCTCGGGAGGCGGCCGCGCGAGCATACCAGGCCGCAATCGCGGGGGAACCGGCGCAGCCGGACACGGTGCAGGCGGTGCCTCCGCCAACCCCGACCCGCCCGGACTCGGTAGCGCCGGCGCTCCAGCAACTTCGGACGCGGGTGGCGCAACTGGATTCGACGGCCCAGAACCTGGCGCAGGAGACCGGGGAGGCAGACCAGGCTGCAGCGGCTTTGTCTTCGGTGGCGGATTCGCTCGCTGCAGCCACCTATGCGTTGCGAGTCGACGCGGCCCAAATCGACCCGTTGCAGGTGATCGACGTGCCGCAGGTCGACCTGCCGCGACTCGAGGCAGAACTCCTCGCACTGTCCCAGGAAGTGGTGGTTGCGGGACAGCAGGTTCCCGCGGGCTGTGAGGATGCCTCGGTGCAGCAGGCGGCCTTGACCGCACTGCTTCGTCTGGAAACCAGGGAGGCGGACCGGCTACGGTTCATTCTCAGCGTACTGGAGAGCACTGACCAGTGCTCCGCGAATCTGCGGCAACAGGCGGTTACATGGCTGGCGGGGCAACGGACGGGGGAAGCCCAAAGGGTGTTGGTTGCTACCGCCACGAATCATCCGGAACCGGATACACGGGCAGCGGCGGTTGTGGCGCTGGCAAGCTTCAATACGACCACTGCGGTCCGGGCGCTGGCCGACCTGCTCACGGAATCCGACGACGCGGACGTGCGTATGGGAGCCATCTGGGCGCTGATGCGCAGCGATCAGGCGGCGGCACGCCGTGCGCTCATGGCTTTCGCCCGCGACGGCTCGCGACCGGTGGACCTCCGCAACGCTGTCCTCCAGGCGCTTGGGCAGCGAAACGATGTGTCGACCGAGCGTTTGATTGAACTCCATGGGACGACCGGATCCCAGGAGCTCGAAACGGCGCTTCTCATGGTGCTCGGCACCCGCGCCGAGGCAGGAGAGGAAGCCGTCACGAATTGGCTGTTCGAGCTGGCGATGGACCAGGAGCAGGATTCCGATTCCCGCCAATCGGCGCTTGAAGCGTGGTCCAGGGGACCCTCCGTCGACCTGGAACGTGTCGGACGATCGTACGCGCAGATGGAAGCGTCCGAAATGAAGGAGCGGATCTTCTACGCCCTGTACCGCAGGACCCAGTCCAACGGGGAAAGCGCCGAGGCGGTCGTCGGCAAGATGATCGAACTGGCTCGGGAGGAATCCGATCCCGGGGTGCGCACGAGGGCCGTCTACTGGATTGGCCGGACGGGATCCGAGCAGGCCATCGAGTTCCTCCTCGAGGTCATGCGTGAGCGCCCGAGGCCGTCGTCGGCAACTTCGGTTCCATCCGCATCGTGATAGCCGGCACTGGCCGACCGGAAGCGCTGCCACTATGAATATGGGAGGTTGATCACGAGACACGGGAGTCGGGAGCAACGGTTGATGAACACGCCAACAATACTCGCTCGGTCGGGTGCCACGTTTCGTGCGGCTGCCGCGGTGCCGCCCCTCGCGGCACCAGCTCTCGCCGCAATGGCCCTCCTGGCTCTCGCTTGCGCCCCCGAGGACGAGCAGCCCGCACGCATTTTCGCGGAAGTCCCCACCTTCGAAGGCTCGATCGATCTCGAAATCGGTGAGATGGACGGCGACGACCCGTACCTGTTCACCAGGATCGCGTCGATCGTCGGGGACGCTCAGGGCCGTCTGCTCGTTGCCGACGGGCAGACGAGCGAAATCCGCGTCTTCGAGGCCGATGGCACCTTCGCGCTCCGAGCCGGGGGGTATGGCGAGGGCCCGGGCGAACTCACCGACATCTGTTGTCTGGCTATCGGGCCGGACGGCGAACTTTGGGTGCGCGAGAGTGCCCGCTACAGCGTGTTCGCCCTGCAATCGGCGAGTGCCGAGTACCTGAGAGGCATGAGAAGCCTCCACCCGGGCACGAGAGGTTTGCGCGAGCCCTTCACCTTCGACGCGGACGGCAATCTGGTCAATGTCGGGCCGGTGACGAGTGAGGACGGCACGAATCTGACCGCGCAGCTCCGCGGCGTCACGGCCCGCCTCCTTGTGAGCCCCGACGGCGCGGTGGACACCGTCGTCCTGGCCAACGCCGATCGCCAGTACACCGGTCAGGCCACGTCCGAATTCGTGCGCGAAGCCGAAGGTCGCAGCATCCGCGGCATCATGTACCTCCACCACTGGTTCGGCCCGGCCTGGATCCACGCGCACGCCGACGGGGGCGCCTGGGCGGAGGCCGTCACCTCGCATTACTCGATCAACTATCACCATCCGGACGGGACCGTTTCGCTGATCGAGGGGCCGCCGCTCGAGGGGCCGGTGCTGAGCCCGGACGAACGCACCACGGCGGAGTCCAGAATCCAGCGCGACCTCGACAGGTCCGACCTCGACAATCATCCGTTCGGGATCCCCGACCGCAAGCCGCCGCTCGCAGGAATGTTCTTCGACGCTGGAGGCCGGCTGTGGGTCGAAAAGTCCGCGGCCGACGGGGCCGAGACGCGCGAAGCCGACGTCTGGGCCGGAACGGAGCTCGTCGCCCGCTACCGCTGGCCGCGCCGCATCAACGAACTGCCGACCCCCTGGGCCACGGATTCGATGCTCTACGGCGTGACCACCGACTCGCTCGGCGTGCAGCGGGTGGCCCGCGTGCGGTTCGAGACGGGGAACTGATCCGCCGGGGCCCGGTTCCCGGGTGCTGCAAGGCACCAGGGCGCTCGCCGCCTACGCCTCCGTCACGTCCGCCGACCAGCTAACCTCGACCGCACCCTCCAGGCTCCGAGCCGTCGGGCACTTCGCAACGTGCGTGGCCAGCGCCCGGTCCACCTTGTCGCGCACCGCGCCCGCGGGCAGCCGGATCGTGTAGTGCGCGTGAATCTTCGTGAGCACCACCATCCTGTCGACCACCTCGTTGACGCCTTCGGCCCGCACGCTGATCGCGTCGTTGGCCATCGGGATCCCGCGCACCTCCAGTGCGCCGTTGAGGGTCCCGAGCAGTCAGCCGGCCGCCGCCGCGACCAAATAATCGACAGGCAGGGGCCGGTCGGGCTCCGCATCGAGGCGGTAGTGGGCCTTGATCGGTCCGTGGACGCCGAAGTCGACCTCAGTGCCGTCTTCCAGGGTCGCGCGCCGATGGATGCCGTCCACTTTGGCGACGCTGGCGCGTGCGGTATAGAAGGGTTGTTGTGTCATGTTGGAGACCTCGTCCCGGCGATGGGCGTCGCCCCCTCCGCGAGTTGTCGGGCGAACGGTCGGAAAGGTATCCGGGCCCTGCAACCGGGGAAACCCGGACGCGTCACCACCCGCCCCGCGCCGTCGCGCCGCGCCGCCTCATCCCGGCACGCTGTCAATCCACGATTCGGGCGTACAGCTCCGGGTCGGTCGCGCCCTCGGTATTGAACACGAGCACGCGCGAGCGCTCATCGAGCCCGAGCGCGTGGCGCCGCTCCTCGTCCCGCGCGACCTCGATCAGGCCCAGCAGCCCCGCCACCCCCGAC
>VYAQ01000073.1 GCA_009844885.1 Gemmatimonadota bacterium
GCCCAGCATCTGGTGGCCGGTGTTCACGTACACGTTGTCACGCGACGGCAGCTTCCCCATCACGGGGAGCGAGTCCGGGACGACGGGTCGCATTCCCACCCACTCACGGCCACCGTACGCCGCTTCCGGGATGTCCACCTCGCGGCTCACGATGCGCCGGAGCGACCGGATCCGCCCCACATCCATGCGCCGGTTGATCCCGGACAGCTCCATCGTTCCCGAAAAGCGGAGCGCGCCTTGGAAGGGCGTCAGCCCGATCTTGGCACCGCCCAGGTACAGCGGCTGGCGGAGCTGATTCCTGGGCTCGTCGATCGTGACCGAGTAGCCCTTTCCGGCGGTCAGCGGGATTGGCCAACCGGCCATGCGCGTGAGCGTCCCGGTGTGGGCGCCCGCGGCCAGCACCACCGCGTCGACCCCCAGCTCGCCCTTTGTGGTGACGATCCCGCGTACGCGCCGTCCCTGGTCCCGGAATCCGGTCGCGCGGGTGCCCTCGTGGATCTCGGCGCCGCCGGCACGCAGCGCCGCACCCAGCCCGGTGGTCAGCGAATCGGGGCGCACGTGCCGATCCCCGCCGACGAAGAGGCCGAACCGGAACCCGGGACGCAGCATGGGTTCGCGCTCGTACACCTCGGCCTCGGTCAGATCGGTGCAGCTCGTCGCACTGGCCGCGGTGACCAGCTTGACCTCCTTCTCGGCCGCCGCGGCCTTGTCGGAGTCGCGGAAAACCATCAGCACGCCCGACTCGTGGCATTCGAACTCCACGCCGGCGGCGGCCAACTCGTCGTATCGCTCCATCGTGAACCGGTTGAGCGCAGCGATGGCCGCGATCCCGCGCTTCTGATCCGCGTGGTTGCAGAATGAACGGAAGCGCAGCAACCACGAGGCCAGGCCGGGCAGCGCGGTGGGCTTGATGTACAGCGGACTGTCCCGCCGCAGCATCCAGGAGAGCGACTTGAGCGTGAGGCCGGGCGCGGGCAGGGGACTCGAGATCGACGGGCAGACCCATCCCGCGTTGCCGAACGAGCAGCCGTCGCCCAGGGTCGCGGACTCGATCACGACCACGTCCGCGCCGAGCTTCTTCAGGTACCAGGCGGTGCAAAGGCCGATGACGCCGCCGCCCACAACCCCGACGCGCATCAGCGGGCGGGCCCGTACCCGGGGCCGGGCAGCCCCGCCGATGCCCGAGACTTCGCTCTCACCCTCTCCGCTCCCTCAGTTCTCTCGCTCATGGACCAGCTGCCCGGCCACGTACACGCGGCTGGCCCAGGTCAGAATGCTCAGCGGATCGCCGTCGAAGACGACCACGTCCGCGTCCTTGCCCACCTCCAGGCTGCCCAGCCGGTCGGCCACCCCCAGCACCTCGGCCGGGTTGAGCGTAACCGCCCGCAGCACGTCGGCCTCGCTCATCCCGTGGCCGCGCGCGATCGACCCGTCGATCAGCAGCCACTGGCCGGCAACCCCGGGGCCGAACGGACCGAAACCCCGCGAGAAGCTGGCCAGCGCGACGTGCACCCCGGCCTCGTTGAGCCACACGGCATTGCGCTCGTCGACGCTTCCGTAGTCTCCCGGATCGGGGATCTCCTCGCCCGAGATGTACGGGTGCGAGATCGGGCCCAGGACGACCGGAATCCCGCGGTCCGCGAGTTCGGCGGCCATCTGGTGCGCCCCCGCGCCGCCGTCGATCACCAGTTCGAAGCCGAACTCCTCGGCGAGCTCCATCGCCACCCGGATGTCGCGCGTCGCGTTGGCCTGCACGCGGGCCGGGATCTCGCCGTTCAACAGGCGCGCGAGAGCCTCCATGCCGAGGTTGCGGGGGGCGGCTGCCGCTGCGTCCGAAGTCGCCATCCACTCCTGTGCCCGCACCAGCAAGTCCCGCAGTTGAGCCACGACCGCCATCCGCGTCGACGGCGACCGCGACTGCTCGCGGTAGGTCGACGCCGGCCGGCCGCCCAGCGTGACGTCGATGGCTGCGGGCTCCCGCACGATCAGGTCGTCGAAGCGCGCGCCGGCCGTCTTGACCACCACGCCCTGTCCGCCGACAACCGTCGCGTCTCCAGGCCCGACATACATCGCCGTCACCCCTCCCTGCAGCAGCCCGCGCACCCGGATCTCGCCCGCCTCGCCCGAGCCGAAGGTCCCGAACGGCGAAAACGCCTCGATGATCCGCAGCTCCGGAGTCAGCGGCGTCGGCACTTCGTTCATGTCCTCGGCCGCCAGGCCGTAGTAGCTCATCGCGTCGACGATCCCGGGCATGACCACGCTGCCAGTGACGTCGACGACTTCGGCGCCTGCGGGAATGTCCACGTCGGCGCCCACCGCGGCGATCCGGCCGTCCACCATGAGCACGGTCCCACCCTCGATGGGTTCCGATGAGATGGGGTAAACAAGCCCCCCGGTGAGGGCGACGGTCTGTGCCCGGACCTCGGCGCTCCCGCCATGGATCGCGACCATGGCCAGCACGGTCCACTTCGCTGCCCGGTTCATGGCCCCTCTCCTTCCCGGTCGTACGCCAGGCGCCCGTCCACATACACCCGCGTCACCTGGGTACTGACCTCGTACCACGTCCCGTTCAGCACCACGATGTCCGCGTCCTTGCCCACCTCGATGCTCCCCACGCGATCCTCGACCCCCGCGATCGCGGCCGGGTTGATCGTCCCCGCCTCGAGCGCGTCCTGCTCGGACATCCCGTAGCGCATGCCCAGCCCGGCGTTGCCGCGCTGCCACTTGGAGCCCACCACCGGGTCGTCGGTGTGGAAGGTGAAGCGCACGCCCATCTCGTTCATCAGCGTGCCCGTAGCCATGACCTCGTCGGCCAGCGCGATACGGGTGAAGAGCGGCATCCCCACCACGTCGATCCCGGCCTCGGCGATTTCGTCGGCCACCTTGTAGGCCTCGGTGGAGTGCTGGATCGCGAGCGAGAAGTCGAACTCCTGAGACAGGCGGACGATCGCCAGAATGTCGTGCGCCTGGTGGACGTGGGCGCGGATCCGGTCCTCACCGTTCAGCACCCGCACCAGCGCCTCGAGCCCCAAATCGCGCGGCGGGGCCGGGCCTTCGCGGCCGCCCTCCTCCCACGCGTCCCGCCTCGCCTGGTACTCCTGCGCCTCGATGAACTTGGCGCGCAGTTGGGCGGTCACCCCCATGCTGGTGGTCGGCGACTGGTTCGGGCGCTTCCGTCCCATCGCGATCTTGACCCCGCCGCGCTCCTTCACGACCCGCTCGTCTATGGACTCGCCCCACGTCTTGATCACGATCGCCTGCCCGCTCGACACCTCGCCGCTGCCGGGCCCCGTGATGACCGTGGTGACGCCGCCCTCGACCGCGCCGTTCCAGAAGGCGTCGTCGGGCGAGAGCACGTCGCGGATGCGGTGCTGCGGGCCGAACCGGATCGGGAACTCGTTGAGGTCGCGGCTGTCGGCGCCGATGTGGGAGTGGTTGTCGAGCATGCCGGGCATGACGACCATGCCGCTCAGGTCCACCACCTCGGCATCGCCGGGCGGCGGGAGGCCCGCGCCCAGCGCCGTGATCACGCCGTCCTGGAAGACGATCGTGCCGTTCTCGAGGGCGGGCCCGGCGGCCGTGTGGATGCGCGCTCCGACCAGCGCGACGGGTGCTTCCTGCGCTCTCGCCGCGGTTGCCACGACGGCCGGCGCGAGGCCGAGCGCCATGCCGGCGAAGGCGGTCGCCAACCACGGCCCCCCGCGGCGCGGCGCCCCATGTGTCAACTCGCCTTTACATAATGTTATCCGCACTTTACACCTCCCAGATTTCACCCAGCACGCGCTGGAAGTTGCCGCCCAGAATGCCGCGTATGTGATCGTCCGTGTAGCCGCGCCGGATCAGCGCCTCGGTCAGGTCGAACATCCGCTTCGGGTGGTCGACCCCCTCGATGTCGATCTTGTCGCGGAACGCGTACGAGTCCTTGTAGGCGCTCTTCAGCGCCTCGTATTCGTCGGTCGGCATGTCGTCGTAGCCGTGCAGGTCGACGTCGCTGCCCACGCCCAGGTGCTCGACGCCGATCAGGTCACGCACATGGTCGAAGTGGTCAATGTAGTCCTCGATGGTCGTGGGCTCCCTGTCCTTCACGAACATGCGCACGCCCGTGATCCCCATCACCCCGCCGGTCGCCCCCATCGCGCGGATCGCCTCGTCCGTCTTGGTGCGCGGATGCCCGCCCGACAGCACCCGGCTGTTGGAGTGCGTGAAGAGCACGGGCCGCGACGAGACCTCGCAGGCATCGAGGGTGGTGCGGTCGCCCGAGTGCGAGACGTCGACCGCCATCCCGATCTCGTTCATCCGACCGACGATCGCGACGCCGAAGTCCGAGATGCCCCCGTCGACCCGCTCCGTGGCCCCGTTGCCGATCATGTTGCGCGAGTTGTAGGTGAGCTGCGATACCCGCTGCCCGAGCCAGTAGAACTGGTTGACGTCGTCGAGAGTGTGGAAGTGGGACGAGGTCTGCAGCCCGATCAGGATCCCCGCGCGCCCCGACCCGTGCACGCTCGCCAGATCCTCCGCCGAATCGATCCGCACGAAGAGATCGGGCCGCGACGCGATGATCGCATTGTAGCCCGCCACGAAGAGCAGCGTGTTCTCGTACTGGTCCTCGAAGTCGCGCCCGCCCACGCCGACCGCGATGTGGAAGACGTCGATCTCTGAGTCCCGGAAATCCTGCTCCTCCTGGGCTGTCATGCCGCTCAGGTCCGGACCCCAGCGCTGCTGAATGGAGCGCGAGATGACCAGCGGCGACAGCATGTCGATCACGAGCGATCCGGTCACCAGATCGATGCAGCGGATGGAGTATTCCTGGGGGGTCGCCGTCCGGCCGTGGCCGTGTGCCTGCACTACAGCGCGCCCCCGGTTGATGAACGGGGTGGCGAGGGTCAGGCCGGCGGCTCCGGCGGCGGCCTTGAGGACGGCGCGGCGGGACGGGGCCGCCGAGAGCCGCGACGGTTTCCGGTCTTTACTCATATGGCTTCTCGTGTACCTGAAGATTCGTTTTCGGGACGGTCTCGACCTGCATGTACCGGGCGGCGCGAACCAGCGCACGATCGAGCGTGGCAAGCTGAACCCCCCGTCTCATCGCCAACTCGAGGTATGCGGCATCGTAGGTGCTGAGGCCGCACTCACGCGCCAACATCAGTGTTTCTCGCAGTGCGCGCTTATCGGTTTCGGTGTCGGTCGAGACTCCAAGCCTCCGCAGGAGGTCCAGATAGGCCGGCACCTTCGACCTGGCAAGGCGCTTCCTCCGCTCGGCCCGCACAAGGACGTTCCCGATTTCCAGGTGCCAGATGCCGGGGACCAGAGCGTCTTCCGTCTTCAGCCGGTCGAGCAGCGCTTCGGTTTCGGGCGTCCCCTCGTCGGGGAACAGCCACGCTACCGCAACGGAGCAGTCAAGCACGAACCCCGTCACCGGCGCCCCGAGTCCCGCAAGACCCTCCAGTCCAGGCCGCCCAGACAGACCCCTTCCCGAACGGACCGAAGCTCGTCAATCGCATCGGCGACATCCCCGCGATCCGCCGCGTCGGCCGGAACGAGTCTCGCAACCGGGATACCCCGCCTGGTGATCAGCACCTCTTCGCCCTGTGCCACCTTGTTGAGCAGCGACGAGAGGTGTGTCTTGGCGGCGAATGCACCAACCGTGGTCATCGGCGTTCTCCAGAGCGAGTACGGCAACTAGTTGAATAAACCAGTCTAATCAATTCGCCGCTAGCTCGCCATCCCCCGGTACCGGTCGAACCACCCGATGATGTACATGATCTTCTGCATGAAGTGACTCGGCCGGACCCGGATCCCGTGCGGCTCGCCGGGCACCTTGACCAGGACCGCCTCCACGCCCTTCAGCTTCAAGGCCTGGAAGTACTGGTCCGACTCGGACATGGGCGTGCGGTAGTCCTCTACCCCGGTCATCACCATGGTGGGCGTGGTCACGTTGCCGACCAGCGAGATTGAGGACCGCTCCATGTAATGCTCGGGGTCCTCCCACGGCATGGCGGGGAACCAGTACTTGGCCACGGTGATCGGAATGTCCGACGTCACGGCGAAGCTGTACCAGTTGATCACGGGGTACAGCACCGCCGCCGCGTTGTAGCGGTCGGTCTTCCCGATCGACCACGACGACAGGACGCCCCCGCCGCTGCCACCGGTGATGTACAGCTGCTCCGGATCCACGTAGCCCAGATCGATCACGGCGTCCACGCCCGAATCCAGGTCGAAGAAGTCGTTGCCGGGATAGGAGTGGTGGATGAGGTTGCCGAACTCCTCGCCGTACGAAGTGCTCCCCCTCGGGTTGGTGTAGAGCACGACGTAGCCTGCGGAAGCCATCGATTGCTTCTCGATGTCGAACCGGTCGCCGTAGTCCGCGAACGGCCCGCCGTGGATCTCGAGGATCAGCGGATAGCGCCGGGAGGGATCGAAGCCCGGCGGCTTGATGATCCACCCCTGGATCTGCCGTCCGTCGTGCGACGAGGGCCACCAGAGTTCCTCGACCTCGCCAAGCGTCTTATGGGCCAGCACATCGTCGTTCACGGCCGTGATCACACGGGTGCCGCGGTCGGCCCCGATCGCCACCTCGCTGAGCACGGTGGGGGTCGACGTCGTGTACGCGAACACGCCGCTCGGCCCCACCGAGAAGCTGCCGCCCCCGTAGGCCGAACCCGATCCGCCCATGTTCTCGGCCACCACGTGCACTTCGTCGCTTCCCGGCTCCACGTACGCGATCTTCGTGTTGCCGTGGTCCGCGTACGAGAAGTAGAGACGTTCCGAATCCGGCGCCCAGGCCAGCCCGCCCACCGAGCGGTCCAGCCCGGCTGCGACCTGGCGCACACCCGAGCCATCGCGGTTCGCCATGTAGAGCCCGGTCACCTGGTAGCCCTGATAGCGGTCGTCAAACCCCGTGTAAGCGATCCGGCCTCCGTCCGGAGAAACCGCTACACCCGCGTCGGGGCCCTTGCGGTCGGTGAGGGCACGGATCTCGCCGCCGAGCGAAACTTCGTAGATCTCGGTGTTGCGGTTTTCCAGCTCCCAGTCCGGATGCCGGTTGGCCGTGATCAGGACCGACTCGCCGTCCGTCGACCAGACGGGCTGTCCCCGACCCGAACGACCCACGTACCCGCCGTGATGGAAGTCCCCGCTGGTGATCTGCCGGGCCGTCCCGCCTTCGGACGGCATCACGAAGAGATGGGTGAACCCGTGCTCCAGGTCTCCGGCTCCGTCGAAGCGGTGGACCAGTTCGTGGATCACGCGCGCCGGTTCGGCCCACTCGACACCATCGGGCGGATCCGGCATCGAAATCAGCTGCATGCCGGCGTCGGGCACGAAGGACGAAAACGCGATCATCGTGCCGTCCGGAGACCAGGCGGGAACCCTCGGCCCCTCCGTTCGGTCCGTGATCTGCTGCGTCTGGCCGGTGTCCATCCAGCGGATGTGCAACTGCGGGGGTCCGCCGCCCGATTCGGCGTTCGACAGGTACAGAAGCCGGCCCCCGTCAGGAGACCATCGGGGCCAGCTGTCGGAGTGCTTGCCCGAGGTCAGCGGACGCAGTCCCGAACCGTTGCGGCTCATGATCCACAGGTTGGAGTAGTTGCGGTCGGTTTGCGGGTCGGCCCACCGACGTACGAAGACGACCTGCGACCCGTCGGGAGAGACCCGCGGATCGCTCACGAATTCGAGGTCGAAGACATCGCGCGCGGTCAGCACGTCGAGACCCTGTTGGCCATGTGCCGGCGACAGACACACCAACACCGCCGCCGCGGCCAGTTGCCACGGGACCACCCGAATCGACGCCAGCTTCATGGAAGAACTCCTTTCGTTACAGCTCGACCAAGCGTTGCAACTCGGCCAGGGTTTATCGCCCGGCGACTCGCGAAACCACGTATCTCGCGTGCGTTCGTCCCGCGATGAAGCCGCTCACTTCGTAGCGGCCGTCCAGAAGTCGCTGGAAAGCGCGGCGTGATGCGTGACGCCACTCGAGCGCTTCGTCGAACGAACTCGCCTCGACGGCTTCGATGTCGCTCGGGATCACCACTTCGACCGCATCGAGACCACGGGGGATCCCGGTCTTGTCGCCCGGAATCCCAAGCATCGGCCGTGAGCCCCCGCGCCTGGCCCGCGCTTCCCGGCGCGCACTGGCCACGGCGGTGCTCTCGCGGTTCAGGTCCCATCTCACGATGAACCTGTCGGTTCCCAGACGGTGCAGATCGCTGTCCGAGGCCCCGTACATATCGGGCACGAAGCGATCGATCGACGCTCCGAGGAGGTTCAGGTTGAGGTGGGCGTTGCGGGCCACCAGGGGATCGTAGGTCCAGTACATCGTGCTCACGCCCTGCGCCACCAGCGCTTCCCGCTGAGCGAGCTTCAGCCTCTTGCCGATCCCCATGTTCCGGGCCCGCGGCCTCACCGCGAGCATGTGCGACCAGTGGGCGAGTTCGCCGTTGCGGACTCCTGTGACACCGTATACCACGCCGAGCATCTCGCCGCCGGGAGCGAAGGCCCCCATACAGATCCCGCCCATCTTGCCCGTGACCTGCATCATGCTGACCGGCACGACTTCCGAGAAGGACCGGCCCCATGTATCGCGTTGCAACTCGACGCACGCATCGAAGTCCTCCCGCGTCTTCGCGGAACGAATCTCGACTTGCGCGGTATCGGCCAACTGCCCGTCGCGGGGAGACCCGTCGACGGTGGTCAGGATGGCTTCCGAACGCTGCGGCGCGAGGTCGGGCATGGCGCTCCGAAGGTTGTGAGGGGCTATGCACCAAGTGTTTGCGTGCCGCCAATGCTACAGTGCGAAATCGGATACGGCAAGGTATCCAAAAGTGCGAACAAAACTGGCGTACACTCCAACATGTTATTTTTCATGGTTGTCCTCGTAGTGAGGGGAAACCACAACTTCACGGATCGGAGCCATGTCGCCTGCGAAAACCGGCACTAGCGACCGCGGGACTCAGGCCTATCAGCACCTCCGGGAACTGATCGTTCACGGCAGGTTGGCGCCGGGCTCCCGGCTGATCGAGACCGAGGTCGCCGAACGGCTGGGGCTGAGCCGCACGCCGGTTCGGAGCGCCCTGCAGCGCCTCATGCAGGAAGGCTATATCAGCGACCCCGGCACCGGGCGCCAGAGCCGCCCCTACGTGGCGCCGCTCACCCAGGACGACGCCTTTGAACTGCTTCACATCGTCGGCGAAATGGAGGGACTCGCGGCCTGGGGCGCCGCGGGCCGCGACGATCGCGATGAACTGGTCGCGGACCTGAACAGGACCAACGCCGAGCTTCTCGCCGAGGCCGAGGGATCGACGCCCTCGCGGGAGTGGATTTTCCAACTCGACAACCGTTTTCATCGGTCGTATGTGGAAGGGGGCGCCGGCCCCCGGCTGCTGGCCCTGCACGACGCCATCAAGCCGCAGGCCGAGCGGTACACGCGGCTTTACGTCGACGCCCTGCTGGACCAGATCGCGGTATCGGTGCAGGAACACCAGGTGATTGTCGACGCCATCGCGGCCGGCGATCCCGATCTGGCTCAGAACTCGGTAAGGACCAATTGGCGCAACGCCGCGGCCCGCCTGTCGGGGGTGATCGCGCGGGCAGGCGAACTGGGGAGTTGGTGATGGCAAGGGAACTGGTAATGGAAATGCTTCGAATCCGTGCGGGACTGGTCGCAACGGCCGCCGCGCTTCTTCTTCTCCTCTCCCCTGGGACCTCGGCGTGGGGCCAGGATCCGCTGGCCGGGCTGGACGAGACCATCCAGGAGATGATGCAGGACTGGAGCGTCCCGGGCGTGGGCATCGCCATCGTGCAGGGCGACGACGTCACCTACGCCAGGGGGTTCGGCGTCAAGAGGATCGGCGGCTCCGATCCGGTCGACGAAAACACGATCTTTGCCATCGGCTCCTCCTCGAAGGCGTTCACCGCCGCCGCGATCGCGATGCTCGTCGACGAGGAAAAGCTGTCCTGGGACGACCGGGTGGTCGATCGCCTCCCCACGTTCCAGCTGAGCGATCCCTACATCACCCGCAACATCCGCATCCGGGACCTGATGAGCCACAACACCGGGCTCCTTCGCGGCGACCGCATCTGGTACGCGAGCGGGCTCACGCGCGCGGCGATCCTCGATCGGGTCCGCCACCAACCCGTCACGTTCCCGCTGCGTTCGACCTTCCAATACAACAACACGACGTGGATCGCGGCGGGCGAGGTCATCAAGGCGGTTTCGGGAATGACCTGGGACGACTTCGTGGCCGCGCGCATCTTCAGGCCGCTGGGCATGGCCCGCAGCACCACCCTGATCGGGCCGCTCGCCAGGCTGGACAACGTGGCCGAGCCGCACATCGAGACACCCGACGGCGAGCTCACGGCGGTGCCGTACCGCGACATCGACAACGCGGGGCCCGCGGGCTCGATCAACTCCAGCGTCATGCAGGTGGCCCAGTGGGTCCGGATGCAACTGGCCGGTGGCGAGTACGAGGGCGAGCGGCTGATATCGGAAGCGGCGGTCGCCGAGATGCACACCGCCCAGATGTTCCTTCGGGCCGAGGGCCTTTGGTCGGCCGTCTTTCCCGAGTCGGATTTCCTGCTGTACGGGCTGGGCTGGTTCCTGACCGACTACCGCGACATCAAGATGGTGTCCCACGGGGGCAACATCGACGGAATGACAGCTTTGGTGGTCATGGTTCCCGAACGCGACTACGGCTGGGTGATCCTCACCAACCTGAACGGTGCCAACGGATTCACGAGCGCGCTCGCCCACCATCTCGTCGACCGCCTCGAGGGCGGTGAGCAGCTGCCGTGGAACGAGATGATGAAGGAGACGTTCGCCGAACTGGAGGAGCAGGCCCGCGCGCAGGCCCGGCAGGTGGAGGAGAGCCGCTTGGAGGGCACGTCCCCGACGCTGCCGCTCGCCGAGTACGTCGGCACCTACGAGAGCGACATGTACGGCGAATTCGTCGTGACCGAGGAACGCGGGGTGCTTCGAGCCACCTTCGGGGCGGGGTTCGAAGGCACCCTCGAGCACTGGCATTACGATACGTTCCGCAGCACCTGGACGGATCCGGTCAACCAGCACGAGTTCCTCCGCTTCGAGATCGGCACCGACGGGAAGGTGGCCGTGCTGCACGCGGAGATCGAGGGAAGCGTCGCGTTCACCCGGCGGTAGGGGCAGCGGTGCCGTGACCCCCGCGCACCCACTTGGGGGGGCCACCCACACCAGCGACGTCGTCGTGGTCGGCGCCGGCATCGTCGGGGCCAGTTGCGCATACCACCTGGCCCGGCGCGGGCTGTCGGTCACCGTTCTGGAACGCGAGGCCGCTCCCGCGCTCGGCTCGACGGGGCGCAGCGCGGCCGGCGTGCGCGTCCAGTTCACCACGCGTCCCAACATCGAGTTCTCGATGTACTCCCTGCCCGTCTACCGCGGCTTCCGCGAACGGCACGGCTTCGAGATCGGCTATCGCGACATCGGCTACCTGCTCCTCGTCCCGCCGGAGCGATGGGACGGGCACCTGGAGTCCGTGGCGCTCCAGCACAGCCTCGGCGCGCCCGTCGAGGTCCTGGAACCCGCCGACGCGCGCCGCTACGTCCCCATGGAAACGGACGACCTCGGCGGGGCGACGTACGGCCCCTGGGACGGGATCATCGATCCCCACATGGCGACGCACGCCTGGGTCTCCATGGGACGCCAGTGCAGGGTCGACTACCGGTTCCGGCACGCGGTGGCCGCAGTCCGGCACGAAAGCGGCGGCTGGACGCTGGAAGCGGGCGGCGAATCCTTCGCGTGCGGCCAGGTGGTCAACGCCGCCGGCGCCTGGTCGGGCGTGCTCGGGCGCCTGGCCGGCCTCGAGGTACCGGTGCGGCCGAAGCGCATTCAGATCTTCCTGAGCGCACCCGTCGCGGACGAGCGCGTCTACCCGCTCACCATCGATCTCGGCACCGGCGTCTACCTGCGGAGCGAGGGCGACCGGATCCTGTTCGGCCTTGATGCCCACGCCGACGACGGCTTCACCGAGGGCATAGACTGGAGCTGGCTGGAGCATGTGCTGATCACCGGCGTCGAGCGGTATCCGTGGTGGGCCGACCTGGGCGTGGACCGCCAGGGCAGCTGGTGGGGGTACTACGGCGTCACCCCCGACAACGGACCCGTCATCGGCTTCCACCCGGAAGCAGAGGGATGGATCGACGCGTGCGGGTTTTCCGGCCACGGAATCATGCACTCGCCCGCGACCGGGTTGGCCGTGTCGGAACTGGCCGCCGAGGGCCGCTCCCACACGCTCGACATCACCGCCTTCCGCCATGCGCGATTCCTGAAAGAGCAGCGAGAAGTCGAAGTCAATATCTTTTAGAGCCGGCAGCGCCATCTCCTGCAGCCGGCAGCGCCCGGGCGGGCGATTTCACTGCAAGGAACCGAAGACCATGCTGAGATTCGCGGAAGAGGTCATGCTGCTCCTCCTCGACGACGACGAGGAGAGGTTCATCCGGGTGCCCGACTGGTCCCTGCGGTACGCACTCGGCGGTGCGGTCCTCATGGACCTGGCGCTGGAAGACCGGATCGACACCGACATGGAGAAGCTGATCCTCGTCGACCCGACGCCGATGGACGACGCAATCCTCGATCCGTTGCTGACCGACATCGCCGCGCACGAGCACCAGCGCGACGCCCGGTTCTGGGTGGAGCGGGCCTCCGGAATGTCCGACGACATTCGCGAGTCGGCGATCGACCGCCTCATCGAACGCGGGATCCTGGAGCGCCGCGAAGACCGCTTCCTCTGGGTCTTCCGGTCCAGACGCTACCCGGTCATCGATGGCAAGGCCGAGCGCGAAGTGAAGCTGCGTCTGATGGAAGTCCTCTTCAGCGACATCGTTCCCACGCCTCGCGATGTCGTCATGATCGGCCTGGCCGACGCCTGCGGCATCTTCGCGGAACTGCTCTCGAAGCGCGAACTGCGAGCGGTGCTCCCACGCATCGAGCTGATCCGCAAAATGGACCTCATCGGCCGCGCGGTAACCGCCGCGGTCTGGGACATCGAGGTCTCGCTCGCACAGGCGATTCGCCCGCACATGGCATAGGAGCGCCCGCGCATGGCATAGGAGCGCTCGCGCTTGGCAGGAGGCCGTGGGGGGTTTTCCACGGGCTCTCGGGGCCGGCACTCTCGGCCACTCGCCAATCTCCGGGATCCGCAATAAAGTCAACTATAGTTTACATTATGTAATGTAGACATTACATTGCGGTGACTCGGTCCCCATTCGGCCAACCGGAGAGATGTCATGAGCGAGCACGGATTCGAGAACCAACTGAAGAACAGGCGGAAGGAAGCCAGGCTGTCGCAGACGGCCCTGGCGGAGCAGGTGGGCGTCTCCCGGCAGGCCATTCTGGCGATCGAGGCGGGCCGCAACGTTCCGTCCACCCGGCTCGCGCTGCGCATCGCCTACTCGCTGGGGTGCGGCATCGAGGAGATCTTCCGACTCGCCGCCGACGGCGGAATCAGCGCTCGCCTCGCGCCATCGGCGGAAGGGGACGCGGGCGGGTCGCGCGTGGCCCTGGGCCGGATCGGCGACCGCTGGGTCGCGCACCGCCTGCCCGCGCACGCTACCAGCGCCGCCGACGGGATCATCACCTCCGAGGGGAGCGGCGGGAATGTAACCGTACGCCCCCTCGGCACGACGACACAGCTCGGCCAGAACGTTCTCGTCGCCGGATGTGCGCCGCTCCTGGGCGCGCTGGCGGACCGGGTGGACCGGCGTTTCCGCGATGCGCGGGTGACATGGCTGTCGGCGGGGAACCGCCGCGCAATGGAACTGCTCGGTGCCGGGCTGGTTCACGTCGCGGGCCTGCACCGGTCGAGCGACGATCCCGACGGTGACACGGCGGCAGCCGCCCGGCGCGCGCTTCCGGACCAGCGGCTGCTCGTGGCCAACCTGACGCGGTGGCGCCAGGGTCTCGTCGTTCGCGCGGGAAACCCGCTGGGGATCACCGGCGGCGCCGACCTGCTCCGTAAGGGGCTGCGCATCGTTCGCCGTGAGGCGGGGTCCGGGGCCCACGACCTCGCCGCGCGTCTGGCCGAGGAGGCGGGCGGCGGCGCGCCGGACGACAGGGGACCTCTGGCCGCGAATCATCGCGACGTGGCGCGCCTGGTGCACTGGGGAGCGGCCGATGTCGGCATCGCGATCGAGAGCGCGGCGCTGGCCGAGGGGTTGGACTTCCTGCCCCTCACGGAAGAGCGCTTCGACCTGGTGTTGTCGGCCGACCACGCCTCGAAATCGCCCGTACCGCGGTTGCTCGAGACGCTCGACGACCCGGATTTCCGGGCCGAAATGGAGCACCTTCCGGGTTACGACGGGTCCCTGAGCGGACAGGTCACCACGGTGGAAGCCGCGTGAAACCGGCGCTGGCGCCGCAAGCGGCGTCGCGCCGTATCCGCCGTTGGGCCGCGAAGGCCGGTGGGGATGGCCACCGGCGCAACGCGTGCCGGGCCGTCCTGGCAGCCCGTGGACAAAATCCCCCCGGCATTCTCCACGGACTGCTCGCCGCGGCCCTGATCGCGGGGTGCGGCGGGAGCGAACCCGAGCGCGAGGTGCTTCGCGTCTTCGCCGCTTCGTCGCTGACCGAGGCGTTCCAGGAGTTGGCGGGGACGTTCGAGGCGGCCTACCCGGAGATCGACGTGGTTCCGGTTTTCGCGGGCAGCCAGGTGCTGCGGCTCCAGATCGAGCAGGGAGCCCACGCCGACGTATTCGCGTCCGCCGACCAGCGCCACCTCGACGCCCTGGTGCGCGCGGGACTGGTCACCGGCGGGCGGGTGTTTGCGGGCAACGAGCTCGTGGTGATCGTGCCGCGTGACAACCCCGCCGCGATCACGGACTTCGCCGACCTTCCCCGCGCGCGCCGGCTGGTGATCGGGACCGAGCACGTGCCGGCGGGCCGATACGCCCGCATGGCCCTGAAAAGGGCGGCCGGGCGGCGCGGAACGGACTTCGAGGCCGCGGTTCTGGCAAGCGTCGCGTCGGAGGAAAGCAACGTCCGCCTCGCCCGCGCCAAGGTCGAGCTGGGCGCGGCCGACGCCGCCATCGTGTACCGCACCGATGCCGTCCCGGGCCGCGTGCGCGTGATCCCGCTGCCGGACGGGGTGAACGTGCGCGCCGACTACCTGATGGGCGCCCTCACCGCGGCCGCCAACCCGGAGGGCGCGGAGCTGTGGATCGACTTCGCGGCGTCGCCGGCGGGCCAGGCCATCATGACGCGCCGGGGCTTTCTGGCGGCCTCCGCGGCCGCGCGATGAGGCAGCCGGGCGGTGGGGTGG